>JAFGKA010000401.1 GCA_016928855.1 Phycisphaerae bacterium
CGCGAAGGCCGCCTGCGCGCGAGTCCGCACTTCTACAACACCACTGAGGAAATCGACCAGCTCCTCGACGCGCTGCCGAAGCACTGATTTGGGAAGCGAGGCGGAAGCAGACTTGAGTTACACGCGGCGGATAGAGAGCATTTGGTCATGAGAGTGACTCATTTCTGACACTGATTGCAGAGCAGTGATACGAACACCCAGGATTGCACAGGCGGGCTATGGTGCCGCTTTACTGGTTGTAGGCCGTTCTGCTGTCGGAGCAGTACTCGTGGTCGTCGTGGCGGAGCGGTCGATGTAACCGAGGCTCTCGAGCTGCCCAAGCCGATTGAGGTCGGTTGGGGTCATGCCCGGCATGATCGGCGAGAGACATTGCATGGTCTCGAGTCGTTCCATCATCACCAGCATCGCCGGCGGCTTCGACGCCGCCAGGTTGGTCTGCTCGCGCGGATCGGTGAGCAGGTCGTAGAACTCCTTGTTTTCCGGCTTCAACTGGTGGAAAATGAGCTTGTAACTGCCGTCAATCAGACAATAGAGCTTCTCATACTTGTCATCGCGGCGGGTGAGGTCGTCAAAACGCCCATAGCCGAGCATATTGACCGAGTCGGAATATGCCACGCGCGGCTTGCCCGTCCAGCCGGTTCGCATCGGGTACGTCAGGCTTTCGCCGTCCATCACGGGCCGCAGCGCGTCCGGCACGTCGGCCAGCTCCAGCACCGTCGGCATCAGGTCAATCGTTCGCACAAGCTGCATGACGCGCCGCGGCCTGATACCCGGCACGCGAACGATCTGCGGCACGCGGATCTGCTCCTGGTAGAGGATGCCGTGCGTCCACCAGTCGTGATCGCCGAGGCCCTCCCCATGGTCGGCCACGACGACCACGATCGTTCGGTCCCAGAGCCCGCGTTGCTTGAATGCGTCGAAGAGGCGGCCGATCTGCGCATCCATGTAAGCCACCTCAGCATCGTAGATCGCCCGCAGCACATCGGCACGATCTTTCGACCGGGGCCGGAACTGCCCGAGCATCTCCTTCGGCGGCAGCACGAACGGGTCGTGCGGGTCGAAGTAGTGCACCCACATCAGCAACGGCGCCTCGGCATCTGGCTGACTCTCCAGCCAGGTGATCGCGGCGGTCGTCGTCGCATCAGCCCGTCGCTGGCTCGAGCCCGTACTGACCCAGCCCTCGGCCTCCGAGACGAGCCCCTCGCCGTCGGCGTTGGGGAAGTCCATGTCGAAGTGCTCGAAGCCCTGGCCTAACCCGAAGGTCGGCGTCACAGGAAACGCACTGACGAACGCCGCCGTCCGGCCGCCGGCGGCCTGCCAGACTTCGGCCAGCGTGGTGTGTTTCTCGTCGAGCGTGTTCGCGGCCAGGCCATGCATCACACGCAGGCCGTGATGATGGGGGTCGAGGCCGGTCAGAATCGATGCATGTGAGACCGGCGTGACCGCCGCCTGGGCGATCGCCATGTCGAAGAGCACGGCATCGTCGGCCAGTTGGTCAAGATTCGGGGTGGTCGGTTGGTCGTAGCCGTAGCAGCCAAGCCGATCGGCCCGCGTCGTATCGAGCGTGATGAGCAGCACGTGCATGGAAGGCGGGCACCGCCGCCCCCGCAGCCACGACACCGCCAGCCCGGCCGTGACAATCGCCACTACCGCCAGCCCAATCAGAATGTTTCGCGTTTTCGCCACGTCCTGATCCCTGTCCGAAGCCCGGTGCCACGCGCCCGGAGACAGATACCGTATGACATCGAGACCGCTGACGTCAATTGCCTACCACCGTCCGCGTTGGCCGCCCGCGGCGGCGAGGGTACACTGTGCCGCTCATTGCCGCGTGCCGGGTGCCGCGTATCTGTTTCGCGGCCGGGGTCTGGCTCCTTTTTTGCCGCAGCGAGCCGACCCCCGCGAACAGCGGCCCGAACGGTGGGAAACGCCGGCTGCACAGCGGGGCACTCGAGGCAAAAAGGTGCCTGACCCCCTCTCTTCGGCCGCGAAACAGACACGCGGCCGCGGCGCGGCAACAGGCCAACGGAGGCGTCAACGTGGACGAGACCAGACAGGACGCGGGTCAGCCGATCTCCGTCGATAACGCGCCGAGGCCGAACACCGGCCGCCGATTCCCTATGTGGCGGTGGTTGGCGCGCGTCGCGGTCGCCCTGCTCATCGCCCTGGCGATGGCCGAGAACCTGCATACATCGTGGCAACGCTGGGGCGATGTGGTCATCGACTGTGGGCGCGAACTCGATACGCCCCGGCAACTCGCCGGCGGAGCCACGCTCTATAAGGATATCCGCTACTGGTATGGCCCCCTGCCGCCGTACGTCAACGCCGTACTGTTCCGGATCTTCGGCGTACACCTCAGCGTGATCACCACGGCCGGCATGGTCGTGACCGCCCTGACCGCCTGGCTGACGTATCGACTTGTGCGGCAGTTCGCAGCCCGCGCGCCGGCAGCGGCCGCCGCGGTCGCGTTCCTGTATGTCTGCGCATTCGGGCATTACCTGACAGTCAACATATTCAACTCCGTGCTGCCCTACGCCTGCCCGGCGACGTACGGGATGCTGCTGGCAATGGCGAGCATCTACTTTCTGATCCGGCACGCTGCTCGCCATCGCAACCAGAATTTCGTCCTTTCCTGCGTGTTCTTGTCACTAACGGCACTCTGCAAGATCGAGGTTCTTGTCGCCGTGGCCGTGCCGCACGCGATGTTCCTGCTGGCGTGGCTGCTGGCGGGTCGGCTTCGTCGCCGGTTCTATCTCGTCAGCTACGCGGCGGCGATCGCGCTGCCCGTGGCCGTGTTCGGGTACTTCTATGCCCGCACTGGCAACGAGCTGCTGGCCGACAACCTGTTCCTGCCCGGCAACGTCGCGGCCAGCGCGTTCACGCTCGAACACACCGGCCTCGATCAGCCAGCCGAGTCGCTCAAGGCGGTTGGCATTGGTTCGGCGGCGCTGGCCGGCTGCCTCGTGGCGCTCGGGGTAGCCGCGTTCGCCGAACGCCGCATCCGCCG
>JAFGKA010000402.1 GCA_016928855.1 Phycisphaerae bacterium
TATGAGTATCCGTTCGAGGTCTTCTGGCGCCACGACAGCTATCCGTACCACAAGGGCGCGTCCGTGCTTCGCATGCTGCAGCATTCGTTGGGCGATGAACTGTTCTGGCAATGCGTGCGCACGTACCTCGAACGATACGCATGGCAGCAGGTCGAAACCGACGACTTGCGCAAGGTCGTAGACGATCTGTCCGGCCGAAGCTATGAACGCTTCTTCCGGCAATGGGTGTACCGGCCAGGTGTGCCGCACCTGTCGATCGATTACGCATGGGACGACGATCGCAACGAGCTGCGCATCACATGTGAGCAGACGCAGCCGATCACCCGCGATTCGCCCGCCTTTGTCGCCGAACTCGGCGTCTGGCTCGTAGCCGAGGACGGCGCCATCGAGAAACGCGTCCTGCCGATCGGGCAGCGTGTAGCCGCCATGACCGTACCCCGTGACCACGAGCCGCTGCAGGTGTGCATCGATCCCGAGGCTGTTCTGCTCGCGAAGATCGAGTTGAACCTGCCGCGGCCAATGCTCGTTCGCGAGGCACGCCAGGCCCCGACGGTGCCGGCGCGGCTTTACGCCATCCGGGCCCTCGCCCAGATCGACTCGGACCCGGCCCGCCGCGCACTCCAGGAGGTCATGCTGGATGAGCAGGAATACTGGGGCACCCGCGCCGAGGCCGCCGAATCGCTCGGCAGCATGCAACAGCAAGCCGCCCGCGACATGCTCGCCGAGGCACTGGCCGACTCCAGCACACTCCGGGAACACCGCGTGCGGCGCGCCGCCGTGAGCGCCCTCGGTACCTATCGCGACACGATCGCGGCCGAGACGCTGCTGCGCTACGCCGAAGCGGACGTGTCTTACGGCGTGGAGGCCGCCGCCACATCCGGCCTCGGCAACCAGACGCCTGCGGACGCGATCATCGAACGGCTCGTCGCCAACACCGCCAAGGCCTCCTATCGCGACCGTATCCGCACCGCGGCGATCCAGGCCCTTGCCGAACTTCGAGCCCCGCAAGGGCTGGAGCCCGCCCGCCAACTCGCGGCTTACGGCGCCCCGTATCGGAGCCGCGCGACCGGCATCCGGGCCCTTGCCACGCTTGCACGGAACACGGACAGCGCAGCGGATGTCTGCGATTTCCTCGTCGGGCTTTTGGCCGATTCCCAGGAGGCCGCCGTCGACGCCGCCATCGACGCGTTGGCTGTACTCGCCGACAAGGGGGCAATCCGGCCCCTGCAGACCGTTGTCGATAGCAGCGCCTCAAAAGAGCGACGCGACCGGGCGCGCAAAGCAATCGATACGATCAATCAGGAATCAGGCGAGGCCGACGTCATCCGCGCCTTGCGCGAGCGGATCGACAAGCTGGAGGACCAACGGAAGGGTATCGAGAAGCGGCTCTTGATCCTTGAGGAGAAACGGCCATAGCCTGCCCGATACAACCAGAAAGGCCATGTACGAAAACCCCTGCATCCACGCCATCGACGACGTGCACATCGAGGCCCGCCCGGGACAAGAAACGCGCCTGCGCTTCTTCTACGGCGAGTTGATCGGCCTGCGAGAGGTGGTGCCGCCAGACGAAGAAATGCCGTCGGTCGTGTTCGAGGCGCACAACCGACGGCTGTTCGTCCATCTGTTCGAGGAGGCCATTTCGTCGCCGATGCGACGTCGGTTGGTGGTGCAGGTCGATTCACTGACCTCGTTGGCCGGACGGCTCCAGGACCTCGGCCTTCCACACTACGTTGAGCACGGCATGGGCCTTGGTAGCCGCCGATTGCTCACCCTCGACCCGGCCGACAACCTCGTGGAACTCAAGGAGCTTCGACTGCTGTGACGCGAACGACGAGGGCTACCCGAAGCTCGCGGAACGGACACATACCGCATGTAACTCCTTTCATGCAAGCATTTTATATGATTTTTGCCAAACGTGGTTTTTTGCCCCGTTTTGGGGCGTGACAAAGATGCTCAAGCTGGATATACTACCATAACCCAAGTGATCGGGGCGGTTGTACCAACCTCACCTCAGGTCGTACTTCCGGCGCGGCAGTGATTTCCGCCGGATTTCCCGTAGCAGACCTTGAGCGTCGTCTCCCTCGTCGCAGAACTGCGCCTGGCTGAGAGTTGGCACGAAAATCGGCCCCGCACATGGGAGCAGGTCGGCGGGTAATCCAGACTGGAGAATCGCCGCTCGGGTTCGCCCCGAGATGTCCCCAAGAAACGTATGGAGTTCGGCTGGCCGCCGTGCCGATGATACCGCAGTCAGCAACTCCCGTGTGGATGCCGCCGTTGGGATAAATGGGGCGCGTCCATTCCCGCAACCACTGCCAGGGAATACCGTTACGCAAACAGTCCACGGCAACAGCGGTTTGCCACTCTGAGAAACGGACTATTCAGGAGGAGCAGTCAGATGGCCAAGAGCCAGAGCAACCGGGGGAAGTCGGTGGGGCCGAAGCGAAAGATCGCCTCGCCTCGTCCGAACGCGTCGGGCAACAGCAACGATGCGGAGGTGGCCGTCGCCAACGGCAATACCGACGTGAATACCAGGCACGAAGACAGCGCCATCGACGCTGAGACTCATGCGAAGTATGAAGAGATCAAGCGCGGCGATCTGCACATCACCGACCTGCAGAAGATGAACGTGCAGGAGCTGCACGATATCGCCAAGACAGAAGGCCTGGCCGAATACACCGGTCTCAAGAAGCAGGAACTCATTTTCAAGATCCTCAAGGAGCGCATCCGCCAGAACGGGCTGATGTACGGCGAGGGCGTGCTTGAGATCCTGCCCGACGGCTTTGGCTTCTTGCGGAGTCCGGAATACAACTACCTGCCGTGCCCGGACGACATTTACGTCAGTCCGTCGCAGATCCGTCGATTCGGCCTGCGGAACGGGCACGTCGTCGCCGGCCAGATCCGGCCGCCGAAGGAGTCCGAGCGGTATTTCGCGCTGCTGCGGGTCGAGGCGATCAACTACGAGGATCCCGAGAAGGTCACGGAAAAGGCGAACTTCGAGGACCTCACGCCGCTGTTCCCGGAGGAGCGACTGATCCTCGAAGCGGGCGCGGACGACATCAACATGCGGATCGTGGACCTCGTCACACCGATCGGCAAGGGCCAGCGCATGCTGATCGTCGCGCCGCCAAGAACGGGCAAGACGGTGCTGCTGCAGAAGATGGCCAACGCGATCTCGCACAACGATCCCGAGGCCTACGTCATTATCCTGCTGATCGACGAACGGCCGGAGGAAGTGACTGAGATGCAACGGCACACGAGCGCCGAGGTGATCAGCTCGACGTTTGACGAGCCCGCCAGCCGCCACGTACAGGTGGCCGAGATGGTCATCGAGAAGGCGCGCCGGATGGTCGAGTACGGCCGGGACGTGGTCATTCTGCTCGACTCGATCACGCGTCTGGCCCGTGCATACAACACTGAAGTGCCGCACTCGGGCAAGATCCTGACCGGTGGTGTCGATGCCAACGCGCTGCAAAAGCCGAAGCGGTTCTTCGGTGCGGCTCGGAACATCGAAGAAGGCGGGTCGCTGACGATCATCGGCACCGCCCTGATCGATACGGGCAGCAAGATGGACGAGGTCATCTTCGAAGAGTTCAAGGGCACCGGCAACAGCGAACTGCACCTGGATCGGCGTCTCGTCGACCGGCGCACCTGGCCGGCGATCGACATCCCCGCCAGCGGCACCCGCAAGGAAGAGCTGCTGATGGAGCCGAAGGAACTCGAACTCATCTACCGGCTGCGCCGTGTCCTCAGCGATATGAACGTCGTCGAGGCGGTTGAGATGCTTCGCAGCCGACTTGAGAAGGTCAAGACCAATGCCGAGTTCCTCATGACGATGAACTTCGCGTAAGCAGCGGCGCCCGGAACGGGCGTGATCCGGCCGGGCGTCAACACAAAGGCTTGAAACGACAACACGCCTCGGGGGTCGCGAGAGCGGCAACCGAGGCGTGTTCTTGCGCACGGCGGTCCGGTCTCAGGTGGCCCCCGCGAAGGGATCGCGCAAAGAACGAGCGAGTCCGACACGTTGCGTGTCGGAACTCGCTCGCGTTATTCGCAAGGCGATGAATCGGGGCTGTTCGAGATCGTTCGCGTCCCTGATCAGGCAACGCGACGACGACGCAGGAACAGAGCGCCACCCGCCAGCAATAGCAGCGTGCCAGGCTCCGGTACCGCCTCATCATTCGGGAACAGCGAATACAGCGACTGGCCGGCGAACCCTGTCGTCCAGTCGAATCCAGCAGTAAAATCACTACCGACGTCGATCGTCAGTGTGTTAATGCTGCTGTACCCGCCGCCATCCAGCCAGTCCGCTGGAAGACTCTTGGTCACGGCCTGCCAGAGACCCTCGCCATAGAACTTCGTCAAACTGGAATTGACGGGTTGGCATTCGACGACAAGCCCCTCGATGGGACCGCCGATCGAATACGACTCGTAGCTCCCATCGCCCTCGGGGTCGAAAAGGAAACTCAGGGAGAAATTACCACCCGCAAACACGGCCTTGCCCGGATGAGCCGGCGTGTCAAAACCCACGAGCGTCGTGGACAAGGAGACGGTCGCGTACCCCTGCACGCCCACGCCGCCCTGCGGCACCGCGATCGCCGGATCCGTGTTGTGCGTCAGGCCTGTGGTCGAATCGTTGATCGACAGCAGTCCGGTCTCGGGATCGAAAACCGTGTCTTCCAGATTCTCGCCCACCAAGTTATGCGCCAGCGAATTATAATAGGCAGCGCTTGCCATTGATGAGGCAGCCAGAACGACACATACACCTATCAGAGCCTTTCCCTTCATCACCATTCCCCTTGCTTGTTTAAGAAGCAAACCGCTTCACTTCCCGCACACAAAAAGGACGACAGCTTCTAAAGCCTGCTGCGTCCGCTACCCATCACAACTACCGTTCGATCCGACGCACTCGCCGGACCAGGACCGGAATCGCGCCCGCAAGCAACAGAAGCGTGGCCGGCTCAGGAACCGGGTTCAGCGAGAAGAGCCCACCGCCGGCCGAACTCCATATGTCTGCCTGGAAATCGTCGATATTGCCCGCGTAGGTTTGCAAGCTCGGCAGACCGCAACTGATGAAATAGTCGCCGATCATACGCATCCCACCAGGAATCGTGTTTGTCACAAGAAAACCGCCGGTCGGCGTAATCCGCGCCGTGGCATCCATCTGATTGAGTCTGTTGGTTGTGGGCGCAGACTCGGTGAACCGGAATGCGGACACCGTCGCCGTCAACAAAACATCATTGCCTGGATTCAGGTAGGTACCAAAAAAATCGTACACTTGGCCCTTGAGGATCAACGAGCCGCCTTCCTTGAACGTCGCATCAGCAAGAGGGCCGCCCAAGTTCAAATCCTCGTCCAGATCCGCCTGCCACGTCAGCGCGCCCTGTCCAGAAGGAGAGATGAACCACATGTCGCTACCCAGGACCGTCCCGCCTTGAAAAGCCACCTCATCCATATCCCAATGTGGCGGCGACGGCTCCGTCGAAAAAACCGTGCCTGGGCCGAGATTTCCGCTGAGATCGTCGATCGTTCCTTGGCTGTACGCTGCCGTAGCGCCAAGACCAAGGGCGAGCGAGACAGCCACGCCGAATGACATGCCGCTTTTCCACGCCCGGAGATTTGTTCGTGTTCGCATGCCTTTCCCCGCCTCCTTCCAGGGCGCCGCCGAAGCAGCGCCGCTGCCCTCGAAATCGTGCTTTTCCACCACCTCTCGGAGCTGTCCGCCCCCAGCGCGCAAACGCGGGAGAGAGACCGTCTCCGGCTCGTCTCTCTCCCGCGATATGTACACACAGACCTACTCTCAACTGTAAAGATACCCCATCCTGGCCCCTGTGTCAAGGCGTTTCGTCGTATCGGACATGAAATTTGTCCGACTTCGGTTTACACAATTCTTTCGGAGAACCTTATGCCAGAGAGAACGTCATGCACGATCGAAGGTCATCGCGGTTGACGCGCATGCGCCGCGTGCATAGTGAGTTACGTGCATGGGATCGAACGGTTAGTGCGTGAAGCAACCGGGGGCAGGCGGACGATTGGGGCCATTAAAGCACGACTGAAAGACGCTGAAATCGCGAGAATCGATGCTCCAGTCCGCATCGAAATCAACCGGTCTGCAACTGGGGGAACCGTAGGGCCGATTAGGACCGTTGTAGCAATGCTGGAACGCGGCGAAGTCGGTCAGGTCCACATCGCCGTCGCGGTCCATGTCGGCTCGACATGTATTGAGCTTGACCAGAGCGCCCGGTCCAGCATGCAGCCGCATCAGTGGATCCCCTATCACGACCTCTGACCAACTCAGATAGGGCAGGGCACTGAACGCCGCCTCAACGAATGTCAGGTCACCGATTCCGTCCCCGTCATCGTCGCGAAGGAAATTGATCAGGAGGTAGTCTCCTTGAACGATGGCGCTGACTTCCGGCTCAAAGGCATGGCCGATCGCGGCGGTGCCACCCATCTCGATGAACTGGGCAATTCGTCCCTGGAACGTCCAGACGCCATCGTTGAACATCGTCACGGCGTTGAAGCTCTCGATCGAGGCGAATGTCGCCCCGGGCACACAGGGCAGCAGGGGGCCACCGCCTGGCCCGGACGCAAGCAGATAATTCGCCGGTCGGCCGTCGCCGACGTTGTGCTTTCCGTATGTCAGCAGCCCGATGATGCCGCTGCCCGGGCTGAGGTACGCCCCGTTCATGATCGAGTTCGTGTCATCCCACAACAGCATGCCGCCCAGCCCGGCCAAGATGGAATGCCATGTGGTGACATCGGCGGTCGGCATCTCCTGCACAAGCCATTGGAAAGCTTGGTCGTAGCGATTGGCTAGGTTCGATGAGCCGTCAAATGCTTCTGCACCGGGCGGGACAGGATGGTCCTCGTAGGTCAGGAAGTCGTATTGGGGTGGCACGTTGACTGTCCGTGTGATGGCAGACTGCGGCGGGCAGCCGCTCGGACAATCCGGTGCGCCGTCGATCACGGCCACCGCCTGTGAGGAATCATACCCGACGAAGTCCGGGCGGTTTGGATTGCTGACGATCGCCGCGCGCCGCATCATGTCGAGAATCGCGTAACTCGGGCAGCCGCCAACCGGGCGGGGACCATCCAACCGTGCAACCAGATAGATATCCGCCGGTGACATCCGCCGGTTCTTGGCCGAGTAGCCTCCCGGGAACGGATCCATCTCGCCTTCGATCCGTGGGCTGCGGGAGATCCGGGGGATTACTGTCCATCGCAAACTGTTGCGCCGGTTGAGAATGTCTCGCTCGGCGACCCAAGCCTGGATACCGCTGGCGTAGCCCTGATACGGATTCACAAGTCGGTTCGCAATCGGCAGCGGGTTCGGGAAAGCCGGGTTCCCTGACTCGATCTGGAAGAGTACCGCCAGTTCCGACTCCACAGAAGCCGCATTGACGACCGCCCGATTTTCTACGGTGAGATAGGCGTCCGATCCCGCCTGCCAGAGCTCCGAACCCTGGTCGTAGTAGGCGAAGATTACGTTGGCGAGCGATGGGGCCGTATCCTCGATACGATAGGGCATCCCCGCGGTCGTGATGATGCAATAGACACTGTCGACCATGTTGTTCGCGATGAGATGATTGCGAACGGGTTGGGCGATCAGGGCCTCGAAGTCAACGCGTGTCATAATCTCGGTCGCGGGCGTCGCCCAAGGAGAGGCGCTGTCCGCTAAGCCGTCGAGGTACAGAACCTGCGTATCTGCAATGCCCGGGTGATACACGCGGTAGAGATCGGCGGTCCAACGACTGATGGGGCTGTCTGCATTAACGAGGATGAGTACATCCGACGGCCCGAGCGACGCAAGGCTGTTCGATGCCCCCGCTGCCACGCTCAGGCAGGCACAGATAATGATCTTGACAACGCTGCGCACAGAACCACACCCTCAACACCGAAGTCGCCCGTAGTGACGCTTAACCGTCCCGTCGATCCACTTCGAATTGACCGTGGATTCTCGCCTCCTCCCTGGACGAGAAGCGTCGGCACCCACAGCGCCTTCGCTTGGAGGCTTTCTCCGCCGTTGCAGCTAACTCTCTGCGGCTTCTTCCCGCTCGCTACCCCCGCCGAGGAAGGTTCGAGCACAGCCCTGAGCCGCTAATCCATCCTCCACGACCGACCAGCATAACACGTTCGACCGGATATCGTCAACAAAAAAATTGCCATTCCGTTTGTTATCGGTCAATCATGTGGGCGGCGGTGAGCTGCGCCGCGGCCGGCCCTTGGTGGGGCGCTGTGCCGCTGCGCGCGATTCACATTTAAGTTATTGTCTGACAGTATGTTACAGTTTCACGTCCGGGCGCGGCGATTTCCGTTGGGCACCACATGCTCACGGTGTCCGACAACGTGTGGGCCTGTTGCGTCGCTTGACAGGGGGGTTTATAATAATCTACTGAGTGGGCGAGCGCTGGACGCGCAGGCCTGCCGTGGCATCGTGGGTAAACCACTGCCTGGACTGGGGTTACAGTATTGTTGAACGACGGAAAAGGATCCAGCACAACGGTTGTTGCCGCGCCACCGGACCGACAGACGCTCGGATGGGTAATCGCGATCCTGCTCGCGGTCATCGCGACGGTGGAGGTTCTTCAGTTCGATCGTTCGGCGGTCCGTCGGGACGCGGCTTGGGCACAGGCGCAGCCGGGCACGGACCGGTTGGGTGCTCGCGGCATCCATGCGTTTACGGGGCAGCTCACGCGCACGTCGTTTGGGCTGTTCATGCTCGACGTGGACACAGGAACGGTCTGGTGTTACGAATTCGTCAACGGCGTCGACGGCACGAAGCAGCTGCGACTGGTGGCGGCGCGTTCGTGGGTTTTTGACCGATATCTGGAAGAATTCAACGTGGGCGACCCGACTCCCGCCGCCGTCGCCGATCTCGTGGAACAGCAGGTTTCGCGACGCAAGGCCGTGTTGGGCGCCCCCGGCGCCGACGCGGGCGAGGCCGCGTCGTCCGAGGCGCCGGCCGTCCCCGGCAAGTGAGAAGTATCCAAATGGCGAAACAGTACTACAACGTGGAAGAGGCTCAGAAGAAGCTTAAGACGGACGAGGATGGCCTGCGCATCCTCGTGCGGCAGGGCAGACTCCGCGAGTTCCGCGACTCCGGCAAACTCAACTATCGGGTTGAGGAAGTGGACGCCATCGTGGCTGAGCGGAGCGGTTCCGCCGACAGCGGAGAACTTGTGCTCGAGCCTGCCGACGATTCCGGCATCGCGCCGTCTCCGCCACCAGCCGATGACCCGGGTTTGTCGGCGAGTTTCGGTGGTTCGTCCATCCTCAGTCTCGAGGATACGGAGACGGGCGCGACCGATGCCAGCGCGGTCGGCGCGAAAGCCCCTGGCCGCAGCGGTCCGGAGCCGAGCCTGGACGATTCCGGGAGCGGTTCGGCTGCACCTCCCGCCAAGGCCGGCTCGGGCAGTGGTGCTCGGCTGGGAGATTCTGACTTGGCCTTGTCGGGATCAGACGTCCTGAGTCTCGATGAAGTCGATACCGAAACCGTTGAAGGCATGCGGAAGGACGACACGGTGATCACGAACGTCGGGATCAGCGTGTTTGACGACGATGACCTCGAGATTGCCGCCGACCCGATGGCCAAGACCATCGCGACCGGCGGCGACGAACATCTTGGGCTCGATGGCAGCGGCGCCGGCAGCGGGCTGTTGGACCTGACCCGGGAAAGCGACGACACGTCGCTCGGCGCGGACGTGCTCGGCGATATCGAGCTGGCCGACGATGCGGCCACGCAGACGCTCGAAGCGACCGAGGCGACGGAACTCCAGCAGGAGCCGATGGCCGCGGAAGAAGCCGTGGCCGGACCGGTAGCCCTGGGCCAGCCGGTCGCGGTTTCCATGGGGGTCGCAGTTTTTCCCAGGGATCCCAGCGCGCCCATCTTTTCAGGGTTGCTTGTCGCGGGTATGATGACGCTCGCGCTGGCGGGTGCGGTCGCTGCCGCCACGACGTATGGTGTTTGGCCGACGTACCTCGGCGCGATCGATAGTAATCTGTTGATCTTCTTCGCTGGCACGGTGGCTGCCGGTGGATTGTTTGCTCTGATTGGTTGGCTGGTCGGACGACCGTCAACCCCCCGGCCCGCCAAGGCCAAGGCCAAGAAGGAAAAGCCGGAGGCCAAAGCCAAGGCGAAGCGCGGCAAGGCCGGGTAGTGCGACCCCGAGGTGATTGGACGCCGGAGGCGATACTCCGATCACCTTCGCAAGGACGGACGGGCTTGCACGGCGAACGGCGTACGTGTTCGGAATCGCGGATTCCGGTACGATACGCTCGCCTGTCTCGGATCCCATCCGTGAACATCTCGGGGCGGGAATCGTTGAACCATCGCGCCGTATGCGTGACCGGGAAGCGGTTCATGAAGCCAGGTTCGAACTGAAAGTCATTGGGAATTGTCAGAGTTAAGGAGGCTGTGATGTCCAGTCGGTTAGTCCTCTGTGCCATCGGTGTTGCCGCATTGGTCCTGTCGACCAATACCGGCTGTTACTACGACCAGCTTCTCGAAGCGCAACGCGCCAA
>JAFGKA010000403.1 GCA_016928855.1 Phycisphaerae bacterium
CCAGGCGGCGATACTGCCGTCGGTGTTGACGGCCGCATAATAGACAACGTCCGTGGCAGCCGTGGCGACATTGGAGCGTCCGCCGAGCGAGTAGACGTAGCCGTTGAGGTAGACAACGCCATGGTCCGTCAGCCCCTGCGGCAGCGAGTGGGTCTGGATCCAGAACGGAGCGTAGCTGACGTCGATGCTCCCGATCAAGGTCTCACCGAACCAGTTGGCACCATCACGATACATCCGCCAGTCGGTTACGTAGGTGCCCGCTGTCTGCGGGGCGGTGAAATCGGGAATCGTGAAGGTCTTCTGTTGCCCCGGCGCAATTGAATCGGTGTCGTCGAGCTCGATCCAGACCAGCGGCGTAAAATCGTCGGATCCGCCGACCGCGCCGAGCTTGTGTCCGGTGGCCTTGGTCCACGTGATCGTTCCTGTGTTCTCGAACGTGATGCTCACGGTCGCGCGCTCGCCGACGCGCATGTCGGTCGGCAGCGTATCGCTGACGAGTGCCGCGGCATCGTAGGGACCCGTGCCTTCCACTTCGATCTGTTCGCTGTGGATCGGCCCGAACCACGCGACACCTTCCCGAACCATCTGCCAATCGGTCGTGTAGGTGCCCGGCGCTCCCGGCGCCGTCATGTCGAAGGTGAACGTGTATGTATTCCCGGGACGCGCTTCGCCAGTGACGTCAACGCGATTGAACGAGGTGAAGGGATCACTGTCGTCGACCGCACCGAGCTTGAAGCCATGTGGATTGTCCCACAAGACGCCCCGGTTTCGAAGCGTGATACTCACGCTGTAGGTCTGCCCGGCATCCATCAGAGATGGAATCGTATCGCTGACATATTCGCAGGAATACTGATCCCACGTAACGGTCCGTCCGAAGTAGCTGCAGATGCCCTTGTAGAGACCCCATTGGGTCACCGAACGGAAGAAGTTGTCCGTCAGGTACAACGCATCCCGGGTGCAGTTGTCATGGAAGGCCAGCTCGATCAGGCAGGCCGGCTGATTCGGCACGCGGATCTCGCCGAAGGCTCCCGCCGAATCGCGGGGCAGGCCGCTGTTGCGGTCAGGCCAGTCGGCATCGTACATCTGTCGGATCGCGGCCTCAATTTCCGTCTTCGCCGCGAGCGCCAGGTTGTAGCTGGCCGTCACATGCTCGGGATGTTCCATCGCGGTGTCGCGATACACTTCCGTGCCGCTGACAGTTCCGTCAAACGCGTTGGTGTGGTGCGCAATATAGATATCAGAGCCGACATAATCGGCGTAGAGGGGCCGTGCGCGGACGTCGTCGCTGTTGCGGTTGACACTCTCCTCGCCGGAGCAGTCACCACTGTAAGCCGCCCACACGTCGCAGGGAGCGCCGAGGTGGCGAACCCAGCAATACGCGGCCATCTTCCACCACGGAAAGCCCGTGGAGTCATTGCAGCAGTTGGTTTCATCGAGCTCCCGGCACACGTACACGGTGGCGTCGTCCTGCGTCAGATACTGATGCAGGAACTGCATCAGGCGGATCGAGTTGAGATCCTCGCGAATCAGCTCGCCGAGGCCGCACGTTTCGGGACGCTGGTAGCCCCATCCGTAGGCGCCGTAGGTGTACCCGTGCGAGGGGCCGATCGTGATCGTCAACCCGCTCAAGCCCGCAACAGCCGGCGCGGCATCGGGCCCTGACGCCTCCATCGACGCAGGCCGTGAAACCGGAGCTGCCGCGCCCAGATAGGAGGAAAGCAACTCACCTTGACAGGTCAAACGCACGGCGCGGACGTCGGACGATGCAGTCAATGGACTGGACAACGCCTTGTAGAGATTGGCAAGCGCGGCCTCGCTCAGCAGCGGCAGCACCCCTTCGGACAGCGAGACGGTGGCTACGCCGTCCACCACGTCCACGGCCAGAACGTCAACACCGACCGGCAGCACCAGTTCCACCGGCCAATGGTCCGGCAACGTAAATACGCCGGTGATCGGCCAGTCGGCCGTCGAACAGACGACCGTGCCCGTCTCGGCCGAACCACTCTGGCCGAAGGCGACAGGCACCGCCATGAGAATCGACACCGCCACACACAGTCGAGACATGTTTCGGTTCATGATGGACCTCCCCTGCGCAGCTTTGCGCGACTACGAGTTGAGAGCGTTGCCAGTGTGATGTGGATGTGAACTCCGCTCCCATGCGATACGGAGGCGAAGCGATAGATGCTCCCGCTCGGCCGAACCTGCAACAGCTAGCCGTCGTCGACACATCTTCACCCATCCGACACTGCAATACGATGATTCATTCGACTGCCGAAGGACGCGTTGCGGCGCGATGCTTCTCCGTGTGATGGTGTCGCGCCACGGCACAGAAAGAACAGAAAGGAAATGCTGTGCGTCCTTCCGCCCTGCTCAGAACGCACCTCGCATTGTCTCGCGGCGACGTGGTGCTGTCAAGAAAACTCCGAGGGGTCTGCCGCGGAATGACGAAGAAATCTGCGAAAGTCTCGGGCCGCGTGCCCAAGGCTCGATCGTCGCCCACATGCAGAACACCATGTTCACCACAGTACTTACAGCGCATGCGGTGCCGACGGAGTCCTTGTGCATAATCGGATGACTTATATCCACATTAGGAAGAGCGTCGCCTCCGAACGCGGCGCCTTCGCCGCCTACGGCACGCACACCGGCAGCCGGTTCGGCCCGTTGAAACAAGAGGCGAAAACCCCGAAGTCCGCCAGATCCACGTCGCCATCGTTGTCCAGATCCGGACGGCTGCAACTCCATGACGCCGGTGCACGGTTCGGACCATTGAAACAGGCGGCCAACAGGCTGAAATCTGCCAAATCTACGTCATCATCCTGGTTGAAGTCGGAGCTGGCGTACGGCGATTCGAGTTCCAGGTTGTCGATGGCAACAGCGCCTGGGACTAGCTCGACGGCCTCGTGTGTCACGGACGGCCAGCCGGCCTTGGTGGCCGTCACGTCGTAGCTCGCCCCCGAGCCGCTCGTCGGAATACGCGTGACCGCGTAGTAGCCGTTGCCATCGGTCTGCACCGGGGGCAATGCGCCGACCCGGACCGTCGCATCGTCAATCGGTTCACCCGTGCCTGCCTCGGTTACCTGCCCGCAGAGCGTGCCCTCGGTCGTCGTGGCAGGATCGCGCCAGGGCATCCCCGGCGGAACAGCCGGCGTGGGAAAGACGTTCGCGCCCGCATACCCATACCAGTCCGGCCAGGGTGGCGTGCCCGTGCGGTTCGTGACCGAATAGCTGTACGTCGCGATGCCATCCGCGCCGGCGGAGCGGGCGTACTCGATTTGTGCCTTCGCATCCGCAAAACTGTTCAGAGACAGAGCCACGCCGATCGACATGTGGCGGCCATAGCGCCATCCGATGGCCGCGTCGACCCAATGGCGATACCACAGCGGCGAGAGCGTCTCGTCGTAGAAGCACGTCGGTACGCCCATATCGAGGTATCCAGCCTCCATCCACGCTCGCCAGTCCTGGAAGGAGAGATAGGCACTTGATAAGGCAAAGGTCGGCGGCGCGTCACCCGTCGTGACCAGTGCGGCCGAGTGCCGTCGCGGTCGCTGCGGATCGCTGTCCAGTCGCGGAAGTTCGGCGCTCATC
>JAFGKA010000404.1 GCA_016928855.1 Phycisphaerae bacterium
CGGCTCTCGAACGTCGGATCCTGCCGCGCCAACGCCCGCAGCGCCTCGCTCAGCTTGTCCCGATCGGCGGACGACTTCGGCTCGATCGCCATGCTGATCACGGTCTCGGGGAACTCGATCCGCTCCAGGACAATCGGGTGACGCGCATCGCAGAGCGTATCGCCGGTCAGCGCCTCTCTGAGGCCGACGACCGCGACGATGTCTCCGGCATACGCTTCGTCCAATTGCTCGCGGCGCTTGGCAAACACGCGAAACACGCGGCTGACATTCTCTTTCTTGCCGCGGCCCGGATTGAGAAGCCGCGAGCCGCTCTTGAGCACGCCCGAGTAGACACGGACGAAATACAGGTCCATCGGCTTCTCGGCCACGATCTTGAACACGTAGGCCGCCAGCGGCTCATCGACGCTGCAGGCACGATGAACCTCGGCGTCGCCGTGGGCCGGATCATGGCCCACGATCGGCGGCACTTCCAGCGGGCTCGGCAGGTAGTCCACCACGGCATCGAGCAGCAACCGAACGCCGATCTTGTTGCGGGCCGACCCGCACAAAACCGGATGCACCTTGCCGGAAATCGTCACGGCCCGAATCGCGTTCCGCAGCTCCGCCGCTTCCATCGGCTCGCCGAGCACGTATTTCTCCATCAACGCTTCGCTCGTGTCGGCGGCCCGTTCCTCGATCAGGTGCCGCCAGCGCTTCGCCGGCTCGACGAGGTCGGCCGGGATTTCACGCTCCTCCATGCGACGACCGTCGCCCTCGGGCACGAAGTAAAACGCCTTCATCCGCAGGAGATCGACGATGCCCTCGAACGTCTCCTCGACCCCGATCGGCAACTGCACGACAAGCGGATTCGCCCCCAGCCGTTCATGAAGGGACGCGACCGAAGCCTCAAAATCCGCGCCCAGCTTGTCCATCTTGTTCATGAAGCACAGCCGGGGCACGTGATACTTGACCGCCTGGCGCCAGACCGTTTCCGACTGCGCCTCGGCCCCCTCCTTGGCATCAAACACGATGATGACGCCGTCCAGCACACGCAGCGCCCGCTCGACCTCGGCCGTGAAGTCCACGTGACCCGGCGTATCGATCAGGTTTACCGTATGGTCAGCCCACGTGAAGGTCACCGCCGCGGAATAGATCGTGATCCCGCGCTCCTGCTCCTCGGTGTCGAAATCCGTGATGGTCGTGCCGGAGTCCACCTCGCCCATCCGGTGCGTGCGGCGCGCGTAGAAGAGCACGCGCTCCGTCGTCGTCGTCTTGCCGGCGTCGATGTGAGCGGCGATGCCAATGTTGCGAATCCGGCTGAAATCAGGTGCCATGGCTCAGACTGCTCCGCGGCAACGGCGACGTCCCTGAACGGCGACCGGCGGGGCTCCGCCGCCCTCTCGCCGCCCGCACAGAACAGCCGTCTCCGACTGAATCGTGTTAAGAAGAATCAACTCACCCGCCAGGCTCGTTGGCGTCACGGCGGGATGCATCCATTCTTATCCGCATCCCCGCCGGCCTGCGAAAGACGCCGGTCCCCGCGGGCTCAGGCGCGGGCCTCGCCACCCTAGGTGCATAGCCACTGCGGGTTGTGCCCGATCACGCCGCCCGCGCCGCCGACCCGCGGCATCCTGCCAGGACGCACACCAGAGGCCGCCAACGCCACGGCAACAGCATCCCGGCAGTATACACCGGCCGACCGCCTGTCGCCAAAATGAAACTCCGGACCCTGGCGCGCTGCTGTCGGTCGCGGAGCCGGTAGAGGATCCGGCAGCCGAGGTGGCTCATGCCGAGCGTGTAGGTGTCGGCGAAGGCGACGGCCACACAGACGTCGGCAGCGGCCCAGTCGCCGGCCGCGACAAGCTGGTCGATCTCGCCGCCGATGGACTGGCCGGGCGACCGCACACAGGGCAGCAGTTCCTCGCCGATCCGCTCCCACGGATTCATCGCCCGAGTATACGCCGGCCTGCGATGCCCTCCAATACGGCCGCCCACGAAGACAGGCCGCCGGGAATGCCGGAGAAGGAGGAGCAGCCAGGAGTCTGGAGTCAGGAGAGGGAAGAAATCCGACAAGGAGGCAATGGCGACCGATCACCATGGTGGAACATCATCACATCCGCATCGCCCGACTTCTGCGGCCCGGTCAAGCCGTCCCAGTCGGCGACAAGAGTGTCAAAAATTCGGCATTTTAGTGGCTGCCCCTCATTATTCCGCCAGTTACCCGGCCGCATCGCTTGGGTGGCTACCGAGGTGAACCGAAAACTCCTCCGACGGATCTCACATCCGCTGGCCCTCTGAATTCTCGTGACGCACTGACTGTCCCACATCATTTCTTGGCATCACGTGAACTAAGGGCAAAGCATCCGCAGGCATTGTTCAAGATCGTAAACCCACCCTTGACGCCGCGCGCCCAGACCCAAGTCAGGCGGAACGGGCCAGCCGCGGCAGGGCCGGCCCAGCAGCCTCGCTGCCGAGTGGCCCGAGCCTGTGTTGAGTGGGGTCGGATTGGGTACCCTGCTCGTCCTGTGTTTGTCAGTACTGTGTGAGGACCAGCAACTCGCCCCGGTGGTCGCCTGGCAGCACAATACACTCTTTATGCGGATCGAAGTGCGGGTGCGGTTTGCCGTTGACGGTCACGCTTTGGATCACCTTGCCTTCGGGGTGGCGAAGGCGCAGTTGTATCGTTTTGCAGGCATTTCGGTTCAAACCTGATACACGTGCTTCGATCCGCCCATTGGCTGCCTGCGAATAAACATCTAGATTCACCATGCCAAAGTGAGTGGGGGCGCCGTGAATTCGGATGGTCTGGCCGTCCGCCAACCAGGCTCGCGGCGTGCCTGCCAACAACCGCAGATTGCCGGAGTACCCGCCCATGTCGTCGCGTTCCTCGGTGACCAGTATGTGGCGGATCAGATGGAGAGCCACGGCACTGCCGCAAGGCAGCGGATCGGATATCTCCGCCAAACCATATGTTGAGCGGGCGTGGAGATCGGAGGTGTACAGGACATTGGACTCGCGAGAAGTGAAGACATCCTGCTCCATGTTGAACGCGAGATAGGCGTACAGGGCCAGGAGAAACTCACGAATATTGTCCTGATGGAGCTTGGTCAGGAAGTAACCTTTGCCGTAGATCGCGTCGAGCGCACCGGGGCCCAAATGGCGAAAGCGGGGGAGCAGGCAGAACATGCGGTTGTCTTCTTCCAGGAAGTCCGTGATCCAGCGAAGGTGCGTGCTTCCCAGCCCGAAAGGCTCGACGTCCAGTATGCAACCGGCGAAGAGTTGATAGAAATCCAACTGCTCATCCGGTTGCGTCGCATAGAGTCGCAGCGGCAAAAACGAAGGGTGGCGATCCTTGACGTAGCTGCCGTCAATCGCTCGGTCGATATCCTGTCGATAAGCCCGGGCCTCCTCGGTGTAACGTTGGGCAGTCTCATGGTCCCCGAACTGGTCGAGAAGCCACGCAGTGTCCACGAGCCCTCGCCAGCAGCAAAGATTTGCGTAGAACGCGTAGCACTGCACATCAAAGATGTCACCGCCGTACGACCATTTCGGCAGCAGCCCCCAGTGCAGCGGTCGCTTCCCGTCCTCCAGCGCCATGGTTGTTCTTCGCTGGGCACTGGTCCACTCTGCGCATTGTTTCAAGAGCGGCAAATGCGAGCGGATCCAAGTCGAATCACGAGTCAGTCGGAACGCGCTCACCGCGTAGTGCGGCTGCAGCCCGTTGCGATACTGTTGGTGGCGATCGTCGGGCGTTTCATAGGCCTCCTTTTTCCGAAGGAACTCATCGGTGAGGTAGGTCCCATTCAGATAACGTTGTGCGTCCGGGCCATAGCCGAACATGGCCAGCGCCAGTATGGGGTAGCCTTCCTCGACCCCGAACAGGCCGCCTTCGTAAACCGACGGAGCCGAGCCATACGGCATGACGTCACCGTCGCCGTTGATGAAAACCTGGGCCAACACGGCTTTGATGGTACGGTTGATGCGCGGCTCGGGGACTTCGAAGGAGGTTTCGGTGGCGAGCACCTTGTCCCAGTACGCCCGAAAGATCGCCAGCGCCTGTTCAAGGCCGATCGAGCGATACGATTCCATCTCGGCATCGGCGGAAACGGCTTCCTGTGGTTCGAGGAAAATGGTGCTTGCTTCCTGGCCGGGCGCGAGCTCGATATCGACGCACATGGCGTTTTTCGAACTACCCGCCCGCGCAGCCGAAGCGGAGATCAGCGCGACGTGGGAACCCGACAAGATCAGGTCGCCTCTGCGTTCGACGGTTCCTGGCCGCTCGGTCAACACTTCCGCCTCCACGTAAGTATGGATGTGTTGCTCGGACAGGTTGCGAAACGCAAAGTGAACGAAGAGGTAATCCGGGCCGGGTCTCCTGCCGGCGGGCAACACCAAAGCAGTCTGCCGAACCTCCAGGCCGTCCATTTGGCCGCGAACCACCGTGCCGGGCCGCCAGCCGTCGATCAACTCGCGTTGGACAGAGTCGGCAAATTCTCCCAGTCCATACTGCTCTGGGCCAAAGCGAAACATGATCCGGCTGCGGCCTTCGAGCGTTCCCTCCCAGCCGACGCCGACTTCCCGAGGCGTGTCCTTCAGCCCCAGTAGCGCACGCGCGGTGCGCATTGAGAGTGCGTTTATTGCCAGTGCTTCGAACGAAGGCTCGTGCGGCGATGCGAGGATTTCCTGCTTCAAACCGTGCGGCCCCACAAGGCGCTCGGGCCAGACGGTCTTGCTCGCGGGCAGATAGCGAAAGACCTCCAGTTCCATCAAGGTGAGCGTCTCGTCTTCTGTCAGGCGCAGGCGAATCGCCCGTGTGGCCAGCGGTTCGAAGTGCCATTCGATGCGCTTCTGCTCCGGAATGACCCGGCATTCAAGGTTGCGACCGATTGGCAGCCAACGCCGGCCGTCATGGACTTCAAGGATCAGGGATGAGGGTTGGGCTGGGACGTCCTGGAAGACAAGGGCTGCGCCATCGATAACATGGGCCGTGGTCCATTCAGTGCCGGCTTCGCTGCGCAGGTTCAGTTCTGCTGCTGCGGTAGCAAGATCGCCGTCGGCCAGTGCGGGAACGCTGCGGTCGGCACCGTTCGATCGCAAATAGACCGAAGCCGCGCCGGGGCACGCCTCGTTCAGGCGTGAGATGTTGCGGGCGAGGGGCGGGGGATCCAGTCGGGCATACGCCGCGGTCGAGAGCCGCCTCGCGCCGAGCAGGTCTTTGCCGGCATGCTCATCGCTGCGTGCAATGATCTCCTGGGCAGCCAGAAGGGCCCGCGCATTCCCGCCGTTTCCCGGTTGCAGCAAACGCAGCGCCTGGGTCCGAACCGAAGGCAGCGGGATCACGCTCTGGCGATCCACGGCGGCGAGCCAGCCTTGGTTCTCTCCGACGGGAATCCACTCGCCGGCCTGCAAATGCTCCAAACGGAAAGCCCGAGGATACCATTCAATGAGGCTCCACCAGATCACCACTTCGTGAAGGGTGACCGGTTCCGGCCAGTCAAGCCTAATCCAATGCTCCGTCATTCCTTCGCCAGAAACCCACGTGTTTCCTCCGTTGCCCAGACGACTAATGCTGTAATCGTCGGGGTTCTCCCGGCCCTTCTCAAACCATTTGCCGTCGGTCAGCACGGCCGGGCTGTAGCCGGGCGAAGAAGAATCAACGGAGATCGCGGGGTTGGCCATGGCCCGGGCCATGGGCTGACTTGCAGCAGCCAGGCAGAGCTGCGTCACCATCAGCAGTGCGCCCCAGGCACAGCAGAACGTTTGCCAAGAAAAGCCGTGGACCGTTAGCGCCTCGTTCTCATTCCGGTTGTTCACGATGTCACTCCTGACGCGATGCTTTTGCGCGGGGAAGAAAAGGGGACATCACTGATTTCTTCCCTTCTCTACTGGCTTCTTAGGCCGGCCGGGGTTTCTGAGGGTGAACATCAGGCCGAGGCGTTTGGCGGTGCGCTGCACCCACTGCGCTTGCCCATACGGTCGGCCGCGGTTCACGCTGGTTCGTAACGGCTCCAGCCGCTTGTCCTCGAGCGCCTCATTCACGGCGGCTGTCCAGTTTCGTGGCCGATCCACCGGCCAGTCCGCCAGGGCGAACGGTTTGCGGCGATGCGACCGGGCGTACAACCCGCCCCACATCCACGCTTCTGCTCGATCGACCAGGCCGGCCCGCAGGGCATTGGCCTCCACGTATCGACAGACGGTCAGGAAGTGGGCGTCGTCCTGCACCGGGAACCCCTTGAACCGTCCCTGATACAGATGCCCGCCACCCCGCATGTGATAGTGCTCGTGATGTCGCCGAACATGCGTCACCCCCACCCAGCCCAGGAGCCGTCCCAGGGATTCATCCGTTCGAGGCCGCATCACCAGGTGCCAATGGTTGCCCATCAGGCAGTAGGTCAGCAGGTCCACCGGATACCGTTCGAGCCCCTCGCCCAGCACCCGCTCGAAGGCCGCGAAGTCTTCCTCCTCGCGGAACAGCCGCATGCGGCCGTTGCCACGGTTCAGGACGTGATAGACCAACCCGGCTTCAATGGCTCTGGCTGTCCGAGGCATGACCCCGAACATACCGACGCCCCCGACGACTGTCAAGAATCAGTGATGTCCCTTTTTTGTCCCCGGTTCTTGCCGTCGTCGATCATGACGGCCAGCGGTCGTCATCGGGTCCTTGAAGATCTGTTCCCATTTGCTGAACGGCAGGTTGCTGCTTAACAGCAGACTGCCGCGCTCGTAGCGTTCTGACAACAGAGTGAACAGGACCTCCATCTCTTCGCGGTTCTGCTGGACATAGCCCAGGTCGTCGATGATCAACGCACTCGTACTTGTGCAACTTCTTGATCAGCCGCTCCAATCGCAGGTCCCGTTTCGCTCGCAGCAGTTCCTGGACCAGCATCTGGCACGTCGAGAACAAGATTGATCGGCCTCGCCTGACCAACTGATCTCCCAATGCGCACAGCAGATTCCCCTTAATGCCCATGGATGTCAGGGCTCATGTCAGGCGCACCGATTTTCTGAGGCTGTGAACCGGGCACACCGCCGCCGAAATCGATCGGAGCGGCATAGTAGGTCTTCATCCAGTTCTCGACTCTGAGTGGCTCAAAGCGGCTCTTGGTCGGCTCAAAACGAATCGGCTGTCCGGGATTCACGCCTTTCAGCGGTTCCTGGTCTTTCATGACAATGACCCCGTCAACAAGCACATGAAGAATTCCTGTAGACGGAAGCGTCCCTTTTGCATAGGTCGCATTGTCCCTTACCGTTTCAGGATCGAACATAGTGATGTCGGCCACCATGCCTTCCTGCATGCGGCCGCGTACCTGCATGGCTTTTAAGCCCATCTCACCCAGCGGCCTGGCATAATTATAACTGGTCATAGAGACCGCCTGCATCAACGGAATATTGTTCTCCCTGGCAAGGCGAAGCACTGTGGCAAAAGACCCGGATGTACGTGGATGTGTGTTGGGCAGATCTTCGTAGGGAGTGTCCCAGGTCAGGTTGTCGTCAGGGATCATTGGCATGCCGTCGCTACCAATGGCAACGCCGGGCATTTTGATCCAGTCAACAATAGCCGATTCCGGGATCTTGTAGACAATGACAAGACGCGTGGGTTCTTTTTTGAGCATTTCCTCTCTCGATTTCTGGGTGTAGAATTCGCCGGTTGCAACATCCTGAAGCGTGTCTTCGTATTTGTTGCCCAGGGCCTTTACCCACACTTCGGGTTCGAGGAACACGGCATTCAAAGCCGTGGAACCCGCGGCGTATGGATAGATTTCGCCCCAGACGTTATAACCCCGTTCCCGCATCCGCACCATAAGCTCATGCACCATATTGTATCCCGGATTGTTGAAATGGGAGGCGATGGCCGGTGTCCCTAATGCCGCCGCATTGGCCAGCATCTC
>JAFGKA010000405.1 GCA_016928855.1 Phycisphaerae bacterium
CGGGCCGGCTGGCCTTCGCCGTGCAGCAGGATGCACTTGTGCTTGTCCCAGAAACGGTCCTCGCGGAAACGGTTCCAGATCGTGCCTTTTTCAACATGCAGGACGAATTTCGCCTGGCACTTCTTGAACTGGATGATGTCCGGCTCGACGATCGACGGGATGGCGTACCCGCCGCTGCCCATCCGGGACGCGTCGATCGTGTCGCCCGAATCGACGAACGTCAGCGGGCCGACCAGCGCGCCGCGCGTGCTGGCGAACACGTGTAATTCCTCTCGCAGCGCCTGGAGGGCGACCTCCAGATCCTCGATGATCGGGTCGGACTCGCACTGATCGTCGAAGGTCTTCTCGTTCGTGCCGGGGATCGAGTGCTTCGTCATGTAGTAGAGTCCCCGGATGCTGTTCGTCTTGCCTTCGTCGACCAACTGCTTGCAGCCGGAGGCGATGAGCAGCGTCTGCATGAACGTCTTGGCCTTATTCATGTCGAAGAAGTTGCGACGGGCCGTGGCCGAGCCCATCTCGATGATCTGCTTCTTCGTGTTGAAGGCGACGTTACTCAGTGTACGCAGGGGGATATCGACGTAGGGGTCGCGCTGCTTCTGGGCGTGCGTGACCACGCTGTCCACCAGCGTTTCGATCTTCTTCGCGGTTGCCGTTGCGGTTCGTTTGCTGTTGCGGGCTGTCTTTGCCATGGTATGGATCCTTGCTCGCGTGCACCGAGCGACCGTGTGCGATCAGCGTTTCCTGCGGGGACGCCGCTTTGGAGCGGCCGGCGTCGGCGTCGAACCGAAGAGCGTCTCCGGCACCACGGGGTTATCCCGGGCGACTACGACGGTGTTCGCGCCGAACTCGGTACCGTCGCCGATCGGCTTGATCAGCTTGCCGTGCCGGTCCAGCTTCTCTTCGGCGCGGGCGGTGGCGCTGCGTGCGAGGGTCAGCAGGTCGTTCGCGAGCTGGTCCCGGTTGATCCGCTTGATCGTGGCGCAGGCCTCGACGACTTCGCCGATGTACCGCTCGAACGTGTTGCGCCGCTGGCCTTCGTAGCGCTGCCGTTTGCGCCGGTTCAGGTAGGCCTGCAGCTTGCGGCCGCAGTCCTGGATCGCGAGACGGATTTCCTTGCGGATTTCATCGTAGTCGGCGATGGCTTCCTTCGATTCGGAGGTGAACGGGACCCAGACGCTGGCCATGTGGATCATGACGACCATGGGGGCCTGTGGAAGGTTGCCGCCGGGCTGCGAGAGGCCGTACCGCCGCCAGTCGGTATCCAGCACCGATTTGAACGTGCAGCAGGCCGACTGCTGATACAGCAGCGGTACCCGGTTGGCAAAGCGGATGATGCGGGCCTGGGTCGGAGCCCGGTCCCGGCCATTCCGGCCGTTCTTGCCGTTGGGCGGGGCCTCTTCCTCGCCGGCGTTCGGATCGAGCTGGCCGCCAAAGGCCAGGCCGACCTCGATCTGGAACGGATTGCCACGATAGACTGCCGGCTCGCGGGTCGAAGCCGTGAAGAACTCCGCCTGAACGCCTTTGAGCAGGCCGGCCAGGATGGCCTCCGGGCCGATCGGCGCCAGGCAGTTCGTCGGCGGGGCCATGATCCGCGTTTCCTGAATCGCCTTGTAGAGCGTTTCGGCTTCGCGCCGTGCGATGCGTTTCGGGTTGGCTCGCTCGGCCAGCTTGGCCCGCTTACAAATCTCTTCCGCCACCTTGGGGCCTACCCGGCAGAACTCGCTCTGCAGGAAGCCGGTGAGCCAGTGCGACTTCGTGTCGTGCAGCATCTTGATCAAAATGCCCAGTTCGACGCCGTACGGATGCGGTTTGACCTCGGCGGTCTGTGGGGGCATCTCTTCGGTGCCGCGGGGGAACTCGACCGTGCCCCCGGTGGGCGGATGATAGACGATACGGGCGTGCGGATTGGCGATCGCCGTCAGCTCGATGTACTCATCCACCGATTGGCGGCCCTTTGCGTACGATCCGACGAGGTCGATCTCGACTCGCGTACCGTGTTCCCACTCGACGCTGACGGTCTTGTCCGTCACGATCTGCGGCATGTTCTTCTTGGTGTCGATCTGGATTTCGTAGTAGTGCGCATCCTTGCGCGGGCCGGTGCGCGACGTAATCCGGATGCTCTTGCCGGTCGTCAGCAGGCCGTACATGCCCGCGGCCGAGATACCGATACCCTGCTGGCCGCGGGACATCTTGAGCCGGTGGAACTTCGAGCCATAGAGCAACTTGCCAAAGATGTTCGGAATCTGCTCTTTGACGATGCCGGGGCCGTTGTCGGCCACCACGATCCGGAACCGCTCTTCGTCGGTCTGCTTGACGGAGATTTCGAGCGCCGGCTGTATCCCGGCTTCTTCACAGGCGTCCAGCGCGTTGTCGACGGCCTCCTTCACGGACATCAGCAACGCTTTTCGCTTGTTGTCGAAACCCAACAGATGCCGGTTTTTCGCGAAGAACTCGGAGACGGAAATGTCCCGCTGCTCGCCGGCCATCGACTCGGCCGTGGCCCGGCCGGGCGCGGCCTTCGTGTGGGACCGCAGGGCCTTGGCCCCGGGTTCGCGGCGGGTCGGTTCCCGCAGAGCGGCGGCGGGGGCTTCCTTGGCCGGCTCCTTGAAGGCGAAGGTCAACTGGCCTTCGGTTTCCTTATGGGACGTCTTTTGTTTTCGAGCCATGGACGGTTTCGCCCTCCGTGGCGACGGTCGAGGTTCCTGAGCGTTCGTATACCCACC
>JAFGKA010000406.1 GCA_016928855.1 Phycisphaerae bacterium
AGAGCGGCGGGCTCTATCTCATCACGCCCGACGGGGCCGTACGCAACCTCTTCAAGGGCACCGGTTGTTCCAACGGCATGGCGTTCTCGTCCGATGGTCGGCATTTCTACTGGACGTGCACGACGACGCGGACGATTTTTCGGTTCGACTACGACCGGGCGAGCGGCGCGCTGACGAACCGCCACGCCTTGATTGTGTCCACGGATCTCAAGGGCGTGCCCGATGGCCTGACGATCGATACCGACGGGAACCTTTGGTCGGCGCGGTGGGGAGGGTATGCCATCCACACGTATACGCCGGCTGGCGAGCGGATTGGCCAGATCGATTTCCCGGTCGCCAACGTTTCATCGGTCATCTTCGGTGGGCCGAAGCTCGACACGCTCTACGTTACGACGGCCGGCGGCAAGGAAGGGGCCGATGGGCTGGAGGGCGCGCTGTTTCGCGTCCGCGTGGCGGCACGCGGCCTGCCCGAGTTCCGATCTGCCGTCCGTTGTAGATGAGTGTTGCCTTGAAGAAGGCGCCATTCTCCGTGCGCGGCCGCTGCGGTTGCGTGCAACGGCAGCATAGCAGAAACAACGTCCAGCATCGCGGCACCGGGCATCACTCTCGCTGTTTTGTGCCTCTGTCCTCTGTCCTGCTTCTGCCGGGTGGCCCATCCCTGCGCAGCGGGGGTGGGGTCGCGATGATGGAATTGTGAATTCAACGTTCCCATGAGGACAATGCGTCGCTTCGCCGCGGTTGTCTCCGTCTTCTCTGCTTTCTGGCTTCTGTCTCTTCCTCGCTACTTCGCCAACGATTGCAGGAACGGCAACAGGATCTCGCGGCGCGTCGGGTTTCGCGAACTGAACAGGGAAGCATACGAGAAGAGGCAGAAATTGCCGGTTTTCTCGATGGCGGATTCGATTTGCTGCCGTACCACGGCCGCGCCCTCCTCGGGTGTCTTGCCCCGCGCGAACCACAGCCCGGGCACCACAGGGTACTTATCGCTCGTCGGCAGCCACATCGCCAGGCCTTCATCGAAGGTGGCTAGGTCGGATTTGTAATTCATGGGGTACGCCTGATCGATGAGCCCCTCGTCGGCCCAGCGACGACCATCGCGGAAATACCGCAGGCTGGCTTGCCGGTTTGTGCCGACGGACGCGGCGAGGACGGTCTTGGGCCGCGTATGCACCATCTTCGTTTTGATCTCGGCGACGAGCTTCGTGACCTGATCCGTGCGCCACTGGTTCCAAGCGTCCTTGTCCTGATCCGGTGTTAGCCCAGTGTCCTGCTTGAATAGCGCGAGGGTCCTCTCGTCGTAGGGGTAGTCGATGTCGGAGCCGCGCGGCGTGGCCGGCGGTTCGCTCGGGAACCGGATGTAGTCCATGTGGATGCCGTCAACCGCATAATTCGCGACGACCTCATCGATCACGTTGACGAGGTATTCGCGCACCTCGGGCAGGCACGGATTCAGGCTTACGTAGAAACTGCTGAGTGCCTGGCGATTGCCGTGCTGGTCATACCAGAACCATTCCGGGTGCGTGTGGTACAGTTGGTTCGGGCACGCCGGTGGCGACGTGCCGCGCCATGCGGGCATGATGTTCATCCAGGCGTGTAGTTCCATGTTTCGGGCGTGCGCCTCGCGCAGGGCGGTCTGGAGCGGGTCAAAGCCGGGGTCTTTGAAGTCGAACTGCTCGGCCCATGGTTCGATTCTGGACGGATAGAATACCGTGCCGTTGCCGCGAACCTGGAACACGACAAGGTTGAAACCCGCCGTGCTGCAATTCTCCATGATAGTCGTGACGTCCTCTGCGGTTCTGTAATCGGAACGGGTGACCCAGACCGCACGGATCGGTCCTTTGCTCTGGCAGCCGGTCGCCAGCGGCATCGCGGCTGCGGCAATCAGCAACGTCATTCGTACGGGCATGGATGGAGCTTGTGTGGCGGGCATGGGTTGCCTCCTTCAGTAGGCGGTGAATACGGCCGCTGCCGGGGTGCGATACCCTCACAGGGCCACGAACCTACCCGATTGCGGCCGGCGCGGAAAGTCCCACACGGCTTCGTGCTCGGCTCGGCGCGTGGCCGCTTCGGCGAGCAGACCCGTGCGATCGTGGTTACGAACGCACGGGTCTGCTGGATTGTCCCGCGCAAGGGGGGCTGTTCGATGGTCGCCAACTACTTCGCCAGCGACCGCAGGTATGGCAGCAGCACTTCGCGGCGAATTCGTCGGTCGCGTTGCTCTTCATTCTCCTCGCCGGCCACTTCGCTCGTATCGAAGAGCGAGGCATAGGCGAACACGCAGACGTTACCGGTTTTCTCGATGGCCGATTCGATCTGTTGTCGCACGACCGCTGAGCCTTCCTCCGGCGAGAGGCCCGGCTGGAACCACAGCCCTGGCACGAGGGCGTACTTTCCCGTGTGCGGCAACCACATCGCCAGCCCCTGGTTGAAGTCCTCCAGATTGCGCTCATAGTTCATGGGGTACGCTTCATCGACAATGCCCGTGTCGGCCCATCGCCGGCTGTCCCGGAAGAATCGCATGTCCTGTACCGGGTCCGTACCGAGCGATGCCGCCAGGACCGCCTTTGGCCGCGTTCGGCGCATCATGGCGTGGATATCCGCAACGAGCTTCGTGACCTGGGCCAGACGCCATTGCTTCCAGGCCTCCTCGTTCTCAGGCGTCATGCCCGTTTCCTCTTTGAAGAGCGCCAGCGTCTTCGCGTCATAGGGATAGTCGATGTCGGACCCTTCCGGTATGGCCGGCGGTTCGCTCGGGAAACGGATGTAGTCCATGTGGACACCATCGACGGCGTAGTTCGCGACGACTTCCTCGATTACGCTGACAAGGTACTCGCGCACTTCGGGCAGGCACGGATTCACGCTCACATAGAACGTGCTGAGGGCCTGACGATTCCCGTGCTGGTCATACCAGAACCAGTCCGGGTGCGTGTGGTACAGATGCTCGGCGCACGCCGGCGGTTCAGTGCCGCGCCACGCCGGAATGATGTTCATCCAGGCGTGCAGCAGCATGTTGCGGGCGTGCGCTTCGCGGAGGGCCACCTGAAGCGGGTCATAACCGGGATCCTTGTAGTCGAACTGTTCGGCCCACGGTTCAATCTTCGACGGGTAGAACACCGTGCCGTTGCCGCGCACCTGGAACACGACGACGTTGAAGCCGGCGTCGCTACAGTTCTTCATGATGCGCGTGATGTCATCCTCGGTCCGGTAGTCGAAGCGTGTGACCCAGATGGCACGGATCGGGCCTCCGCTCTGGCAGCCGGTCGCCAGCAGCATCGCGGCCGCGGCGATCAACAAAATCACTTGTGCGGGCATGGATCGAGCTTGCGTGGGGGGCATGTGCGCCTCCTGAAGTAAGGGATGAAGACGGTCCGTGGCAGGGTGCGATACCCTTCCAAGCCGGGAAGCGTACCCGATTTCGGTGTGCGCGCGAAGGGGGGGAACGTATTGGTGATTTGTGATTTTCGATCGGCCGTTGCGCGGATCATAGCTTCATTCCCCCTCCACACGGTTCGAGCGCAGTGGCGCACAAGAAGACCCGCCCGGACCAGGCCAATGGCGCTGGTCCAGGCGGGTGCGTTTCGTCAACGAAACTGAGGCGTCAGGCCGTTTGGCTAGACGTTCGGCAGCTCGTAGCCCTTGCGGTATTCGCGGGTCAGCAGGGCATTCGCTTCCTCGTCCGGGGTCTTCAGTTCCCGGTCGCGGAAGCACAGTTCCTGCTTGTGATCCCAATAGATCTTCCGCTTGATTCGGAGCGAGACGTTGCTCAGGTGGCAGGCCGTCGCGGTCTCGTGGTTGACTTCGATATCACAGATCGGGCGCTGGCGGCTCTTGACGCACGCCAGGAAGTTCTGCACGTGCGGCCAGTGCTGATCCCAGTAGGCGTCATCGCCGTAGGAACCCTGCACCCGCTCGATTTTCTCGCACCGGGGCGCCGAATTCTTGTCCTGCTGATCGGCCGGATCCGGAATCACCTTCCAGCTATTCCGGTTGACGAACAACGTACCGTTGGTGCCAGAGAACTCGATGCCATAGCCGCCTTCGAGCCACCACGGCGGGCCGCTGGCCTTGCGCATCGTGTAGCAGTGTACGAAATCGGGGAACTCGTACAGCGTCTGCATAGTGTCCGGCGTATCGCGGTCGTCCGTGAGGCAGTAGATGTCGCCGGCCGAGCTGACACTCGTTGGGTGCGGCGACTTCATCGCCCAGTGCACGATGTCTTGCAGGTGTACGTTCCAGTCACCGACCATGCCCGCGGCGTAGTCGAAGTACCACCGGAAGCTGTGATGAAAGCGGTTCTTGTTGAACAGGCGCTTCGGTGCCGGTCCGAGCCACATATCGTAGTCGACGCCAGGGGGGGCAGCGCCGTCTTCCGCCTTGCCCATGCCGTCCGGCGCTTCGTTGCCGTACGTCCAGGTCCGCGTCATCGTGACCTTGCCGAGCTTGCCCGACTGGATGAACTCGACGGCCTCCTGGAAGTGCTTGCCGCTGCGCTGCTGTGTGCCGACCTGTGTCACACGGTTGAACTTGCGGGCGGCGCTGACCATCGCCCGGCCTTCTTTAACATTGTGCGAGCAGGGCTTCTCGACATAGACGTCCTTGCCGGCGGCGCAGGCGGCGATCATGCAGATCGCGTGCCAGTGATCCGGCGTGCCGACGATCACCGCGTCCAGTTCCTTCATGTCGAGCAGCTTGCGGTAGTCCTTAAACATCTGAGCTTTGCGGCCGTACTTCTTTTCGATGTCCGCGGCCGACTTTTCCATCCGCCCCTGGTCCACGTCGCAGACCGCGATGAGTTCAACATCGTCCGCCCGCATGAAGTCGTTTTTGTTGGCATTGCCCATGCCGCCACAGCCGATCAGCCCGACGAGAATCTTCTCGTTGGCGCCGGCCGCCCGGGCACTCGATGCAAACTGGCTCGCGCTCAGCCCGGCAGCAATGCCGGCGGCCGTGCGGCCGGAGGTGCCCAGGAACGCACGACGCGTAAGTTCTTTGCTCATAAACCTTTCTCCTTGGTAATCTTCAGTCACCGGGCCGCCGCACCCGCCACGAAAGCAGCTATTATGGCCGTCGGGCGTGAATCGCTCAAGCCTCCTGGTCGGCGGCGCGGCCACGCCATGGGTATCCCCTTGTTTTCCGGCCCGCTGCGGCGATAGTGGCTACAAGCGGCCCGTTGGCCCGGGTGGCTCGGGAAACGGCGTATTCTACGATCATGACCGAGCCTTCCAGCGGCGAGGAAGGAATCCCCGGTCCGTGCCTGGGTTCGTTCCCCGGGGTGCGGCCGGTGGCGGAGGTTTTCTGTCGTTGTTGCCCGAATTTGTCCGATGAATAACGGAAGCAGGACCGGTTATCAGTGTATTCCTTCGCACTTCTCGGAACGCTGAGGTACCGGCTTGGCGTGGTGGAAGAAAGCCTTGTTGCGAGAATGGCTCGGAACGTATGTGCATGCCACTATGTGTTGCTGTATTGCCGACGCGCGGAATGATCGCGCAGTGAGTCGAACCCGCGTTGATGAGGATGCAGCGTCGGCAAGACTGTGGAGGTCTGCGGGATGACGAAGCGAATCTGCCTGCTCGGCACATTGTGGACCATGACAGCGGCGCTGGCCCAGACGCCCGCGGATGAGCCGGCGGCTGTCGAGGCGCAGACGACGGACGTGCTCGAAGCGTCGGAGGCGGATGCCGGACAGGTGCCGTTCGACGTGATCAACAATGACCGCCTGACAGGTGACTGGTGGGGGGCACGCACGTGGCTCGAGGAACGCGGCATCGAGTTCGGTCTTTCGATGACCAGCTATTATCAGCATAACGTGCACGGCGGTGTTCAAACCCACAACGGCCATCGGATAACGGGCAGCGTGGATTACGAACTGACACTCGATTTCGAGACGATGGGCTTGTGGAACGGCGGTATTCTATACGTCGGGGCCGAGAGCAGTTGGGCCGACGGCATCAGTGATCGTGTCGGCGACTGGTTCGGTGTCAATGGCGATGCGGCCGGTGATGAGGCGATCGTTGTGCCCGAGCTGTGGTATGAACAGATGTTCTTCGATGGCAAGGCTCGTGTGCGTGTCGGCAAGATGGATGTGACAGCCGATTTCGACACGAATGCCTATGCCAATGATGAAACCGCTCAGTTTCTCAATGCGGCGCTGATCAATGTGGGCAATGCGCCGTTTCCTGACGTGGGTCTTGGGGCGCAGCTCGTTGTGCAGCCGTGGGACTGGTTCTACTTCGGTATCGTTGCGGCCGATGCGCAGGCCGATGGTCGTGAGACTGGCTTGAATACGACATTTCACGATGAGGATCACTTCTTTGGCATGATGGAGTTTGGCTTTCTGCCGGTCTGGGATACTCCCTGGGGCGAGTTGCCCGGTGGCTATCGATTCCTCATCTGGTACGACCCGCAGCCGAAGGCGAAGTTCTTCAACGATCTCGGCGGACGGCGCCGGACGGTGCCGATGAAGCGTGATGATGTCGGGTTCGTGTTCAACATGGACCAGATGCTCTTCAAGGAGAGGCCGGACGATGCCGCGGACTCGCAGGGGCTCGGCCTCTTCTTCCGCTATGGCTATGCGCATCAGGATGTCAACGAGGTCGAGCACTTCTGGAGTATCGGCGCCCAGTATCAGGGGCTTATCCCGACGCGCGATGACGATGTGCTCGGGTTCGGGTTTGCGCAGGGTATCCTGAGCGATCCCCTGCATGATCTCGATGGTGGCCATCGCGAATCGGTGTACGAACTGTACTACAACGCATATGTGTTGCCATGGCTGAGTGTTACGCCGGATCTGCAATACATCGTGAATCCGGGAATGGGCGATGGCAACGACGCGTTCGTGATGGGCTGTCGCGTTCAGATGAGTTTCTAGGCGTTTGTGCATTGGCCCGGCGCCGAAGGGTCTGAGCCGGGTACGGAGGTTGGCTGACCATGCATGATATATCGCGATGGTGGAAGACTGTGGCGGCGATGTTGACGGTGGGGGCGATCCTGCCGTCCTGCGGCACCGATATGCGTGACGCGGCGTGGTCCGGGGTCCTGGATGGGGTAACCGGCACGATTTCCGAGTCGATTTTCGCCGGTTTGCCACTTCCGGAGTGGATTGCCGGGATTTGGGGCGGCTGATCGGACCGGCTCTGCTCGGCCTTGTATTGTCGGTCGGGTCTGACTAGACTTGGAGGTGGGCCGCGAGTGCTGGCGGCTTCAGGTCTTCGAGGGGTTCGGCCGATTTCAGCGTCGGCCAGGAGGCCAGAAATGACTAAGAGATATTGTGCCCGAGCGTGGCTCGGCGTGTGCCTGACAGGGGCGATGCTGTGCGGTTGCGCGTCGACCGAAGCGGTATCCAGTGATGTCCGTACCGAAGCGGATGCGGGCCGGATTCCCAAGGTGACGGCGTTGTACGAGAAGGCCTCAAAGGTGCACGTGCATCGGTTTCGCAAGCCGCTTCGCGATGAGCAGGCACGCCTGTTGCGGGCGTTGGCTACCGAGTGCGATGTGATGCTGGCCGAGATGGCGACCTGGGATACGGACGCCGCTCTGACGGCTGCGACCGACGCCGAGCGGGAGGGCGTCCGTTCGGATGTCACGAAGCTTGAGACGTCGCTCCAGTCGCTGCGCGCCGCCGCCGACAGCCAGAGTATCGGGTCGATGCGGACAGCGCATACCGATGCCGTGGCAGCCTATGAGCGGATACGGCAACACATGGATGTGGCCAGCCCATAGCCCGATCGGTCTGCCCGCCCGATAAACACAACAGAGGATGCGGCTCGCGTTAATCCGACAAAGGATATCGCGAGCCGTTTGCGTGCGCCCGTTTTGAATTGTACGTTCCTACTGCTCGCCATGTCCTATCGCTGATGCAGGGTTCGGGGGCACGGGTTCGTGTTGCGCTACGGGGTGTTCACAACAGGATTGGCATTCATTCTGCTCGCGGGGTGTCAGACTTCCGACCGTCGCGACGCGGATGCCGCACAGCAGCGTTGGGATGAGATGCGACAGCGCTGCCGGGGCGAATGGCTGCTTGTCCTGCGGGCGCCGGGCCAGATCGAGCCTGTTCCGGACGCCGTTGTCGATGCGGCGCGGCGTTTCACCGTCGCCGTACGCGCCCATGGCGAGATGGCTCCAACGCTTGTGGATACCGACGGCGCAACGGCGGGGGCGACAGGGCACAGCGTTGACTTTAACTCCGAAGGTTCGGGCATTGTCATCGATCAGCGCGGGTTGGTTCTTACGAATGCCCACGTGATTGCGGATGCGCGGCGCATCGAGATTCAGGTCGCCGGCGTCGGCTGGATGCCCGCGCGGGTGGTTGGGGCCGATCCGCAGACGGACCTGGTCGTGCTCGGCGTCGATCGTGCGCTGCCGGCGGCGGCATCGCTTGGTGATGTGGCTACGGTGGATGCCGGGCGGCCGGTTGCGGCGCTGGGGTATGCCCCGGAGCAGTTGCAGCGTGGCGCGGCAACGGTGCTGCGTGGTCACGTGCGACTGCGTCGGCAGTCGTTGCAGGCGGCGTTGGATCCGTCCGGCCAGCAGTTCTACGCGGCACTGCTTGAATCGACGGTGCCGAATCCGCAAGGTTACAGCGGTGGCCCGCTTATCGATGCCGACGGTCGGGTCATCGGGATCAGCACTGCGGCGGCGTTCGATGCGCAGAGCGGACAACGACTCGGTTATGCAATTCCGCTGTCCGGTCAGACGCGGTCGATTATCGAACGACTGGCGCGAGGTGAGAATGTCTCGCATGGATTCCTCGGGCTTCTGGTGCGTGCGTCGGATCGCTCCGCCGGAGAAGCCGGTGGCGTCCTTGCGGCGAAAGTGATTCGCGGCGGACCGGCCGCGGCGGCGGGCATTCGGGCTGGTGACCGAATCATGGCCATCGGCGGCGTCGATGTGCAGGACGCGAGTCACCTGGCCGAGATCGTTCATCACACACCGGCGGACACGCCGCTTACGATTAACCTCGCACGGCAAGGCCGTCGTTTGTCCGTGATTGCCGTGCTGCGCGCACGCAGCGGCGCTGGTGCGTCAGCAGGCCAGGCCGGCGGATAGCCGTGTCCTTGCGGGTATCTTGCCACGCCTGTCGCCCGCAGTTCTTCATTCATTCATTCATTCATCCGCAATGGCTGCTTGTATCGGACCTTGTCCATGGTGCGACTGCGCAAGCGGTCTTGCCGCTTGATTTCTGAACTCCCCTGCGCCTAGCATCGAATGATGTGAGGGGCATTTCCTCGTAGAGAGCATCGTGCAGGGAGAGGGCATCATGAAGCGCATTTTCTTGAGCGTAGTGTTGGGTAGCCTGTGGGTCGCCGCGTTGTCATTGACGAGTGGATGCACGGCGAGTGAAGGGCCGTACTTCGAGCGAAGCCGGCAGAACCAACCGCACGCCTTTCGCAACCGGATCCACAATCCGGCTGACTATCGCTATACGCGCGCCGACTGACCGACCGCAAAGCGCCGAATTCCGATTCGGTGCTCCAAGGCAAGCGTGGTACGACCTGTGTCGGCGCCGCAAGGCGCTGTTGTGGGCCAAATTGCTGTGCGCCGGGGCCAATGCTTGTGGATAAGCTGTGATTTGTGCGGTGGGGTCGCTCCAGGCTGCGTGAGGGGCGGCAATTGCCGTTGTCCGGTTTCTCCAGCTTCTCATTCTCGTGTGGTTGTGGGTCAGTACAGCGCTGAAGCGATGAAATCTCTTTCGTTCTTCCTTGACGCACACGATTCCCGTATTACAATCACGGCTCATCCAAACCGTCGGGAGCGAAGGGCGTCGCCCCATTCTCAA
>JAFGKA010000407.1 GCA_016928855.1 Phycisphaerae bacterium
CATGAATGCGAAGGGTGGGCGGATAGCCCACCACGAGGTGCAGGTCGGACGCTTCCGTAGCGACCGCCGTGTGGAGAAGCGAGACGATCGCTTTCCCGGCCTCGGTGACCTCAGGTTCGTGCACGTGGGGCTCCTTTACGGCGGGCGGGAGCGCAGTCACGCCGTTCGCCCGCCCTTGTCCTGATTGTACGAAAAATACCCCCGTTTACAATAGCGTGAGCGGGGGTATCGGCGTTTATGACCCCGCTAGGGCCGATCTGAACCGAACTCACCCCAACTGAAACCCGCCCACGGGAACCGACTTTACGCAAATGTTACGCAAGTCCATACCGAACATAGGCCGAACGGACCCATTGGAACATTCTGACGTGTCAAAGTTGACACGGGCACTTTCACATGATATACTAAACCCATCGGGTCAATGGTGTACAGTTTCAGGAGCGGTTCGATATGACCAATCACTACAAAAACATTCAAGATCTCACGGACGATTGTCTGGCGGCTGGCCTTCGGGTGAGTCGTCGCCAGGTTCAGCATCTGCTCGACAAGAACAACGTGCCTCCGGTCGTCACGGTCGGCATCGCGCGCGGATATTCGGAAGACGTCTTGCCTTGGCTACTCAAGACGATGGGTGCGGAGGTTCGGCAAGAGCGGGGCCGGCTGGTCGAGGCCGAGTGGCGGGAAGCCAGCCATGAGTGGCTTTCGTCGTTGCATCGTGTGGCGCAGCGCCCCATGCCCCCCGAGGAACTTCGGCACCTATCGGAAGTCCAGCAAGCCATTCGCGAGCGGGATGAGGCCATCGATTTGCTGAGATGGCATGATGTCGCGGACGTTCTGCGGCTGCTCGCCGATGCGGACGCCAAACCCGAGGCCGATGCCGTGGCGGCATTGCACAAGACCGGGCGCGTGAGCGTGCGTCTTTTGACTGACGTGCAGGCACCGAAGGTCCCGTTCTATCCTGCAACCACATACCCGGCAGGGAAGGTGCTGCACTGTGTGGCGCAGCTGGCGGACGAACTCATCAAAAACGGCAAGGCTGAGAAACTCGACAACGTCGAGACGGAGTGACGAACAAATGTCTCACGCGGACGCAGACACCGAGAACGGATCTGCCGGCTGGACGGCATCGGACAGCGCGCCCTTGCTGCTTACCGCTGGGGACGTGGCGGCGCTGCTCCAGGTGCGGGCATCGTCGGTGGAGTATCTTCACCAGACGGGGCAGCTAAAAGGCGTTCTTGTCGCGCGCAATTTGCGGTGGCGACCTGCCGATGTGCGCGCGTACGTCGCGGGGTTGGGGGGTGACTCGTGAGCTTGGCAGCGTACCGGATGTTGGAAGCCGGCCGGTTCCTCGACGGCGACGGCCCCGAGGCGCCGGTCAATGGCCATCCGATGTACAACGGCAACCGGCACACGATCCTGCCTTTCGCCGAGCCGGCGACGGACGGCCTGTTGGACGCGGCGATCGACTACCTGCAGCGCGGATGGAGCATCATTCCGGTCAAGGGCAAGAAGCCGGCGTTGCGATCGTGGAAACAGTATCAGCAGCAACGGCCGACCGAGGACGAGGTTCGCCGTTGGTTTGGGGCGGGATCGTCGGCCACGGGCGTAGCCGTCATTTGCGGCAGGGTGAGCGGTGACCTGATCTGTCGCGACTTCGACGAAGCCGGCAGCTACGAGCGATGGGCAGCGGCCCATCCCGATCTCGCCGCGCAGTTGCCGACCGTGAAGACTGGGCGCGGGTATCACGTCTACGCGACCTGTCCGGAGGCGCGATCGGCCACACTACCGGATGGCGAGCTGCGCAGTGATGGCAACTACGTCGTCTTGCCCCCGTCGCAACACGAGAGCGGCGCGGTCTACACGTGGATTATCGAACCCTCGGCCGGCGTTCCGGTAGTAGCGCTCGACCCCAAAGACCAGATCATGGGAAGACCTGAGACAGAGACCCAGAGACACAGAGACCCAGAGACACAGATGGCTTCAGAGTCTCTGTCTCTCTGTCTCTCTGTCTCAGACCCAGCGGTCCAAAGGGCGATAACCCGGACGCTGCCGACCCACGAGGGCGGGCGTAACCGGTGTGTGTTCCGGCTCGCCCGTGAGCTGAAAGCGATACGGGCCCTGGACGATGCGCCGCTGCAGGCGCTGCAACCGATCGCACGGGAGTGGCATCGTCAGGCCCTCCCCGTCATCGGCACCAAGCCATACGACGAAACTTGGGCGGATTTCGCGCACGCGTGGCCGCGAGTGCGCACGCCAGCCGGACATGGAGTGTTGGAGTCTGCTTTTGCGCGGGCCAAAGCATTGCCACTCCCAGCGGGAGCCGCCCGATACGAGTGCGAGCATACGCGGGCGCTGATCGCACTGTGCGCCGAGCTGCAACGACTGCGGGGGCAAGAGCCGTACTACCTGTCGTGCCGATCGGCAGCCAGGCTCCTCGGGATCGACCACCATACGGCGAGTCGCCGGCTGGGCATGTTGGTCGCGGATGGCGTGTTGATCGTTGCGGAGCCTGGAACGACGACCCGCGCCACACGCTATGAGTATGCCGGGCCGTCGCGTGGCTCTGCGGAGGTGACGCCGTGACCGACCTACCGACGATCCTGATTGATACCCGGGAGCGGAGGCCCTGGCCCTTTGCCGGCTACGGCGTGGAGCGTGTCGGCCTGCGGACTGGCGACTACAGCCTTGCCGGCCACACGGACCCGCCCGACGGCGTGGCGATTGAACGCAAGAGCGCGGCCGATCTGGTGGCGTGCATCACCTGGGAGCGGGATCGGTTCGTCCGGGAGTTGGAGCGTCTGGCCGAGTTCCGGTTGGCGTTTGTTGTCGTGGACGATTCGGACCTCCTCGGCATCCTGGACGCGTCGAAGTACGGGAAGTCGAAGCCACGGGCACGGCTGGCGTCAATCGTGGCATGGACGTACCGGTATCCCTCGGTGCACTGGCTGTTCATTGCGGGGCGATGGCAGGCGGAGCGAGTGGTTCTGCGAATCTTTGAGCGCTACGTGGCCGAGCTTGAGCCGGCCCTTGTGGGTGCGTCATGAGAGGCGCGGGAACACTTGGAACACTTGGAACGCTTTGTTCACAAAGTTTCCTTACGCGTAAGGCATGAGAAAGATTATGAAACGTCCGTTCCATCCGTTCCTTCCGTTCCCAACGGCGTTGGCGCTATCAAAAACACGGGTTATAAGGTGCAATACAAGCATGATTCCGAGCCACGAACCGACGGAAATTGTAGACGAACCGTGTCAAGAAACGGAAAAAATTTCCGGTTCCTGTCGCGTAGTGTCGGAAACACACCGGAGCGAACACCGGAACCTGACGAACGATGAGGGATTGTTCACAACCGATAACACTTCACATGCGTTAACAGTCTCGGAACGATATCGTTAACACCATGAACATACCTAAGGCATTACGACATAACGGGTTAATGGGGGCCGGTTCAATCTCTCAGGGGTTTCGCACCTGTACCAAACGTGGCCCGGCGCTTTTTTTCTCACGGCTTTCAGAAACAAATGAAAATACGATCGGAAATATCGGACGGCCTGCGTCCGTTTTTCTCGCCGTCGGTTTGCGGCGTGGCTCCATCGCCATGCGCGGCCGACGGCGTTTTTTAGGTGCCCACGAGACCGGCGGCCTATGGCCTGGAGCCATCGCTATCCGGCTGGCCGCGTGGGTGGCCGAATGCTCCGCGCCTTCGCGCGGTCTGTTCGCGCCGGGTTTTGGGATTCCCCGGCGACGTCCAGCGCCCTGGGGTCGCGCGCGGCGAATCGCGCGCACAGACTTAGCTCCCCGCATCGTCGCGCGTGATCTCGGGGGTGGGCGTTCGGCTAGAGGACAATTTGTTGGCAATGGTGCCTTGGTGGCACTGGGTTTTTTGAGGTAAACACAAATGGGTACGATACGCAATTTCACGACGACCGGTTTTCCTGAGCGCTCGTCGGTCGAGTATCAAAAACTATGGATCGCGCGGCAGAACCTGCACGCGCAGGCAATTCTTGAACAGCGCGAATTCACCCCGGCCGAAGAGCGCGAATGGCAGCGCCTTGACTTCGAGCTTGAGCGGGTAGGGAAAATGAGCCAGGGCCGGTTGACGCACGCGGACAGTGCGCTGCCACCGGGCACGAGCTTCGGCGGCACTCGCAACGAGAACGGGTACGCCCATATGCGGGCGGGCCTGTCCGATGGCGGGTTCAGCGGCCTGCCGGATTTTCTCCTGGCGGCCTACAAAACGCTGCACGGCCATCGTGATGAACGGCTGCTCGCGATTTCGACGACGGGCACCGGCGGCTATGCCCTGCCGTCGCAACTCGTTGTTAATCTGATGGAAGGCAACCTCGAAGATACTGTGCTGATGAAGGCGTGCCAGCGTGTGCAGATGGACACGCACGACGCGTCCATTCCGGGGTTCGTCGATGATGACCACGAGAGTAGCGGCGCGTACGGCATTGATTGGGCGGTTGTTGCTGAGGGTGCGGAATATGCCACTTCCGACCTGACGCTGAACCAAGTCAATTTGCACGCGCACAAATTCGGCACGCGCGTTTACGTGAACAACGAGTGGCTGAAAGACGCGGCAACAGCGGCGCGGCTGGCACTGGAAAAGAATCTTGTCGGCAGCTTGCACCACTTTGTTGAAAAGACGCTGTGGCGCGGCAGCGGGGCCGTTATCGGCGGCGCGTTGAATGCCAATTCAGTTGTCGAGGTGGATGCCGAGACCGGCCAGGCGCCCGATACGGTTGTCATTGAGAATGTTCTCAAAATGCGAAGTCGGCTACTGCCAACGTCGTGGAATCGCTGCATCTGGTGTGCCAATCCGGCCGCGCATGACCAGCTTTCCCGGCTGACGATCACCAGTGGGACCGGCGGCATGCCTGTCGGCCTGCTGCAACCGTCAATTGCCGGACCGACGGCCGAGACGGTTTTCGGTCGGCCGCTGCACGTGACTGAGCATCTTCCGGCGCTCGGGGCTGCGGGCGATGTCGTTGTTCTGGACCCGTCGCTTTTTGTTCTCGGCGACCGTCGCGAAGTGCTGCTGGACGTGAGTGCACATGAGCGCTTTAGCTTCGACCAGACCGTTTTTCGTTGCAGCGTGCGATTCGATGCGCAGCCCCTTATGCGGGCGGCGATGACGTGCGAAGACGGCGTTACGCGTTCGTGGTGTGTCACACTGGCAGCGCGATAAGGCGGTGAGCGATGGCCATTGAAACAACGAGCCTGCAACGAAGCGGCCACGGGTTCGCGACCAACGCGACGTCGGCCGATGCGTCCGCCTGCGAAGTGGTTATTGCTGCACCGGGCGCGGGGTACGCGCTGGCGTTGACGTCGGTTGTCATTTCGTCGGCGGCGGCGATCAACGTAACGGTTGGCGCTGGCAAGAGCGACACGGCGGTGACGTCGCCGATCATCGGGCCGGTTTATTGCGCGGCCAATACGACGGTTTCGCATGTATTCGCGGAGCCGATCCGGCTGGCCGAAAATACTGCGTTGACGTGCGATGCATCCGGCGCGGGTGCGCTGTGCATCGTGGTCGAAGGTGTCGTCTTGAGCGTTTAACTCCGGGGGCATCCGGGCCGGTCGGCCGGAGAGCGACCGCGTCGGCCGGTTCCGGGTGCTCTTTTTCGGGAGGTTACGAACATGATGCGAGGTGATGTTCACGCGGTGGTGGTCGGGCTGATCGAGGGTTTCGCGGCCGGCCTGCTGATCGGGTCTTTGTTCGGGTTCCTGGCGTTCGCGCGGGCCGTCTGAGGCCAAGATTGTTGGCGGCGGATCAGTCGTGGGAATTCAAAATGCATATGATGCAGGCTGATTGTTGCGACCCCCATCTTGAAATTCTCGAATCGGACGAAGAAGACCTCGTCAAGATGGTGGAGGACATCGACGACGAATCCGGCACCGAGGCCGATGCAATCACGGTCGAGCGGGCATACGAGGAATTGCTTCGGCGTCAATATGCCGCCGCGCGGGCGATGGAGGCCTTCGGCAAGCCGACGAAAGAGGAACAGGAATGCGCCAGGATATGCGGCGGCAAGCCCGAGACGATGTACCTGTATCAGGCCGTGGAGGAGATGCGGCCGGACCTGTATCGGCAATATTTTGAGGGTGATTGTGACGACAGGCGATCTATTCGCTACGTGGCAACGCTGTTGACTGACTTCGACCTCGAAGGGTATGCGCGGCGGCGGCGGCGGCGATGGCATCCGCCGAAGCGGGCCCTGCATGAAGCGGTGCTGCCGATCCTCGAAGACGAGCACCCGATGACACTTCGGCAGCTTTACTACCGGCTGGTGTCGGCAGGGGCGCTGCCGGCGACGAAATCAGGATATGACGAGTTAAAGCGGCTGATGCGGGACTTACGCATGGACGGCGATATTTCTCTCGATTGGATCGTCGATAATGCTCGGTCAACGTCGAAGCCGTCTTCGTGGTCCGGACTGGCCGACTTCGCGGAAACGGTGCAAAGCGCCTACCGGAAGGACTTCTGGGCATCACTGCCGGAATACGTTGCGGTGCTTACGGAAAAAGATGCCGTTGCGGGCGTGCTGTATCCGGTGACATCGGCATATGATGTACCGCTTCACGTCTGCCGGGGGCACGGCTCGATAGCCTACCTGGGACAGATTGCGAGGCAGTGGCAGAAAATCGAGAAACCGATTCACGCTTATTACGTTGGGGACTTCGACCCGACCGGCATGGATATCGAGCGGGATATTCAGAAGAAGCTACGGCACTTCGGGGCGAGGGGATTTACCTGGACGCGGCTGGGGGTGGTCAACGACGACTTCGACGCCTTCGATCTGCTGGAACTGCCGATCAAGGCTGGGGACAGCCGGGCGGACCAATTCCGCAAGGAATACGGCGACCGATGCGCCGAACTGGATGCACTCCCGCCGGATGAACTTCGGCGACGCGTCGAAGACGCCATTGCGGGCCATATCGACGAGGCCCGATGGGAGAAGCTTCGGGCCATCGAAAGGGAGGAGGCCGAGACGTGGGCGGAGGCCATGAAGCCGTTTTCGTGCCTAGGTACGAAATCGGACGATGATCCGGCCGAATGAGGCCTTGACGGCGGGTAGGACACCGATAGAATGGGAATCGCAATGAATTCGAGAGGCCTATCGAACGGAACCCACCGGGCGCGCACGCGCCTACATACGAGCTGCTCGGCGCGATTCGCGGGTATCAGCAATGACCCGGCCGTTCTCGAAACGGATTGCCGGATCGGGCCGGGCTGCGCACAGAGGCCACAGAACGGTCCAGGTTCGACGATCTCGGCCGGGACGGGTTCTAGTGGGGCTTAATGCAAAGGAGGTGCACATCGTGTCTGATCGGGCGAAAGTGTACGTAACGGATCGGGTCAACGCGGCGGGGAAGACGATCTACTCCGTTCGGTGGTGGTCCCCTGAGGCGAACCGATGGCGGTCGAAGACAATCGGAACGAACGAGAAGAGGGCGAACCACGAAGCCGCCCTGATCGAGAAGGGCATCGAGGCCGGGACGCATTGCGATCTGCGGTCCATCACCTGGGCGGCGTTCACTAAAGAACACTTGGCCAGACTGGCGAGTGATGCGAACCGGACACAGTCCCGAATCGTACTTGAGGAACTAGGCGCGGAGACCGGCGGCATCGAACCCAAGCGAATCACGTTCGGCATGGTGGAATCGTACCTGCATTCCTGTAAGGCCCGTGGTAACGCGGCTTCAACCGTTGGGAAGAAAGCCAAGATCCTAAAGGCGGCGTTCAACGCGGCGATTCGGCGCGGATATCTTGCCCGGAATCCCGCCGTTGGCTTGCGGCTCGAGCGCGCCAATCGCCCGGTGGTCCGGGTGGCTACTGCCGTCGAAGAGGCGGCGATATTGAACGCGGCGCAGGATCTGTATGGGGAGCCGTGGAAGATCTTTCTCACGACGGCCCTTGCCACGGGTGGGCGGCGCGGCGAGCTGCTCAGTCTGTTATGGGCCAACGTGGATCTCGACGGGCAGGCGGTTGTCTTCGTCGAAACGAAGGGCCGGCGGGATAGGCGCATACCGATCTCGGCGTCGCTGGCGTCCGACCTGCGACGACTTCAGGCGCAGACACTGAAGGACGGCGGGCCGTTCGTGGCCATGTCGGTCGATACCGTCAAGCGTCGATGGCGTAGGACGCTCGCCAAGGCCAAGGTCAAGAAGATGCGTCTTCACGACCTGCGAAAGACGTTCTGTACTCGCCTTCTCGTGACGGGGACGCCGATTACAGTCGTTCAGAAGATGGCGGGGCATGCCAACATCGCGACAACGGCGGCGTTCTATTCTGATGTGTGTGATGCCGATATGGTGGCGGCGGTGCAGCGGCTGGAGGCCGTCCGGGTGGGGTGAGGCCCGATTCTTACGCAAATCTTACGCAACCGGCCGGCTTGGACCTGAAAAACTGCACTTTCGATAGCGCCAAGCCGGTTTTTCGGCGTATCGCCCTTGTCCTGATTGTACCCGGAGCCGGCCACGGGGACGCATGCCGTTCAGCGTGCGGCCACTGTCCGCCGTGGCATATGAAGCCATACTGCACGGATTGTCTGTTTCGGCGGGGGAGCGGACCATGGTGTATCAACTGCCTGGTGCTTCGGCCGATAATGGTTAAGCATGCCCTCCGATTTGCCGAAAACCACCATGGATGGGGCGAGTTCGACCCTTGGGCTGTGCGCCCAAGGTTCGGGCGTAGTTTGCCCCCGGCGATACCCCGCACCGCGGCAGGTAAGGAGTACCCACTTTGTTGCAGACAGTCGAACGACGATCGCTCCACAAACGATCACGCTTGATGGGCCGGGATGTGATTCACCGCTGGGAAGGCAACCCCATCATTTCGCTGGAGGACATACCGTTCCGCTGCAACACGGTCTTCAACGCTGCCGCGGTGAAGATCAACGGCGAATACCTGCTGCTCGTCCGGGTGGAAGGGCAGCACGGACGGTCTGTCTTCGCGCTGGCGCGCAGCGAGGACGGCTACCGCTTCTCGGTCGATCC
>JAFGKA010000408.1 GCA_016928855.1 Phycisphaerae bacterium
GAATCGAGAACCGCCCCCATCGTCTAGAGGCCCAGGATATCAGGTTCTCATCCTGAAGACAGGGGTTCGAATCCCCTTGGGGGTAGTCGGCGGCAGAGGCTGCCAACGAAGGACAAGAGCGGTCATAAGTGACCGCTCTTTCTCTTTTTACGTCACCTTCCTATCGTTCGGCGTGAGCCCTCTGGATACCACCCGATGACGATGGCTCCTGATCGATGCACCCCGTTCCGACGGGCCTGTTGGCGCACACATCCTGGCCAGCCTTGCGGATTCCGCTCCCATGCAACGCGCGGACGCGGGGGCCCGGGCCTCGCGGTCTGGACAGAATGGTCCTCCTGTCGTTTACTGCAGACGTGGCGTTTCAAGCCATGCCGGACGAACCGGTTTCCCGACCTGCTCGCGGACTGCTGACCGGAGACTCACACGTGCGGAAACTGACCAGGAGAGGATTTTTGCAATATGCTGGACAGGCAAGTATTGCAGTCGGAGCATCGGAATTGCTGACGGGATGCACGTCGCCTTGCGCGCCTGCCGAGCCCACGCCGTCACCCATTGACGATCCGTCAACGGTGGCAGTGATACGCGGAGACAACCTGGCTGACATGGCCCGCGAAGCGCTGGCTGCGTTTGGCGGCGCCGCGGCCATCGTCAACCCCGGCGAAACGGTATTCATCAAGCCCAACTTCGGCTCGCTCGGCATGGTGAAGTACAACCCGATCGCCGTCGGCGAATCGGTCAAGCCCGAGATCGTCATTGCCGTCGCCGAGGAATGTCTGAAGGCCGGCGCGTCGATGGTAACCATCGGTGAAGGCGGCCAGGTGCCCTCGTGGGACTGGGTAACCGTACCCACCTTCGACGGTTCAAGTACCGTTGCTGCTGAGGTCCAGCGTTTGCGGGATGCCCATGGCGACCGAGTCCGCCTGGTCTGTCTGAACGCAGAAACACCCGAGTGGTTAGCGGTGGCGTCGCAGTCGTGCCTGGCCACCGTGGATGTATCGAACCTCATACTGCAGGCAGATCGCGTCATTTCGTTGCCGGTGATCAAGACGCATCGTTGGACGCTGACCACGGGAGCGATCAAGAATCTCTTCGGTACCACGCCGATCAGTCACTACAACAGTCCCCTGATCAGCAACATGCGTCAGGTGCTGCACGACTCGGGCCTGCACCAGATCCTCGTTGATATCAGCAAGGCGGTTCGTACTGACTTTGCCATCACCGACTTCTCGCTCGGATGCGAGGGCAACGGGCCGCACGTTTTGCCCGGCTGGTGGGGCACGACGGTGGATGTGCGCGACCGTCTGGGCACGTGGATGCTGCTGGCCAGCACCGACCCGGTCGCGCTGGATGCGACGTCCGCGCGAGTCATCAGCTTGAACGCGGAGGACGTCACGCACGTGCGACTGGCGTATGAACAGGGCCTCGGCCAGATGCTCGAGGAGAAGATCACGCTGACCGGAGCGACGCTGGATGAAATCCGAATGCCCTGGCAACCTCCGCAACCAACCGAGGGGTTCTTGGAGGTCATGATCCCAGGGATTCATCTTTTGACGGATTCATGATGCACTTCATTACTGTTTCTTGAAAGCATAGAACGCAGTCCAGACAGATCATCAAACGAGGTCTCTGTGGCAAGCATCAAGTGCGTCGGCAGCGCCCTGATTATGCGACCCGTTCTCACTGATCTTCTGCGGCAGGCTTCGTGGTTGCCGGGCGGAGGGGCAGGCGGAACGGCTGGGTGAAGGTGTAGCCGTGCTCGCCGCGGAGCTGGGCTCGGACGTAGCGTTTGGGATGGCGGGCGCGCTTGACGTCGAACGTCGATCCCTTCGCGACGATTCGTCCGCAGGAGATCCAGTAGATCTGCTGATGGCCGTCGGCCTGAATCTTGATCGTGCGTGCTTCGGCATCGACGGCGATGGACTGGATGGTCGGCGCCGGCCGGCCCGGTTCGTACACAAAGCTGAAGTAGAACCGCCCCGTTTTCATCGCCTCGCGGACGTGTTCCGCCGTCAGCCTGGGCAGCAGCAGCACCTCCCAGCTTCGCCCCACGTCCTCGATGCGGTGCATGTCGTCGTTGGCGAAGCCCCAGATCGGCATGTCGGGCATCGATGCCGAAAGGACATCATCCCAGAAATCGACGTCCCACGGGTAGCGGTCCGTCTGGTTACTGACCTCCAGCCCCACCAGATGATTGAATCGCGCGAACAGCCCGAGATACCACTCGACGGACCGATCGTATCGCCCAGGATGGAACATCACCGCCAGGCCGCCGCGCTGTCCGATCTCCTCGATCACCTGCTCGGGGGACTCGACCTCGGCGTTGCCGTAGCCGGTGAAGTAGCTGCCGATGTGATCCACCTTGGAGACCTCGTTGCCCTCGATGGCCACCATGCCGAGTTCGGCAGGATTGCGATCGTAGCGTTCCCAGGGCCAGGTCGTTTCGGCCTTGCGCGGATCATCGCGGTCGCCGCCCGGGCCCATGGTGTCGTGGTCCGTCAGGGCCAGGACGGTGTAGCCCAGCTCGCGGTAGCGGTCGATGGTTTCCGCGGGGGTCGCACGGCCGTGGCTGATGGTGGTATGCGTGTGCAGATTGGCCCGATGCTGCTGGCACTGCTCCCAATCGACAGCCGCATAGGGATTGGCCAGCGCGATCGACCCGACCCATCCAAGCGCGCACGCGCCCAGCCACAACGATACCGACCAGCCTGTTCTGCGCTTCATCAGCGATTGCCTCCTCATTCGTAACGGAAACCCCGATGGCCCACGATGGTCGCACAAGAGCGACAACCCCCCATTGGTTCCGCCCCGCGGGCCGGGCCGGCGCACGGCGCGAACGGCCTGAAGGCAGGGCGGTTGCCTGTCCGCTTGGGTCCCCCAGTTGATGGTTCAACGTACTTCCGCGATTGCAGGCAAGTTCTGTTGGACAAAGCCGGCTCAGGCACGAACGAGCCGACCCCGGCCGCCGAACAGACAATCACCGCCGGGCGGCGTTCGGTCAACATCCCCTTATACCACATCCGGCCGCCGAGGACGCCCGCCTGCGTCAGTGCCGTTTCCGAGATTGATGACCCGAAACGATTGCCCCCCCACGGGCGCGCCGCGGCCGGCCGCAGTGCTCGTCCGAGCACTGACGGATCCCGACGCACGTCGGGACCAGTGGCACCCGCCGGATCAGCGAAGGTTGCCAACCGAAAACGAGACAAGCGCCCGCGGGCCGGACGATCCTACGAGCCCAGGGACCATACGTGCACGACGGTGGCGTTGGTTTCCTCCGGGCCGAGGCCTCGCTCGACCATGAACAGGCGCCGGGTGGCGCTGTCGAAGGTCATGCCGCCGACGTTCCAGCAGGGATTGCCGCTCAGGTAGAACTCCGTCGGTCGCCAGATCGTGTAGGGAACGACGACCCAGGGGTCCTGCTCGCCCAGAGCGCTGTGGCCGAGTTCGTGCACGTCGTAGAAGATCACCTGCCGCTCGTACGGCTGGCAGTGATAGCCGTGGGCATTGCTGCACGGATCATGGCACTCGACGGGCGGCTCGTCATAGCAGTTGGGCCCGAGGCCGACATAGCCGAGCAGCATGATCGACCGCCGCGCGCCGTTATCAACGAAGGCCGCGCCGGTCCAATCGTCGCACATGGTGAAGCCGGGGTAGTCGCACTGGGCCGGTTCGCCGACGTTCGGGCCGGCGCAGCCCGGGAACTTCACGCGATAATACAGGAGCGGCAGGGCGTCGAGATTGCCGGTCGGATCGTCGCTGTCTGACGGTTGGAACGCGAAGAGGGTCGGCCCCTGCGAACCGCCGTGCGTGGTGATCGGCTGGTCACCGGTGGCCGGCGTGCCGCGGGACCGGCCGGTCACGAGTGTGCGGCCGCCGAGGTACTGTGTCGCGTACCACGCGGGCACCGTGAAGAGATATGAGCCCATCTTGCGGCCGTGGTACGGATCCGCCTCGGGGCCGACGTGAAACAGGCCCCGTGGCTGCGTGCCGTCCAGGTTGGCAAGCCAGATCGTGGGGAAGGTGTCCTCGCCGACCGCGCCTTCGGCATACCACAGGTTGATGGAGCCGTAGAGCTTGTCGGCCGTCTGCGAACCTCGGCGGGGCACGTACTCGATGTCACTGACGAAGAGGTATTCCCGATGCACGGTAGAAGCCAGGCCGCCGTCGAAGTTCGTCATCGCGCCGACAAGGGCGGCCTGGGGCAGGTCGTCCGGGTTTGCCTCGGCCGCGGGCGTGGGGATCGTCACCTGCCCATACCAAGCCGAACAGCTCCAGCCGGCATCCCAGCAGGACTCGCCGGGATGGGCCGGGTCCTGTAGCAACTCGAATCCGGTGACGAGCAACGAGCCCGCGCCGCCATCCCCGTCGGGATAGTACGCGAGCCCGCGAGCGCCCCAGTTGAACTCGTCGGGCAGGCGGAACGCGCCCACATAGGTGAAATCGGCCGGCTGCAGGCGCTCGGCCAGGTCGCCGCCGGCGGCCGGAGCTCCGTCGTCGGCGGTGCCGTCGCCGCCTGTTCCGCCACCGTTGTCCACAGTGCCGTTGGTGCCGCCGCCACCGCCGTCACCGGCCTGATCTCCGGAGCCGGGCGATTGGCTCCGGCATGCAAGCCCGCAGCACATCAACACGGCAAGCAGGTA
>JAFGKA010000409.1 GCA_016928855.1 Phycisphaerae bacterium
AAGCGGGCGCCGATCATGAACTTGTGCTTGGGCGCCCGGATGGCGCCTCGCTCGTGATAATGCCTCGCCGAGCGCCAGTCATATTGCTCATGCGTGTAGTGCCCAAGCAGCGTGAGCGTGTCGGTCACGCGGTACTTGGTGTCCAGCTCGAAGCCGTATGTCGAGGCTCGGCCATCGTTGTCATACTCGATGCGCATCAACCCGGGCGGCCCCAGGCCGGACCAGAGACCCGTGAGGTTGTCGAATTCATGCCAGTACACGTTGGCGGCAACATCAAACCGATGCGCGAATTGCGCCCGATAGCCGAGTTCGTACGCCCAGAGAATCTGGGCGTCGATGTCTCGATTGGCGGTGATGCGCCCCAGGCCACCCAGGACCGGCGCGTCGAGGAACCGCGCGGCGGCCGGCGGCATCGCAAACGCGCGCGAGACCGCGCCATACAGCATGGCGTTGTCGTTGAGTTCGTACGACAGTGACGTGCGTAAGCTCGGCTGGAAACCGCCATAGAATTCGTAGTCGAGCCGCGCGCCGAGACTCAGCATCCACTTCGGCGCGAAACGCCAATCGTCCTGAGCATAGACGCCGATGATGGCGGTGCTCATATAGTCCTCACTCAGCAGTCGCGGATCAGCGTTGGAGGTGTCGATCAGGTCGGTCCGCGTATCAAGCCCCCAGGTGACGGTGTGCGCCTCGCCCAGGGCGAACCGATGGCTTGCCAACAGGGCAATCTGCTGATAGCGGTGCTGTATGACCTGGTGGCCCATGTCGCCATGGTCGTCATTCACATACGTCGTCAGCTCGAACGAATCCGTATCGTTGATTGCGTGCTGCCACGTGCCGAGCAGGAAGGAGGCCTGTGTGACGGGATTCGTCTCTCTCCGGCCCTTGGACATGATCGCCGCGATCCGCCCGCCGGACGAAAGGCCGTGCCCGCCCGAAAAAGTGAATGTGTCATTCTTTGTGGGCTGATAGACGGCATGGACACCGGCCTTCCCAAGCTGGATGTCGTCCTCGAGCTGAAAGATCCACGGATCGACCGCGCGGAAGCCGTCGCTGCCTTCGTATTCGCCGGAAACACGCAGCCGGAACTTCTCGTCGCCGAACGCGTAGCCGAGATGCTCCTTGTGCGTGCCGCGCGAACCGCCGCTGCCCGTGAACGTCAGGCCAAGTTGGTCCTTCGGGTCCTTGGTGATGATGTTGATCACCCCGTTGACCGCGTTGGCGCCCCAGGTAACGCCGCCGGGCCCGCGAATGACCTCGATCCGGGCGATATCCTCGAGTTGAAACGGCCAAGCGCCCCAGACCGTTCCGCCAAAGACCGAATCGAAGATCTGCCGCCCGTCTACGAGCACGAGCACCTGGTTGGACAGCAACGCGTGATCGCCGCGCGTCGAGACCGCCGAGTTGATGTAGCTCAGGTCGGCGATATCGATGCCCGGCACGAGGCGCAGGGCATCCGGTACCGACCGCGCGCCGGAGCGGCGGATATCATCGGCCGTGACCACGCCGATGGCGTACGGAACCTGACTGATGCGCTGCGCGCGCCGCCCCGCCGTCACGATCATCACCTCGGGCACTTCGAGTTCGAACAGGTCAATGTCCTCGAGTTCCACATCATTGGGTGCGGGTTCAGCAATGAAATCCGGCGATGGTTCCTGGGCCGATGCATGTTCACTCGGCAGAACACAGATCAGTATGCCGACGCCTGTGAAGACGGATGCACCTGCGTGGTGTCTCCAACCCATGTCACCTCGTCTTACCTCTTGCCGATTCATCGTGGCACCGCCTTCGCATCGGACACCGCAGGCTGGCCTACTTGAAGTGCAGCCGCATTTCCGCGTAGACCATGCGCGGCACCTGGCCATCGTTCATGAACAACGTGCCCCCTTCATAATGGGCGTCATCCAGCAGATTCCGTACGCCGACCGCGATGGACGCCCGATCGTCCCAGAACTCGTGCTCGGCCCGAAGATCGAGCCGGAAGTACGACGCGACGCGGCGCGGGATGAACGGATTGAGCGGATTCGGCGCCCGAACCTTGTCGGTGAAATAGAGATGACTTGACAGGTGCAGATCATCCGTCGGACTCCAGCGCGCGCCGACCATGAACTTGTGCTTCGGCATCGAGATGAGTTCTTTGTCGTGGTAGGGCACATCCGCCCGCCAGTCGATCATCTGATACGTGTAGTTTCCCAGCAGCATCAGGTTGTCCGTGACAGCGTATTTGCCGTCGAGCTCGACGCCGTAGGTGGAGGCGTCAGCGCGGTTGGCCAGATCGAAGCTGATCAAGCCCGGCGGCCCAAGCTGTGGGCTGATCGTCGTCAGATTCGCGTATTCATGCCAGTACACGTTCGCGTTGAAATCCAGTTTGCCCCACTTCTGCCGATACCCGAGTTCATAGGTGATCGCCGGTTCTGCATCGACGTCGTGATGGCCGGTGAGTTGGGCCAGCCCGTTCAGAAATGGAGTCTTCAGGTGGCGCACGCCGACCGGCGACATCTTGAACGCACGCGAAATAGCACCATAGACCATGCTGTCTTCCGTGATCGCATAGGCCAGCGAGCCGCGGGCACTGGGCTGAAAGCCACCATAGAATTCGTAATCGATGCGCGCCCCGAGGTCGAGCGTCCATTTCGGCGCCAATTGCCACGCATCCTGCACGTAGATGCCGATAATCCCGGTGCTGAGAAAATCCCTCTTCGTCAGGTACGGTTCGGAGTTCGTCGTGTCGAGAAGGTCCGCTCGCCCATCAATCCCCCAGGATAGCGTGTGCGATTCGGCGGGCTTGAACGTGTGACCGAATTGTAGCGCGAACTGGTCATACCGATAGTCGCCCATCTCGAAGCCAATCGCGCACTCAAAGTCGTTAACGTAAGCGTTGACTTCCCAATGGTTGTCCTCGGCAACCTGATGATTCCAGCGGGTCTGCAGGAATGAGGCCTGAATGTGGGGATTCTTGCCGACACCAAGACCCGCTGCCGGCGTCAGGGGAAGGCCGCCGTCGAGCATGCTGTTACCACCCCAGAACGACAGCGTATCTTTCTCGGTCGGCTCATAGACCGCGTGGACATTCACACGGCCGATCTTGTACTCATCATCGTACTTCCGTACGATGGAGCCGCCGCGCTTCCAGCCATCGCTGGCTTCAAATTCGCCCGAAACACGCAGGCGGAACTTGTCGTCACCAAACGAATAGCCAAGATGCTCCTTGTGTGTGCCGCGCGAGCCCCCGCCGCCGGTGACGGTAAGCCCGAAATCATCCTTGGGATCCTTGGTGATGATGTTGATGACGCCATTGATCGCATTGGCGCCCCAGGCCACGCCCCCGGGCCCGCGGATCACCTCGACCCGCTCGATATCCTCGAGCTGAATCGGCCAACTGTTCCAGACGGTCCCGCCGAACAACGAATCGTAGATCTGCCGTCCGTCGACCAGTACGAGCACCGATCGCGCGACCATGCCGTGAAACCCGCGCGGCGAGGAGGCCTGATAGCCGTAGCTCATTTCTGCCACGTCGACGCCCGGCACAAGGCGAAGGGCGTCCGAAACCGTCCGCGCGCCGGCCTGGCGGATGTCGTCGGCCGTGATAATGCTGATCGCGTACGGAATGGACGAGACCTTCTGTGCATGGCGCGCCGCGGTGACGGCCATCGGTATCGCGGGAACATCGAGATCGAGGAGGTCGATGTCCTCGAGTTCGACGTCGTCGGTCTCATCGGCGGAATCGGAGGATGTCGCCGTATCAGACGCGGCGGGACTCACCGGCTGCGCCCATGCCGGTCCCGGAAGGCTCAGGCCGCCGAGGGCCAGCCCGGCGGTGACCACACACAGGCCGGCACGACGGTTTCGCGCCGCTGTCTCAAACATTCTCATGTGGCTGTGTTGCATGGCAACCTCGTCTTCGTTTCTACTGGACCGTGACCCGCATCTCGGCATAGACCATGCGGGGCCCCTCCGCGTCGTTGAGGAACCGGCTTCCGCCCTCGTAGTGGTGCGGATCCAGAAGATTGCGGACACCGACCGCCACCGACGCCCGGTCCTCCCAGAACTCGTATTCGCCGCGCAAGTCCAATCGGAAGTACGGTGCGACGTGGCGCGGGATCAGTGGATTACCCGGATTCGGCGCCTTGACCGCATCCACGTAGTACAGATGGCTCGACAGGTGAAAGTCGTCCGTCGGGCTCCACCGGGCGCCCAGCATGAATTTGTGCCTCGGCGGCGTCATGACGTCCTTCTCGAGGATCGACGTCGACATCTTCCAGTGGGGCTGCTGGTACGTGTAGTGCCCCAGAAGCGTCAAATGGTCGGTCACGGCATACCGCGCATCCAGCTCCGCGCCGTAGAGGGCCGCGGCTCCATGATTGTCCACAGTGAATCCGATGAGGCCGGGCGGCAGACGCAGCCGCGGCGGGTACGCCGTGATGTCGTCGAGCGCGTGCCAGAACAACGAGGCGCTGGTCTCGATCCGGTCGAAGAAGCGCTGTCGATACCCCAGCTCATAGGCAATAAGCGTCTGCGCGCGGACGTTTCGGTCACAGTCCGCCATCGCGAGGCCATTGAGCATCGGCATCGCCATGAACCGGAGCGGTGCCTCCGGCATGTGGAACGCGCGAGAGACCGCCCCATAGAGCATACTGGTTTCGGTCGGCCCGTACGCCAGCGAAGCGCGCCCGCTGGGCTGGAAGCCGCCGTAGAATTCGTAATCCACCCGCCCACCGACGTTCAGTGTCCACTTCGGCGCGAACTGCCATTCATCTTCGACGTAGAGGCCAATGATCGCCGTGCTGATGAAGTCCTTCGACAGCAGATAGGGATCCGAATTACCCGCGTCGATGAGATCCGTTCGGCTGTCGATGCCCCAGGTCAGCGTATGCGTGTCCGCCCACCGAAATGAATGCCCGATCTGCAGGGCGAGCTGTTGGTAACGGTAGTCAATGAAGTGGGCTCCCGGCGACAACTGGAAATCGTTGACGTAGCCGACCACATCCAGGAACTCGTCATCTGCAATCCGATGGTTCCATTTTCCGAGGAGATAGGATGTCTGCGAGACCGAGTTCTTCCGCGGACCGAAACCAGCGGCCGGCGCCGCCGGATAACCACCGTCAATCAGTGCGTTGCCTGCGGAGAGCGTGATCTGATCAGCCGGCGTCGGCTCATAGATCGCGTGTACTCCCGTACGACCGGTCTTCATGCCATCATCGAGATGCCGCAGGAGAGAGCCGCCGCGCTGGAATCCGTCGTTAGCCTCATACTCGCCGGATACGCGGAGCCGCAGTGCGTCCTTCTCGAAGCCGTAGCCGAGATGCTCCTTGTGGCTACCGCGCGAACCACCGCCACCGGAGACGGTCAGGCCGAGTTGGTCCCGCGGGTCCTTCGTCACAATGTTGATGATGCCATGGAGAGCGTTGGCCCCCCACGTCACGCCGCTCGGGCCGCGAATGACCTCGATACGCTCGATATCCTCCACCTGAAACGGCCAACTGCCCCATGCCACGGTGCTAAATGCTGAATCCACGATCTGTCGGCCGTCGACCAACACGAGCGACTGACTCGAGATGAACCCATGGAGCCCACGCGGCGAAACCGCCCACACGTTACTGCTCAGATCCGCCACATCCACGCCGGGCACCAGGCGCAGCGCGTCGGGGACCGACTGCGCCCCTGCACGCCGAATGTCCTCGGCCGTTACCACGCCAGCCGCATACGGCAGGCGCGACATCTTCTGAGCGCGACGCGTGGCCGAGACGACAATCATCGCGTCCGGCACATCGAGATCGAAGAGGTCGATGTCGTCCAGGACCTCATTCGGCGACTCGGCCGGCAAGGCCTCTTCCGCGGCGAGCGTTTCGTGCACAGCCACGGCAACCAGCGCGATGCCGGCCATCGCCATAACGCAGCGACGCACGGTCGTCCAATCGTGTGTCATTGGCCGCAATCGTGCATCGTTCGACGCGATCATCTGAACATCCCTGTGCTAGCGCGCAGCGCCACGACGATTCACTTCTCCGCGCCAAACCGAACGGTAGCCGCCCGCAGAACCCGATCGTCAATCGAGCAACCGATCATCTCGGCCGTGCGCTCGTTGATGGCCGTTTCCACCACGGCCGGGTACTGCAGGCCGAGCTTGCCCGCGTCGGCGCCGCCGAGCACTTTGCTTGCGAGTTCAGCCGTCTGACGAACAAGCGCCGCATTCTCCGACGACTGCCCGGCCAACGCCCCCGCCTTGACGATGTTGGCCGAGAACGCGAAGACCGCCTTCTTCTGACGGACGCCCCAGAGCAACAGCCGCTGGACGTTGGCCGAATTGTAGACCTTGGCGTCAGCCAGCATCAGCGCACCATCGCACTGCTTGTCATTCAATGCATCGATGGCTTTCGGAAACTCGTCCCGCTGCGCCTCGATGAGGACCACCTTGATCGGCCGATCGGTTGCGGCCTTCTGAACGGCCTCGGCCGTGCGCTTGGAGCTGGGGCTGTGTAACACACCCAGCACCTTGCAGCGAGGATCTACCTTCAAAAGCCAGTCGATCTGCTCAATCGGCGCGACATCGGTCGTCACGCCGGTCAGCGCGCGGCGCGTCGATTGACCGTCGTCCGCATTCAGCGCATCCAGCGCGTTCGGCACCAGACAAAACACCGTTGGCGTCGTCTTGAAATGCGTTTGTGCGATGCTCGTCGCCGGCGTGCCAACCGTGACCAGCAGCGCCGGCTTGGCCTCGACGACCGGCTTGAGCGCCTCGGTGACGGAAGCATCGGTCGTCGAAGTGTCCTCGGCGTCCGCATCGTCCGACGCCCCGGAACTCCGGGGCAGCACCACGAGCACACACCGGTGGCCCTTCGCGCCGATCGCCGTCTCAATCGACGAGGCAACCTCGCGGTAAACCCGGTGCGGGGTGACGAGGACGACGACCGTCTTGGCGTCATCCGCAGCCCAGCAAAGGCCAGCTCCCAGCGCCGCCCACCCCCCGAGCGCGCGGAGAATCCACGCCGACAACCGATGTCCACCTGCATTCCAGGCTGGCCGCGCCATCAAGCCATTCCGCCCGAATCCGATAGGTCCGGACCGGCTGAAACCATAAAGTGCGAAGGACCTGATCATCGCCTACAACAGGCGAGAACACCGTTTATTATCGGCACAACCACGCAAACAAACCGCCTTATCTCCCCGCTTCCAGACCTCCGGCGAACTGCCCCCAAAACCCGCCAACAGCGGCAAGACGGGGAGATCATGAACTCCCGGGCGAGCGATCAAGCTTGCCAAGGGGAACCAGAAATCTATAACGCTTTATCCGATATGTAGTTACGATAGATCAGGTGCCATCGGGCCGGCAGGTTTGCCTTGGGGTCCGAAACCGGGGTCCACAGGCGGACCCAGGGAATCGAAATCCAGCCACACAACATCTACGAACCCGCCGAAACCTACAGATGTTGCGGGCCTGGGCGGCCGATGAAATGGCAGACATGGCAGCTTCTCGCGCTGGGGCTGCCATGGGGCGATGGAACCGCTCATTGGTTATCGGACGTGGCCGCGTCGGTCGTACCGCGGTGCGTGGAGAATCCTGGATGGCTCCGTTCGGTCGTGTTGGCCTCAAGGGACGCTCGATCGCGTTTTGCGTCCTGCTCGTGTTGGGCACCGTCGGTGCGCTCAGCACGGCCCTGCTGCTGTTGAACTACCACCGTTCGATGGCGGAGTTGGAGGAGCACGCGGTCGTGACGGCCCGGTCCATCAGCCACTCGGCTGAGCCGGCAGTGCTCCTGAACGATACGAAGGCGCTCGAACACGTCGTCCATGTCCCTTCCGCATCGAAAGAGATTGTCGCGATTCGGATCCTGGACGCGCAGGCGCAGGTGCTCGCCGACTTCCATCAGCGCGGCATGGGCCCGGCTGTTACGACGGCGGAGATGACGCAGCGGATACTAAAGCTGCAGGAGCAGAGCGAATTCCTTCTCGAGCGATTGCCGGCAGCCCTGCTCGTGGCGGTGCCGATCTGGCCGCTGACCGACGGCATCGATCTTGGCATTGTGGAAGAGGATCCGGAGGAATCAAAGCGTGACGGGCCCGTGGGCTACGTCCAGCTCGTCTATGGGCTGGAAGAGGCCTACGCGGCCATGCGCGTCCATATCGTCTCGAGTCTCCTGATCGCGATTCTCGTGACACTCATTGGCACGGGTGTCACGGTGGTGATGATCCGGCAGCTTGTCAAGCCGATCCAGAATCTCGCGGCCACCGCCACGGCCATCGCCGACGGCGACTTAAGTCAGCGTGCCAGCGAGCAGGCCGTCCACGAGATTCGCGTGCTCGCACGGGCGTTCAACCACATGGCTGAATCGCTGACGGATTACACGGAGAACCTCGAGAGCCAGGTGCGCGAGCGAACGGCGGAACTCGAGGCCCAGAAGCAGGAACTCGAGAACGAGGTCGGCGAGCGCACGCGGGCGGAAGAACGGCTACGTGAGCATGCTTCGTTGCTCAATTCGAAGAATCAGGAACTTGAGGCGCAGCGCGGTCAGCTCGAAGCGCAGCAGCGCGAACTCGTGGCGACAAACGAAGCGCTCGAGGAATCGAAGGTCCAGGCCGAGGCCGCCAACCAGGCGAAGAGCGACTTCCTGGCGAACATGAGCCACGAAATTCGCACGCCAATGACGGCAATTCTGGGATACGCCGAGTTGCTGCTCGATCCGCAGCAGACCGCGTCCGACCGGCTCGATTGCGTCCAGACCATCCACCGCAACGGCGAGCATCTGCTGACGATCATCAACGACATTCTCGATATTTCCAAGATCGAGGCGGGTAAACTCGAGATTGAGCGCGTGGTCTGTTCTCCGTTCAAGATCGTCTCGGAAGTGGCATCGATGATGCGGGTGCGGGCGCAACTCAAGAACCTTCCACTGAATGTCGAGTACGTCGGGGCGATTCCAGAGACGATTCAGACAGATCCGACACGACTGCGCCAGGTCCTGGTCAACCTGGCGGGCAACGCGATCAAGTTTACCGAGTCCGGCAGCGTGCGGCTGATTCTCCGGCTGCTCCAGCCGCCGTATGTCGAGGAGCCCAAACTCCAGATCGACGTGGTGGACACCGGGATCGGTTTGACCGCGGATCAGGCCGACCGGCTCTTCCTTCCGTTCACACAGGCCGATGCGTCAATGTCGCGGAAGTTCGGCGGCACCGGCCTTGGGTTGGCCATCTCGAAGCGCCTTGCGAAGATTCTCGGCGGCGACCTGACCGTCGATTC
>JAFGKA010000410.1 GCA_016928855.1 Phycisphaerae bacterium
GCCGCCCTGCTCGGGCTCTGATTGCGGCGCGCGGTCCTGTTTTGTCTGGCCAGGCTCGGCTGCGGCGGCTATGATAGAAGCAACCCTGTGGGCGAATGTGCGGCCGCCCGGCGGCCTGGAGCGAGAATGTATGCTGTATCAACCGCCGATTCCGTCGAAATACACTGAGATGCGCGAGCGCGACCTCATCGCGGCCATTGCGGACCGCAAACAGCGGCTGGGGCGCCGCCTGGTGATCCTCGGCCACCACTATCAGCATGACGACGTGATTCAGTTCGCCGACTTCACCGGCGACAGTCTCAAGCTGGCCAAGATCGCAGCCGCGCAGACGGAGGCCGAGTTCGTGATCTTCTGCGGTGTGCACTTCATGGCCGAAACGGCCGACATGCTCACCAGCGACGACGTCCACGTGATCCTGCCCGACCTGGCGGCCGGCTGCAGCATGGCGGACATGGCGGAGATCGATCAGGTCGAGGATGCGTGGGAGCGACTGACCGACGCGACGGACGCGAAGATCGTCCCGATCACCTACGTCAACTCCGCGGCCAACATCAAGGCGTTCTGCGGCGGGCGCGATGGGGCGTGCTGCACGAGTTCGAACGCCCCGCAGGTGCTCGAATGGGCGCTGCGTACGGGCGAAAAGGTTCTGTTCCTTCCGGATCAGCACCTGGGCCGCAACACGGCGTACATGATGGGCTATCCGCTGGACTCGATGGTCGTCTACGATCCGCACCAGGAGAACGGCGGCCTGACGGATGCCGAGGTGGCGGATGCCCGGTTCATTCTGTGGCGGGGCCACTGCAGCGTTCATCAGCTCTTCACGCCCGAGCAGTGCGATCAGATCCGCGCGGCCGACCCGGCCTACCAGATCCTCGTGCACCCCGAGGTGCCGTGGGAAGTCGTTCAGAAGGCGGACCTGGCCGGCAGCACCGAGTTCATCGTCAAGACCGTGGCCGAGGCCCCGGCCGGCACGAAGTGGGCCGTCGGTACGGAGGTGAACCTCGTCAACCGGCTCACGAAGCAATATGCCGACACGAAAGTCGTGCGCTCACTGGCCGGCGTTCAGTGCCTCTGCACCACCATGTACCGGATCGACATGCCGCATCTGCTGCACGTGCTCGACAACCTCGTGGACGGCCGCATCGTCAACCAGATCCATGTCGATCCGGAGACCACCGCCCTGGCCATCCTGGCGCTGAACCGGATGCTGGCCAACGTGTCCGCGCGACCTGTTGCGATCAAGTGAGTGCGTGTTCGCCCCCTGAACAGACCTGTTCAACCGCCCGTCGCCAAGAGGACATCAGTTGTTGCTGTCGCGCCTGTTGACTTGGTACACATGGCCAGGTGGAGGGGGACATCACATACTATTGCCGCTCCACTCCGATATGGCCGTTTTGTCCAACTGGGGAGCCTGCATCTTGCTCGGCAATAATGAGTAACGTCCCCGTCGGGATTGGCGCACGGGCCGTCCGCGCGCTATGATCATGGTCCGGCCCATTCCGCTCGCGGAGGGATGGGTCCACCGGTGGAAACGGTCCCGCGTGCACGGGGCCGCACAGGACAAAACAGAAAGGCGGCGCTTGCCGCAAGGAGCAGGATCATGGCCGAGTCGAAGATCAGCCGACGTGGGTTCCTTCGGGACGGTGTGGTGGCGGGTGCCGCGGCGAGCCTTGCGCTTTCGCGTGGGACCGCCGCCAGTTACGCGCGCATCCTCGGCGCCAACGAACGCATCAACATCGGCTTGATCGGCTGCGGAGGGCGCGGTCGGTACATCCTTGCCAACATGGTTAAGCCCGCGAAGGCCGATACCGCCCTCGTGGCCATCTGCGATATCTGGAAACACCGGCTCGACACCTATCTTGGTGAAACCGAGAACGACTTGGGCCTCCAACCCGCGGCCTACGGCGACTATCGTAAGCTGCTCGAGCATCCCGAACTCGACGCGGTCGTCATCGCCACGCCGGCCCATCAGCATTGCGGCCAGACGATCGATGCGGTCAACGCCGGAAAACACGTGTACGTCGAGAAGCCGATCGTCTCGGTGATGCAGGACCTCGAGGTGTTCAACAAGTGTCACAAAACGGTCAAGGCCTCGAAGATCATCGTCCAGAACGGCTCGCAGGGCGTCAGTGGTCCGTCGGCCCCGGCGGTGCGCGACTTCATCGCATCGGGTACGCTCGGCAAGCTCTATCGCATCGAATCCAACGCGAACTATCCCGTGCCCTACTGGGTCAACTACAAGGGGCCACAGAGTGAAGCCGAGACCGATTGGAAGGCGTTTCTCTACAACCGCAAGGACCGGCCGTTCGACGCCCACATGCACGCGGCGTGGATGGGCTACCACGAGTTCTCCAGCGGTCCGATCGGCGGCTGGATGGCCCACTTCATCAACACGGTCCACTTCGTGACCGGTTGCGACTACCCGACCCACTGCGTGGCGTACGGCGGGCGTTACGCGCCGGCCGACGATCCACGCTGCGATGCACCGAATCAGGTGACGGTCAACCTCGACTACGCCGCCGGCTTCTGCACGCAGTTCGTGACCCATTTCGGCAGTTCGATCGACGATGAGACGACGAAGTTCATGTTTGAAAAAGGCACGTTGCGGACGCGTTTCGGCCACTACCTCGGCAACCCGGAGTATTCGAGCGAAGGTGTGGACGACAAGATCGCGAAGAAGACGCTGCTGGACGCCGATCCGGGATACCCGGGCGTAGCACACGTCGAAAACTGGATCGACTGCATGCGAAGCGGCCAGCAGCCGAGCGCCAACATGGACTACGGACACAAACAGGGCATCGCTGTCCTGATGGGCGACGCATCCTACAGTCTCGGCCGCCGCGTGGTGTACGACAAGACCAAACGCGAAATCCGCCCGGCATAGGTTCAGCCGCGCGAGCCGTACGATTCGATCAAGGTGGGAACGATTCCTGGGTGTTCGACGCGAGGCCATCGCCGTAGGCCCTCATCGAATCGCTTCAGCGATAATGCCACGGCTTTCCGCCTTGGGGACGGTGTTCCTTTCGGCACCGTTCTTCCCGCCTAACCGTTTCAGAACAAGCGGCTTGCACTCCATCGACTCGCCCGCGATGTGCCCCGCAGGCTCCTGCATCGCCGACGGGGCCACCGTTCTTCCTGTGAGCCAGAGCGTTTCCGTTCGGAATTACACTTGAAGTCACATTTCCGATCCAGTACTCTCCATAGAGTCATTGTCGAGAATGGATAGAGGAACAACTCATCCCGTGTTCCGGTTCCGAAGTGGGTGTGGGCCGGCGATGGCGATGGGGTCCAAGTCGAGAGCTGCTGCAAACGGCCGTTACGGGGGCTCGGCGCCTCAATTCGCTGGGCGGGGTCGGAATAGGAGCGTCGATCTCATCGGCGTTCTGGAGGATGTCAGATGCAGTCACGTGCGGCCTGTTGGACACGATCGGAACGGTTTTCCATCCGAAGCATCGCGCTCGCGGGGATCGTAGCCGCGCTCTGGACCCCCTCGACCTTCGCGCAACGCCCCCTCGGGATCGACGTATCCGCCTGGCAGGGAGACCTTTCGCAACAGACGTGGAACAACGTGTACAGCGCGGGCCGCGTCTTCGCA
>JAFGKA010000411.1 GCA_016928855.1 Phycisphaerae bacterium
GTCCATTCGATCGGATACTTGATGTCGTCCTGCCGCTCCGTATCCTCCCGCTTCATCGCATCGTTCAGCGGCCCCATCGACCAGCCTTCGCCGAGCACCTCGAGCGTCACACCCTGCCGAATCTCGCTCTGGCTGCGGCCGTCCTGGATCAGCGACTCGTTGGACCAGCTCAGCATGTTGATGAATCCCGGGGCCACGGCCAGACCGCGCGCGTCGATCTCGATGTGCCCGCGCACGTCGCTCGAGGGCGCGACCAGCGCGATCGTGTCGCCGCGGATACCCACGTCGCCGACGAACGGCGCCTCGCGGCCGCCGTCATAGATCGTCCCGTTTCGGATGACCACGTCGTAGGTAACCACCGCTGCATATCCTTGTGTTGGCACGAAGCACAAAACGCCAAGCCCAATGCATACACCGTATTTCATCGATAACTCCTCCAACGGATGCCGTGTTCGATCGACATCGACGCGCAGGGAATGTACCGCGAGCGAGCACCCGCCGTCAAAGGCACCGGAACGCAGCCGCCCGAGGTCGCCTATGGACACGCCGGCGAACGATTTGGGCCGTTGAAACACTGCTGGAAAACGCTGAAATCAGACAGGTCTACATCACCGTCGTCATCGAAGTCGGCGATCACGCAGCTTGGCGTTGGCATCGAGCGATTCGGACCATTGAAACAGAACGCGAACGTGTGGAAGTCGGCCAGATCGACATCACCGTCGTCATCCAGATCCGCCGACGGAACCGCGAACTCATAGACGCCAACCTCGCCGGCGGCCAGCGAGACGGCGAACTGCGCCCGCGGCGGGTTGGACAGTCGCTGGACAGCCAACGAAACACCGGCCAGCACCTCGTAAGCTTGAATCGGGAACGTAGCGCTGTTCAGTCCACAACCCGTCAGATCGACAGTCACGGTCGTGTCGGCCGCCACACCATCCGTGCCGCGGACGGTCAGAAGCATCGTCCCGACCGACAGGCTGCCGAAACGCTCGACGTCGACGTCGGGCCCAGCCGTCGCGTGTGTGATCGGTTCCCAGCCGGCCGTGCTGAGCTGCCGGATGACGGGGATGTACTGTACAAACAACGGCCGATCACGGTTATACAGCTCGGGATGCGAGAAGTAGCGGTTGAGCGGATCGCCGCTTTCCATTCCTCCCGCGGTACTGATGGCCGGATAGAAGCCCCAGAAGAGCTGCCCGCGAATGAATTCCTCTATCTGTTCGTAGGTCGCATACTCGGGCGAAGACCAGCCCCACTGAAGTAGATTAGAGACGATCCGGTGCCGGGCCAACGTGCGCCGTACACGACTGTCGGCATCGCTCTCGACAAGCTGCGAAATCTCTGAGCCCAGGATATCGCCGCTGTGTGCATGAAAGCGCATCGCCGTGGGGAAGGTATTCAACATCATGCACTTGCCGAGACCCCGGACCTCAGCGGAGATCGCTTGAAAGAACTCCGCATGGGCCTGCGGACCGATCTGGACGGGCATGCCGTTACCCCACGAGAAGGTCAACGGCCAATCCACAAACGCCATGTGGTCCGTTCGATGATTCTCCCAGCTCGAGATTGAACTCGTAGTCACCGAATCAATGTAGACGCCGGCGTTGCGATCGAGTCCGTAGTAGATCCATTGATCCCGAAACAGGTCGAACGTATTGAGGCCCGGCAAGTCCGGGTCTGGATTCACCGGCCAGGCCTGGCTCCAATTGCCGCTGAACCAGTCGTTCCACAAATAGCTATGACCGTCGATGAAGTAACGTCCTTCGGCATCCAGAACCGAACAGTTCATCACCGCCTGCGCAGACTCCTGTCGCGGCACGCGATACCAGATCGGCCCGGGATCCTCCCAATCCGCATTCTGCGCCGAGACCCAGGTACCGTCCTCGACCTCGAAATCCATCTGTAGGTAGGTCACCGGCGGCGACACCGCGTCGATCTGCAGGTTATCGATGTGGACCTGACCATCACCGCTGTTCCAGTACCGGAGCGAAACGCGCATCGCGGCGGCATCGAGAGGAAGCGTGTAGATATACGAGAAATGCTCCCAGACATCGGGCGCGGACGCCGCGATACCGGCAACGAAGTGGGCCGCCGAACCGCTCGACCAGCCCCAGCCCGCCGGTGCACCTGAGGCGTAGGTGATGTCCTCTCCAACTGCATTGAAGATACGCACACAGAGGATCTGGAGCGTCGCCGGATCCGCCACGCGAGCGTCCCAGCCGATCGTGATCTGCTGACCGGCCTGCACGGCAAACGGCTCGGCAAGGGCCATGCCCGCCCCGGTGACGTCGCCATCGCCCAACAGCAAATGCGCCGAGTCGCCGACCCCGCCGTCGGGCAGCCACGTCACGATCCCATTCTCGCCTGCCGCCCAGGACTCCAGCTTAGCGACGCGTTCCTCGTACGACGGCTTCTCAGGTACGGCACCCCAGGGCTGCCAGGGATCCCACGGCGACGTGTAGTAGAACACGCCGATCCCGAGAGCATCACACAGATCCAGTTCCGCCTCGGTCATCGGGTGCGTCTCGAGAAACGCGAAGCCGAAATCCATCGGGTTCGCGATCTGGCTGGGATGGATCGGCCACATCCACGCACCCTCGCGCGTGGTGCGCTTTTCGAAGTAGTCTGGGTGCAACTCGTAGTAGCGCTGCGTCGCCGCACGGAAGCCCCAGTGCGGATCGTGCCGCACCAGCGACGCCGACATCGAAGCGTAGCCCAGCCCCAGCTTCGCCGTCACTGGCGAAAGGCCAATCTCCCAAACCGAACTCAACCCGACCGCCGCATCGTATTCGAACCGCTGCGCCTGGGGTACATCCTGCGGCACCGACAACGATAATCCGTAGCCCGCGCCGGCGACGGAACTGTAGGGATACAACGAAATCGGGTGGAGCGTGTGGTCAAACGTGTTGCGATAGAGCGTACCCGGCACAATCGTCCGCGCGGTGTCAATGTCGTCCCACCACTGCTGGCCCTCTGCGCTCACCGGCACCGTCCAGTACAGTTGAATCGCGCGGCCGACCAGCGGCGAAGCCGTATCCTGCAACGCCACATCCACGCCCAACTGCCCACTCCCGGCAGTCACGGTCGTGTCGACATGCAGATCCTGCCCGGGCACGTCAACGCTCTGTGTGAAGCCTCCGGCAATGGACGAGATCGCGCCGAGGATCGGTATCCGGTCACTCCATTCGATGCCACCCACCACGTCCAGGCTGAAATCATCGATATGCAGGAGGTGGTCACCACCGGTCCAGTGCCGCAGTGACACGCGGATATACGTCGCATCCGTCGAGACGGGATAGAAGCGTTCGACGTACTCCCACGTATCGGGCTGGCTGCAACCGAAGCCCCATACCCCGTGCGCCAGCGAAGTGCCCGTATAGCCCCACCCGGTGGGCGTGTTCGACGTGGAAGTGATGTCCTGCCCCTCGGCATTGTAGATGCGGACGCACAGAATGTGCGTCGTCTCGACCGACGCGGAGCGGGCGTACCAGGAAATCCGCACCCGGCTCCCGGGCGTCGCCGGCAGCGCCGAGGCCATGGCCATCCCGACACCGAGAGCAACGCCGTTCCCCAGGAGCAGATGCCCGCTGTTGTCGATACCACCATCCGCAAGCCACGTCACGTACGATCCGTACCCATCCCATTTCTCATTCTGCGCCGAGGCTACCGGACCAACACCCGCGTCAAAATCCAGGTGTTGCAGAACGTAGGGCGTGATCGGATGGCCCACGCACATGGACAAACCGTTGACGGCGCCCGGCACCAGGGGTACTGCCGTCCCGTTCACCGCAACTGCAATGATCGACCCATCCGTGTCGGCGAACGTCACGGCCAGACCGTCTCCCGTGTTGACGGTCACGGCAACCACGTGGGAAGCCGAAAACGCCAGAACCGCAACGGCCCGTGCGAGCCAGAAGATTGACGCCCTGCGGAATGACACGGCCGGTAGCCCTCCTATTCCATGCGGAACTCGAACCGGCGGCGGCCTCGTCCCCCTGCAACGGAATGCGTGACACTACCAGTATAGCAGAAATGTGACAGCGGGGACTGGCCACGCCCTCAAGGCGCCTCGGATGACGGCGCGTCCGCCTCGCCCACACTCAGTTCAGATCCAGGGTCTGCCCGGGCTCGGGAATCAGCACATCCGACACGCCACGTTTTCGGACCGCCGCGGCCAACGCCTCGGACTGGTCGGATTCACCGTGCACGAGGCAGACTTTCCGCGCCCGCCCGGCAAGCCGCGAGATCGCATTGGCCAGTTCGGACGCACAAGCATGCGCGCTGAATCCGTTGAGTGTCTTGACCTTCGCCCGTACGCGATAGTTCTCGCCGAAAATGCGGATCGTCTTCTGCTTCTCGACGAGCCGCCGGCCGAGCGTATGCGCGGCCTGATAGCCGACAATAACAATCGTGTTGTGCGGGTTCTCGACGTTGTTCTTGAGGTGGTGCAGGATCCGGCCCGCTTCACACATGCCACTCGCCGAGATGATGATCATCGGCCCGGGGCGACCGTGCAGCGCCTTGCTCTCGTTGACGTTCTGGATGTACTCGCAGCGTTGGCACTCGAGCATGTCGCCGGTCACGTGATTGAAGTTGTAGGCCTCGCGATCGTAAACCTCGGGATGAAGCCGAAAGACCTCGGTCGCCCGCACGGCCAGTGGACTGTCCACGATAATCGGGACGGGCCGGGCGATCTTGCCCTCGTGCATAAGATAGTGGTAGTGATAGACAATCACCTGTGTACGACCGACGGCGAACGCCGGAATAATGATCTTGCCGCCACGCTCAACCGCCTCGTTGATCAGGTCGGCAAACTGCCCGCGCATATCTCGCGGCGGGGGCGATTCGCGGCCGCCGTATGTGCTTTCGCAAATCAGGTAGTCGCACGGCGGCAGCGTGTCAGGATCACGAAGAATCGGCACGCCCGGCCGGCCCAGGTCGCCGGTGTACACCACGCGCGTCGGCGAGCCGTTCCCGTTCGGAAACTCGATGAGCATCCCCGCCGAACCGAGCATGTGGCCGGCTTCGTAGAACATGGCCTGAACACCCGGCATCACATCAAAACGCTTATCCAGCCGCCGCGGCTGCAGCAACCGGGTCGTGGCATCCACGTCCGTCTGGGTATATAGCGGCTCGATGGGCGCGTCACCACGCCGCATGACGCGTTTCTTATTCCAGTACTCGGCGTCTTCCTGTTGGATGTGGGCCGAATCGGCCAGCA
>JAFGKA010000412.1 GCA_016928855.1 Phycisphaerae bacterium
CCCCGGCTCATGGCCCGGCAGATTGAACGGCATCGCCTTGTGAAAGACGTCGCTGTCATTGTCTTCGACGACATCAAACGTCCATTCCTCTGCCCCCGGGTAGGCAATCACCATCCGAGCCACACCCTGAATCTGTCCCGGCTCCGGCTTCAGGAACATCGATTGCGCAATCAAAAGTGCCGTGTCGTGCTGTGGCGCCACTGGCTCCTGCTGGCAGCCGGCCGCCAGCAACCATACCCCAAGCCCAAGCACCAGACCACTTCCGCGTCGGATCGTCGTGCGCATAGTGGAAACGAGTATCCCGGAAACCGGTCGCGATGGCAACCCATTCGAGCATACGGACTTGGTTTCAAGCGAACGCATACGGCCCGCCGATAACTTCCCGGGCGGGGCGATGGAGCCGTCCGAATACACACTGCCCCTGTTCGAGCGAGGAAATGCTGCCGTGAATCCAATCGAGCCGGTGTGTCCTTTCGTGGACTTGGGCGATGCGCGCTGTGCCGCACGCCTCACCCTGCTGAACCTGCGCGAAACATTTCAGTTCTGCGCCGGCCAGCACTCCTTGTGTACCATTTACCAACAGATCACCCTTGAAAAACGCTGCTGCAACATCGCATGGCCCGTTGCGCGTTCCGCGTGATCGGCATGACCCCGGCAAGACCAGCCTGGCGCCGCTCGTCGAGCAGTTCCTCACCTACGTCATCACCGAGGCCGGCCTGGCCGACAACACCGTCACGGCCTATCGCCACGACCTGACGCTGTTCGACCAATACCTCACGCGTGCGGAAGTCGGGCCCGAGACGCTGGACCCGACGCATATTCAGCGATTCCTCATGGAACGACGCGATGCCGGCCTCGAACTCTCGTCGATCGCGCGCAACCTGATGGCCATCAAGGTGTTTCTGCGGCATCTCTTCGCCACGGGCCGGATCCAGCGGGATCTGGCCGACCTGATCGAATCGCCCAAGAAATGGAAACTTGTCCCCCGCGTGCTGCACCCGCAACAGGTGGACGCCCTGCTCGCCACCCCCAACACCGACGACCCCTTCGCCGCACGCGACCGGGCCATCCTCGAATTGTTCTATGCGTGCGGGCTTCGCGTGAGCGAGCTGTGCGGCCTGACCCTGGGGAATGTCCGCCTGGATCTGGGCTACCTCCGCTGCTTTGGCAAGGGCAGCAAGGAACGAATCGTGCCGATCGGTCGTACGGCGGTTGAGTGCATCCGGGACTATCTGGACACGCTGCGTCCGAGCCTGGACTCGCGGAACGAAGCCGCCCTGTTCCTCTCGCGAACAGGCCGACCGATGGAACGGACCAATGTCTGGCGACTTGTGGTGAAGTACGCGCGCCGAATGGGCCTGACGGGCAAAGTCTCACCGCACACGCTGCGCCACTGCTTCGCCACCCACCTGCTCCAGGGCGGCGCCGACCTGCGGGTCGTTCAGGAACTGCTTGGCCATGCCGACGTGACAACTACACAGATCTACACACACGTGGACCGGGACCGACTCAAGGCGATCCACCGGAAGTATCATCCGAGACAGTAGCCCGCGAACGGGCCCGAAGGCGAGACGGTCATTCGCGCACGGCGCGAACATTGGCCAGCACATCGACCGGGCAATCCCCTTCCAACACCGCCGAATAGCGGGAGCCGCACGCGCAACACGCCCACTGGCTGGAGATCTCACCCGGTAGAGCCTTGCGAAGCGGAAGCGGGAGACCACAGCCGACGCACTCCGCGATTCGGCCAGTCACCATGTGAATCAACCGTTCCACACGCCACGGTTTGCGTAAGAAGTAATCCACCTGCATACGCCGAAACGCCTCGCTCCGATCCTGCGCACTGATACCCACAATGGTCACCCGCGGTCGGATGGTTCGAAGGATCGGCACGAGCGCCGCCGCCTCGCCACAGGGCATGTCATAGTCCAGAATAACGAATTCAATCCCGTGGTCATGCTCGAATAGTCGTATGGCATCCGCATGCGTCTCAGCCGCGTAGCAACCGGCTCCGGCGTACAGCAGGTTCATCACGGCGGATCGCCGCACCAGATCGTGACTGTCCACCACAAGGACCCGGCCCGGGAACGGCCATCGAGCCTGCCTGGGGTCTTCAACCCGAAGCAGCATCTCGATGACCTGCGTGTGCGCGAATTCCGGTTCCCCCTGCACGCGCAGCACCACAAAGCGAGACGCCTGCCCTTCGCCCGCCTGTGCACGCACATGCCATGTGCTCGCCCGGCTCGTCCGCGGCGACGCCACGACCCACCGCTCGGCCGCGTTGTCCAGATCGGGCGCATGGCCGGCCGGGAACAGACCCGAGAACCGCTCGGGCTCATCGCCGGCGTCCGTCTCCCGGAAGAGCGCCCGCGCCCGCGGATTGGCGTACAGCACCTCACCATCCGGACCGACCTCGATCACCGCAATGCTGGCCTGCCGGGACCGCGGGGGCAGAACCCGGGCAGCCTCCCGCACGGCGACTGAGAGGTCAGCCAACTCGAACGGCTTGGTGATGAACCGGTAGACGAGGGCCCGCGCCACCTCGACGCGCAGATCGTCGGACGGAAATGCCGTGATCACGATCGTCTGCATGTCCGGCCGGACCACACGCAGCGTCTCTGAAACGTGAATCCCGTGCAACTGGTCCTTCAGCATCCAATCAGCGATCAGGACCCTCGGCCGAAACCGCGCGCCCGTGTCAATCGCCTCCCGACCACTCGCCGCCACCTGCACCTCGTGCCCTTCACGCGTCAGATAGCGTGCGAGGTAGTCCCGGTAGCCGGGCTCATCGTCAACAACGAGCAGTCTGGACGCAGTCATGCGTGCTTCCCTATGTCGACTCGACAGGCAAATCCAGGCAAATGATTGTACCGTGCCCGGGCTCGCTGTCGACCTGCAGACGGCCACCGTGCCTGGCAACGATGCCATGCGAGATGCTCAGGCCGAGACCCACTCCTCCCTCGCGCTGGCGGGTCGTGTAAAAGGGATCGAAAATCCGTGTCTGCTCGTGCTTGGCGATGCCGCACCCGTGGTCCTGCACCACGATACGAACACCCTCGGCCGTCTGCCCGGTCCGCACACATACCCGGCCCCCCGGCCGCGAAGCATCGACCGCGTTGCGGAGCAGATTCCCGAGCACCTGTTCGATCGCCCCCGCACTAATCGTCGCCGGCGGCAACGAGTCGGCGAGGCTCAGTTCCAGGACGATTGTGTGTTCATCCGCATACCGGGTCACGCCCCTCGCCGCATCCCGCACCACCTGATTCAAATCGCAGGGAGTCAGCCGCAGTGGCTCCTTCCCGGAAAAATGCAGTACATCCTGAACGATCTGGGCACAGCGTCGCGCGTCGCGCAGAATGTCCTCGATGCACCCCCGAACCGTTTCATGGGCGTCTGGCACACCGCAGCTATCGCGCGCGAACTGCGCCGCAAGGAGAATCGAACCGATCGGGTTGTTGATCTCGTGCGCCACGCCGGCCGCCAGCGTTCCCAGGGAGGCCAGCCGCTCGGACATGCGCAGCTTCTCCTCCGCCGCCCTCAGCGCCTGCTCGGCCTGCTTGCGATCCGTGATGTCGATGCTGACGCCGTACTGCTGTGTTGCTTCTCCAGCTTCGTTGACGACAGGCGTGACATACGTATGCAACCACACAACGTGACCATCGCGGCCGTGAAGAACCCGATGCTCCAGTTCGAACGGGCGCCCGTCCTGCCACCCTCGGGCAACCGCCTCCGCCACACGCTCCCGATCCTCGGGATGAACGGAACGCACGCTCAAGGCGGGGTCCGCATAGAAGGCGTCCGGCGGATAGCCTAGAATCTCCTCGGTTGCCCCATCCACCAACAGAAACGCCCGACTCCCGGCGTCCTCGGCGTACAATACCATCGGCAGACTCGATACGACCCTGCGATAACGCTCCTCACTGGCTCGCAGTGCCGCCGTGCGCCGCTCGACCTGCACCTCCAGTTCATCGCGCGCCTGCCGAAGCGCGGCCTCGGTCTCCCGACGCTCCGTAACATCCCGCGCGATGCCGCACAGCCCGATGATGGCGCCCGACGCATCGTACATCGGCACCTTGATGGCGTGATAGGTGTAGAGACCGCCCTGCAACGGCTCGGCCTCCTCGGTTTCGATCGCCTCGCCGCTGAGCACTTTCGCATCAACCACGCGAATCCGCGCGCCGGCGTGCACCCCGAACAGCTCATCATACGTCCGCCCGATCACGTCCGCCGCGCACAACCCCAACAGCCGCTCCATCGCCGGATTCACCTGCGTATACCGCATGGCGGCATCCTTGATGAAAATGGCGTCCTCCGCCGTCTCGAAGACCGCCCGGAGCCGGGCCTCGCTGGTCCGAACCGCCTCTTCGGCTCGCTTTCGCATCGACAGACTGCCCACCACGGACGCATACAGACGCAACAGCTCGCTGTCGTATTGCGAAAACGGTTCCTGCCGCAACAAATTGTCAGCCACCAGGAATCCCGCGATGCGCTCGCCATCCCAGATGGCACTCCAGGCATGGGTTCCCCTGCCGACCTCGTGCCCGGCGTGATCATGGAGCGGTCCGTCCGCATCCAGCAGGACGCCACCCGTCTCGTGCATGGCCCGCACACGCTGCGCTACGTCATTCAGCGGCCACGTCACACCGCGCTCGTCCCGCAGGTTTCCCTGCTCATCCGTGCCAAACGTGCCGGACATACAGTCTGAGTCTTCGTCACACAGCCAGATCGCGACACGATCAAACCCGAGCCGGCTTCGCCCCCATACGACGGCAGACCGAAGCAGTGCCTCCGACGAATCCAGTCGGGACAACGCGTTGCTTACGTCGATCAACGTCGTCAATCGGCAACGAAACGCCCGCTCCGCCTCCTCGCGCCCCCGCAGCAGCTCTTCCGCCTGCCGACGATCAGTCACATCCTCGCCCGCACTCAACGTACCAACGATGCAGCCGGCATCATCCCGCAAGAGCGTGTTGTGACACGCAAGAATCCGCTCGCCACCATCGCGGACACGCACGACCATCTCGTACGAACCGCTCGGTGGAAGCTCGCCAGCCATGATTCGGGCATACCGTTCGACAAGACGGTCCCGCTCCTTCGACACGACAAACGTCTCGTACCAGTCCTTGCCGAGAATCTCATGCTCCGGAAAGCCAAGGATCTCGCATGTCTTGCGATTCACCAGCGTGATGCGTCGATCCGGATCCAACGCCAGGTACGCCACTTCCGCAATGTCGAGGTAAGACTGGAGCCGGGTCGCCGCCACCCGCGCAGCGCGATCGGCCAGACTCGAAGGCGCAGCCGCATCGACGAACTCACGACACGTCGCCGAAGCGCGACTCTCTCTCTCCGCGACACGCGCGCGAAGCGCCCGCAGCTCTTCGATCAACTCCGCTTTCGTCTTGCGGGCATCACCCATGCCGACCCTTCCGTCAGCCTGAGATGCGGCGCGACACGAACCGCCTCGCATTCAAGAACGGCCTGCGCATCGCATCATCCTTTTGCCCCCCGGCCAAGACCGTGAACCACCCCGATTTCACTGTTTTCCCGACATAAATGCAATAGCCCGTAACGGCGATGCCCTATTGAAGGCCTCAGGCCCCCGTCGCGACAGCGCACGGTAACCCTTGGCGCGGCAAAGCCGCGATGCATCATCACTTATGCTCTTGTGCTGGGAATGGAATTCAGGACAGAACGGGACGAGCCTAGCGGGCGGACCCGTGCGCCCGCTGCTCAATCACGTCGGCTACGGCATCGGTCGAATACCCGGCACGTTTCCGCAGAACCTCCATCTTCTCCCGGACCTCCTGTGCCATCCGCGAGTTGGGAAAGCCGCCGGTGATCCTGAGGCCCGTCTCGAGCGCATCCCGCCACCGCTTCTCCGCCACGGCCAGGCTGAATTGCACGCCGAGGTTGTGCAACTGCGAACGGAACACGCCCCGCGCCGATTCGGCCAATGCCTCGGCCTCGCTCGATGTCAGGTACGGGTCCAGCTCTTTCAGGATCCGCACACAGCGTTCTGACTCGTTGCGACCAAAGGCCTCATGATACCCGCGAAGCAGCTCGGCCTTGTACTCATCCCGCTTCCGATCGATGACATCGGTAACGCCCTGAACCTGCTCGTGCCGCGGAAACAGGCGGACAAGCCGCTCGGCCTCCGTCCGGGCCTGCTCCCAATGCCGCTGGTTGCACAGATCCTCGATGTGGTGGACGGCCTCGATGATCATGCGCTCGATCGTCTCCTGCCGGGACGAATCC
>JAFGKA010000413.1 GCA_016928855.1 Phycisphaerae bacterium
ACCGTAGCCGTCGCAGGTCGCGTCAACAGACTTGACATCTTCGGCCCCCGGAGCGGCGTGCCCGCCGATTCATGCAGATGCGCGCAGCATCCGGGCAACGTGATCAGCCGCGAGCAGCGCTGGGAGCGACGAGCCAGGCGTCAGGCGTTCGGCTGAGCTTACGGCCGAAGCCCCTTTGGACTGCGGCGGCATGACGCCGCTTTTCATTGGCTGGCGAAAGGCACGTACGATGTGCGCTCGCGTGTGGCAGCGGCGAATCAAAGCGTCGCCGACGCACGCCGCTCCGCGGCAAGCCAAAGCGCCGCTGCCGGCGGCGCACTCCAAAGGCTGCGCCTGACGCGGCCGTTATGCGAGGATGTGACCATCGTCGTCGTATGGGCACGATGCCCCCGACTATCCCTACCTCCCGGCTCCCGTCGGCGCGAACAGCACGAGCGCAGCCGGCCAGAGGGGAAAAGAGAAAGCACCGTAGTCGCCTTGCGGCTGCCCGTTGAAGCCGGCAACGCCCCAATGAAATCGGGCGAGAGAGGGGCATTGTAGGGGCAAATCGCGCAAGACATAGAACTGCCCGCGATACGCGAAGTATTGTTGCGTGGTCTTCTGATCGTACAGGAGAAGGACGTCTGGCCCAAAACTCTGGATTATGACGAACGCCACGGCCATTGACGCCGCAATCACAATCCCGTGAGCCAATAGGATCAGAGCCCTACGCATCATGCCCTTTCCGCACAAGCGTTTCCAGATAAGCGATCAATTCCCCGTCAAACCGCTCGTACGAAAACCGTTGAGCATGTTGCTGAATCGATACGGCGTTGAACTGGCCTTCGCGGGCTTCGAACGCTTCGATGGCGGCAATTACGGACTCGGCCCTTTGATCCTCGAAGAACAGACCGGTCTTGCCGGGAACAACCGTCTCGACGGCGCCGCCGCGACCGTATGCTAACACCGGCCGCCCTGCCGCCATCGCTTCGACGGGAACGATGCCGAAATCCTCCTGCCCGCAGAACAGTAGCGCACGGCATCGCCGATAGTGCTCGCGCACGACCTCGTCCGGCTGGCGGCCGAGAAAGCGGATCGTCGAGCCCGCCCCGGCGTACATCGTGCGCAGACGCGGCAACATCGGTCCATCCCCGATGACAATAAGCGGTCGGCCGAGCCGGGCGCACGCCTCAACCGCCAGATCGTTGCGCTTGTACTCAACCTGCTCGCCGACGACGAGGTAATAATCATCGGGCCTTTCGACAGCCGGAGGGAAATCCACAGCGACAGGGGGGTGGATGACCGTTGCCTCGCGCCCGTAACATCGCTTTATGCGCTCGGCCACGTGCTGCGAATTCGCGATGAATGCCGTGACGCTCTGCGCGGCCGCGTGATCCCATCGACGCAGGCGCTCAGCGCACAGACGCAGCATGAGCCGGCCCGCCGCGCCTGTGTGCCGCGCATAGTCGTCGGTCTGTTCCCAGATGTACCGCATCGGCGAATGGCAGTAACAGACCTTGATCGCATCCGGGCGTGTGCGAATGCCCTTGATCGTCGCGGCGTCCGAACACAGCACGAGATCGTACGCCGTCGCGTCGAGCGACGCAGCGGCACGGCCAAAGAGTGCCAGCCAGTGCCGATGCGAGCCGCTGCATCGCGCCAGCGTCTGAATGAACGACGTCGTAAGCGGCCGCCGTGCGAGATCCGGCGGCAGGACACCCGGATTGACCATCAGGGCGAACAGCGGGGCGTCGGGGAACATCGCGGCGATGGCGGCCGCCACCTTCTCCCCGCCGCGCATGGACGCGAACCAGTGGTGGGCAACGGCGACACGCAGCTCGTCCAGTTCCGCCATGATCCACGCATTGTCGGAAAACCCGTGCACCCGGCAAGTCCGCATCACAAACCTGCCTCACAATCGACGATCCGGACAGCGCGAAGCCCCGGTGATATACGAAGTTGCCGTTGTCGTCGTGGCCCGGTCGGGGTCTTTGCCTGCAAATAGGATTGTCGTTGATGGTTATCGGGAAACATTTGCGAGTTATCGGAACACGTCTTCGAGTTATCGGATCAAGTGTGTGACTCTGGATAAAATGAATCGATTGCAGGGACCGAAAAAATTGACGAAAACCCGTCGAAACCGCGATTTCTCTCAAGATTTCGCGGTTTCCCGGACGATAACACTGTTGATAGCGAGAACGGCGAGAGCCGGCTGAAGGACCAGCCAGGACAGCACCGCCAGCAGATTACTCCCCCCTTAGCTGGTGGTAGGCGTTTCAAGGATGAAATGCTGTAGACATGGACTTGGTGTAGGCGCACTGCGCCTGGGCCGGGGTCCGATCTGTGGCTGTCGGCTGGCGAGAGAGCGAGGAACAGTTTGGCCCCTGTAGCGGCGTCGGTGCTGAGCATGGACGTTCGAGCCGGGCGTTCGGGGCGGCGAGGTTTGGCGATGAACGAGGTAGGTCCGATCAACAGTGTGGTGCAACACGAGGTAGGGCGTGCACGTGCCGAGGCCCGGCGGGGGGTAGCAGCGATGGCATCCCCAGAGCGTGACGATCGAGTGGAGATTTCGTCGGCCGCTCGCGCACTCAGCGAGACGGACAGGGCCGACGTCCGCGCGGACAAAGTGGCGCAGATTCGCGCCGCCATCGAACGCGGCGATTACGAGACGGACGAGAAGCTCGATGTCACAATTGATCGTTTGCTCAGTGAATTGGGCAGTTGAGTGTTTCGGCAACGAGGGCGACGAACAGGCCGATCGGCAAAGCGCCCATGCACGCCAGACAGCTCTGCCGGTCGCCGATGACAGCGGATTTCAACGG
>JAFGKA010000414.1 GCA_016928855.1 Phycisphaerae bacterium
CATGATTCTCCCGGGTTGACGTGTGATGCGAGCCTGCACCGGTGGGATCGACCCACCTCATCATCGAACAGACGGAGACGGATATGGCTGCGAAACAGATAGCATTCGAAATGGAAGCGCGTGAGGCGATCCGCCGCGGCGTCAAGCAACTCGCGAGGGCCGTGAAGGTCACCCTCGGTCCGTGCGGGCGCAACGTCGTCATCGAGAAATCGTTCGGCTCGCCCACGGTCACGAAAGACGGCGTCACGGTCGCCAAAGAGGTCGAGCTGGAAGACGCCTGTGAAAACATGGGCGCCCAGATGGTCAAGGAAGTCGCCAGCAAGACCTCGTCAATCGCCGGCGACGGCACGACCACGGCGACCATTTACGCGGAGGCCATCTTCGACGAGGGCCTGAAGAACGTCGCTGCCGGCGCCAACGCCATGGAGCTGAAGCGCGGTATCGAAGAGGCAGTCAAGGCTGTCGTCAACGCATTCGCGAAGATCAGCACCCCGGCGAAGGACACGGCCCAGATCGCGCAGGTCGGCACCTGTGCCGCGAACCAGGACGCTGAGATCGGCAAGAACATCGCCGAGGCGATGGAGAAGGTAGGCAAAGACGGCGTGATCACGGTCGAGGAGGGCAAGACGCTCGAAACGACCGTGGACCTGGTCGAAGGGATGCAGTTCGACAAGGGGTATCTCTCACCCCACTTCATCAACAGCATGGAAAACATGTCGGTCGAACTCGAGAAGCCCTACATCCTGATCCATGAGAAGAAGATCTCGTCGGTCAAGGATCTCATTCCCGTGCTGGAGCAGGTCGCCAAGAGCGGCCGGCCGCTGCTCATCATCGCCGAAGACGTCGAGGGCGAAGCGCTGGCGACGCTGGTTGTCAACAAGCTCCGCGGCACATTGCAGTGCTGTGCCGTCAAGGCGCCGGGCTTCGGTGACCGCCGCAAGGCCATGCTCGAGGACATCGCCATCATGACCGATGGCAAGGCGATTTTCGAAGACCTCGGCATCAACCTCGAAAACCTCTCGCTGCAGGACCTCGGCCAGGCCAAGAAAGTCTCGGTCGACAAGGAGACCTGCACGATTATCGAAGGCGCCGGCCCGACGAGCGCGATCAAGGGGCGCATGGACGCGATCCGCAACGAGATCGAAGCGACGACCAGTGACTACGATCGCGAAAAACTTGAAGAGCGGCTGGCCAAGCTGGCCGGCGGCGTCGCCCAGATCAACGTCGGCGCCGCGACGGAAGTCGAAATGAAGGAAAAGAAGGCGCGCGTCGAGGACGCCTTGCACGCCTGCCGGGCCGCCGTCGAAGAAGGCGTGCTTCCGGGCGGTGGCGTGGCTCCGCTGCGATGTATGGATGCGTTGGATGCGGCGGCCAAGAAGGTCAAGGGCGACCAGAAGACCGGCGTCGATATCGTTCGCCGGGCGCTGTGGGCCCCGATCCGCCAGATCGCCGAGAACGGCGGACTCGATGGCTCGATCGTCGCCCAGAAGGTCGGCGAGGGCACGAGCGTCACCTTCGGCTTCAACGCGTTGACGGGCCAGTACGGCGACATGATTAAGATGGGTGTCCTTGTCCCGACCAAGGTCGAGCGCGTCGCGTTGCAGAACGCCGCGTCGATCGCCTCGCTCCTGTTGACTACCGATGCGATCGTCAGTGAGATCAAGGAACAGAAGAAGGAAAAGGGTGGCCACGGGCACGGCGGCCCGGACTATTAAACCCCTGCCCGATCAAAGAACCGCACGACGCCCTGCTTGCGGCCAATCCGTGAGCAGGGCGTTTCTCTGCGCACACGGCATACAGGCGGATCCCGGTGCAAGGGGAGTCAGTGAAGTTGAACCGAACGAAGCCCTTCCTGTGAGGCCAGCGCCCGGTAGATGGCGGGGGTATGCTCTCGATCACGATACCGTACATCGTAGGTAATCGACACGGTACGGTCGGCGATGTTGCGAGCGAACGTCACGTCCAGAATAGAAACACTGTTGGCTTCCAGGATCCTGGAGATCTTGTCGATCTCATCAGGCCGGTCCTCGCATACGACCCGGATCACCTTGTACCAGTTGCGCCGAACCGATCGCTCGACGACGTTCAGGCCGAACAGACTCACCAGAACGAGGCCGGTCGTGAAGATCGCGATGAAATACTGGTTGAAGCCGCACGCCATCCCGATCGCCGCGATGCACCAGAGGGATGCCGCCGTGGTCAACCCGCGGATCGTGATGCCGGACTTGATGATCGCCCCCGCCCCCAGGAACCCGATTCCACTCATCACGGAGTACGCCAGTCGCGCAGGATCGATCCGAACAATGTTGTGCGCATCCGTATAAGCGTGGGCGAATGCCCGCTCGAAGTGCAACGAAAGGATCATGACGAGACAACAGCCCACACAAACCAGCATGTGCGTCCGAAAACCGGCCGCCCGACCGTGGTAGTGCCGTTCCAGACCGACCGTCCCGCCGAGAAAAGCGGCGAGGACAATCTGACCCATCGCCTCAACCTGCCAGCTCTCCAGAGTCATTCCGCAAACGTCCACACGGATCGCCACGTCGTTCAGCGGCGAGTTCCAGGCCGAGGTGCGCGCGCCGTGGCCGCTCGGCGCTTTCCCTTCGCGGCCGGTTTCAGAACGCGGAGCGCCTTCTTATTGTCCGCGACCTTGAAAACCCCCAGCGTCCTCCCGCCCCGGGCCCCTGCCGTACAATACGCATAGCCGATATTGATGTGCTTCTCGCCCAGGGTCTGACATACGTCCGCCAAGGCGCCCGCATGGTTGTCCAGCTCGAGGCACAGCACATCCGTCTCCGTCATGGGAACGTTGAGCACGCTCAACGCCTTCTTCGCCCGGGCCACATCCTCGACCACCAGCCGCAGCACACCATGCTCGCTCGAATCCATCATCGTAAGCGCCATGATGTTGACCTTCGCCCTGGCCAACACGTCACAGACCTGGCCCAGTACGCCCGGTTTGTTCACGAGGAACACCGAAAGCTGCGTCTGAAGCATCATACCGTTCTCCTTGTATGCGGGGCAATCCACACCCGCGACCGCCCCGGTCGGGCGATCAAGCTCCCGCGCCACACCAAGGCGCGATCCTGCGCCCATCGATTCTATCCGCGACACGGCGCACTTCGCAACCGCGGTACTATTGTAGGCGCCTCCCTTTCGTACACCTACAGCCGTTCTTTCGGCGCGGGCTCGGCGTGCAGCCGGCGAGACACATCGGCGACCGCGTCGAGCAGCATCGCGAGCTTCTCTTCCCGAGGCGCGGCCAACGAAGCCGCCAGAATCACATCCGTGCGAACCTCCCAGGTCCAGTCCGCCGGATACCCCTTGACGGCCTCCAGCAACCGGCCCATGCGTGCGGCCTGTGCCGCCGAATGCCGGCGCGCGTAGAGTGCGTGGGTATGCTCGTCCTGCGTGGTCACCGACCGGAACGATAGCGATCCAAGGCTGACATCAACCGGCATGGCCCGCCGAAAAGTCGCATCCGCCGGCACGCACACCGCCTCCACGTTGTTGGGGGTCTCCAGCAGGGCGACACAGCGGCGAAGGCCCACCCGCCCGGCCCCGAGCCCCACGTCGCAGTCCTGGTGAAATCCGACCCACAGCCCCGCTTCGTGGCTGCCGCAGACCATGTTGGAGACACGGATTGAATGCCCGATCCGCAGCAAGGCACAGTGCCCGTACCGCCATGGGACATCCAGCAGATCGTGACGACTGAACCGGAGATTCCGCTCCTGGGCGCACCGCTGGAACCAGGCCACACGGTCGCGATCACATCGCCACCAGTAGGCCAACAGGCCAACCACCGCCACCGTCAAGGGGACGTAGAGCACGCGCCACCGCCTTGCCTTCCGCCGGACCACGGCATCGCCTCCATCCGCGTCGGCGTGCCGCCGCCGCCAGAGGTCTGCGGAACTTGATCATCGCGGAAGCATGACGGTACTATAACAGCGCTGTGGAACCCGACAAGCAGGACAAGCCGGAAACCGCCACGACCGACCCCGTCGTCGCCGACTTGCTGGGGCGCGAGGTCGTGATTGATACGGCCGGCATGATCGTCTACCTCGGCACCCTCCGTGCCGACAGACCGGGTGGCTTCTGGCTGGAAAACGCCGACGTCCACAACTGCAACGACGGGCATGCCCAGAAGGACGAGTACATCGTCGAGTCCAGGCTCCACGGCATTCACGTCAATCGGCGTCGGGTCTTCGTCCTTCGCCAGGCCGCCATCAGCCTCTCCGCCCTCGCCGACATCGTGGCCGACTGATCCCCCCCGCTACAAGAGCGGTCAGCGGCATCACCGCGGACGACGTGCGTAGACGGATGAAGAGGCCACGACCATACGGCCGGCGGGACCAAGCTTCGCTCCAATCCGGCCGCTGGATAGCGGCCAGGCTACCCGTGGTACCCCGAATGTGACTGGCCTGCCGAAAACGGCACTAGCCGACCAACATTGGTTCGAGCACGTCGCGTGCCCGCTCCGTTTCGGTCAGCTTCGCAACAAGCTGATCGAGCGCCTGCTGGAAGCAGGATTCGGCCCACTCGCGATTCGCCGACCGAATGCCCGTATCCGCCACCTTCCCTTCGCTGCGGCCCTGGCCCGGAACCACGCACTCATGCTGGCATTCGATCCCGTCCACACCCTTGCGCCGGAAAAACAGAAGCACATACGCTTCCTCATCCAAGGCAAACTTGAACGTCCGGACGGCGTTCTCGCTCTCGCGCTTGCTCGTCCGGAAATCCCACGGACGCATGAATTCCGTGAACTCCTCGAAGACTGGGTCGAGCTCCGCTTCCGCCACCGCGTCCAGGCGCGTCGTCCATTGCGTCCGAAGTTCACCCATCTTCTGAGAGAAGCCCTGCTGCCACTTGTTCATGTGATTCCCCGTTTACGATCGCCACTGCCGATGAATCGCCGTCGGGCCCGCACGTGAGCGCGCAACGCCCGCAACGGCACGCATGGTTCACCTACAATACGGCTTCACGGGATGTCAAATTGGGCAAGCTGCTCTTGTGCGTGAATACCGATCGACCGTGAAGCGTGTTCCGTGAGGACCGAGAAGAACACCGTTTGCACGGCTGTTCTCCCGTGTTCTACTATGCGACTCCCTGCTGCGACCCCGACACGAAGGGTTCGCTCTACGGTATGGCATTTCGATGGTCACGGTACCCTGCCGGACACCGGTCCCCGGCTCTTGGATAACGCGACGTCGACGACACAACCCATGGTCTGATTGTCCGGTCTGCCCCAGAAACCCAGATCGTAGGCCACATAGAGCTGGTTCGGTCGAATCTGACGGATGGCCATGTAATGCGTGGTCCACACGCCGGACGTCAATTGGACAATATGGTTCCAGGTCTTGCCCTGATCGCGGCTGAACGCCAGGTAATTGCCGTTTCGCGGGCAACGCGGATTCCTGAAGCACGCCTTCTCGGGTATCCGCACGCCGACAGCACAGGCGAGAATCCCGTTGTCCAGTTCCGTGAGGTCCGGGTCCACCATTGCTCCAGTCGCAACGGGGTAGCGATTCACATACGCATCACTCGTATCCACGTATTGCTGCCAGCGTTCGTCATGAACATCGATTCCGGGAAATTCGACCGGCTTGGCGACGGACCACGTCGCTCCTTCGTCGTCCGAAATCGCCTGGTGAAGGTCGCAGCCGGTTCGCATAAAGCAAAGCAACCGGCCGGCATGCGCACCACGCGAAATGCGGCATAGAACCGGTTCACCGAATCCTTCACTGCCCACGTTGCCGACAGCGATGGTTGAGATGTATTTCCACGATTTCCCGCCGTCGCACGAACGGAAGAGTATTGACCGGAGCTTCATCATCTTGGGCTGGTACGGGCACGGGGTCGCATCGCCTTTGAAGCAGCCATAGGCAGAGACCAGAAAGTCGCCGTTGGGCAGCTCCAAAAGAGAGCGGTGCAGGCGTATGGCCCGGTGCTCATGACCGCCGTCGTCTTTGGTCGCGTCAAAGTCCACACCCGGTATGCTGAACGTCATCCGTACCGGGTCCTCGATCGTGCGAAAGGCATCGCGGCTGATCCACAAATCGCCCTCGCCCTCATCCGGGTTGGCGGTCGGCGTGATATAGGTATCCAACAGCAGGTAGCTGCCATCGGGACGTGCCAGGCCCCCTCCCTCCAGGAACGGCGGATCCACACCCGGACGGATGACGTATTTCTGCCACGTCTGACCGAAGTCACGGGAAATGTAGTTCCCAAACTGCCACGGGAAATGGTTGATGCGCTCGCGATTGCGACGAGGCTTCTCACTGAGTTGCGACTGAACGAGCAGGACGTCGTTGCCTGCATCATAGAGGAACGGCTGGACACCGTTCATGATCTTCCGGCTTTCGCCCACACGTACGGTGATGCTGCCGTCATCGTGAATCGTAATCGGGCCTTGCGCAGGTTGGCTCGCGGAACGCCCGTCCGTCGCGGTCTGCTGTGCCGCGGCCTGACCGATCATCACAACGAACGCCGAAAACAACGCGTACGTTGAACCTGTTCGTTTCATCAGATCCCTTTCAGCCAGGAATACCCACATTGTCCTACCCGGCACCGGCGCCGAGCCGTGCGCGGCCATCGTACGGCCCGCCCCACGTGCGCCAACCCCAGCCGCGTCTTCGTGCACCAATGGTCTACCCGAAGGGCTCGTCGATCAGAGGGAGTCCCCGTAGGACCATTTGAACACCGTCGGCCCGGGACAATTGACCGCGTCCAGCAGCGCCTTACCATCAACGCGGGTGCCGACCCGAGTCACGTCGATCGGACCGGACACCAACCAGAAGGAGAACAACCCCCATGCGGATTACGTCGGTGGAGACCGTGCTGCTGACGGGCCCATGCACGAACGACCCCTTTCTTGGCCAGGCCCGGCATCGCCGCAGCGCCGCGTTCATCGAGATCCACACCGACACGCAGTGGACCGGGCTCGGCGAAACGTACGCGGGGTATTTCTGTCCCGAGATTGTCCCGGAGATCGTGGACTTCTTCGCTCCGATCCTGGTCGGCCAGAATGTGGATGACATCGACGAGCTTTGGCGCCGGATGTACCGCTGCGGAAACTTCTGGTGCCGTGTGGGACTCGGCGCGATCGTTCTGAGCGGGATTGAGGCCGCCCTGTGGGACCTGCGTGGCAAGATCGAGGGCAAACCGGTCCACGCGCTGCTCGGCGGCCGAAAGCACGACCGGCTGCCGGGCTACGCAACCGGCGGCCCCAGCAACTATCCCAAGAGCGAACTGGTCCGTAAGCTCGACCACTATCTGTCGCTGGGCTTTCGCGGCGTCAAGCTCGGAGCGGGTGCTTACTCGCAAGCACAGGGGTTTCGCATCGCATCATCCCCCGCGGAGGCTGCGGACTTCGAGGCCGACAAGATGGCCTTCGTTTGCGCCCACGTCGGAGATAACGTTATGGTGATGCTCGACGGCCACATGGACAACAGCCCGGACGTAACCTGGGACCTCGAAACCGCTCGGGCCGTCGCGGACGCCGTCGCCGCATTCAACCCGTTCTTCATCGAGGAGCCCCTGCCCTACAACGACCCGGCGCAGTATCGGGCGCTGCGGGAACACAGCCCTGTGCCCATCGCCGGCGGCGAATGCCTGACGACCTGCGTCGAATGGCGAACCTTCATCGGCGCCGACGCCTTCGATATCGGCCAGCCGGACGCCTCCTTCATCGGAGGGCTCGGTGAATTCACGCGGGTATCCGCGATGCTGGAACAACGCGGCCACAAGATCGCCACACACGCCTGGGGCGCCGGAGGCTCGCTGATGCAGAACGTGCATTGCGGCTTCGCCTGTCCGAACACAGTGATCCTGGAGGTGCCGCCGGACTACGGCCCGCTTCACGCCGAGATCATGCGGGATTCCTTCGTAATGCGTGACGGATTCGTACTGCCGCCGGAGAAGCCGGGCCTGGGGATCGTGCTCACCGACGATGTCAAACGCCGCTTTCCGTTCGTGCCCGGCAGCGGCGAGTTCAACAGCGTACCGGGTAAGATCATGCCTGAGGCACTTCGAGAACCGCCACAGGAGGCAGCGAACGCTCGCCCATGAAGACCGTTCTGATCGATCTGCCGCTTGGCCGTGAATGCCTCGATCGTCTGCGTGCGATGGACGGCGTCCGGGTCAGAATGGTGGGGGATCTGCAAGGTGGCTCCGTGCCGGCGAAGGAACTTGTCGAGGAAGCGAACGTGCTCCTGTGCGACGCGTTGCCGCCAACGTTCCCGGCTATGACATCGCTGGAGCTGATCCAGCTCGGTTCGTCGGGCTACTCTCAACTCTTCGACCGCGGGCTTGCGGAGAGAAGGATCCGCGCCTGCAATGCACGCGGTGTATTTGATGTTCCGATCGCGGAATGGAATATTGCCATGATGGTCAACCTGACACGCAACCTTCGCGAGCTGGTGCGGAATCAGGATGCCGCCGTGTGGGATCGCGATGCCCGGTTTCAGCGGGAGCTGCGAGGGGCCGTGGTGGGCATCTGGGGCTACGGCGGGATCGGCCGCGAGACCGCACGTCTCGCCAAGGCGCTTGGCCTGACCGTTCACGTTTGCGTTCGTGCGAGCGTCCGGCCGCGTGAGAATGTGTACGTCGTACCCGGCACCGGTGATGTTCCGGGAACGCTGCCGGACCGCGTCTTCGTAGCGGGGCAGGAACTCGAGTTCCTCGCCGGTCTCGACTTCCTCATCCTGGCCATGCCGCTCTCGCCGAGTACCGACGGAATCGTGGGTGAGGCGGAACTTCAGGCTTTGCCGCGGCGTGCATTCGTGCTGAATCCCGCTCGCGGGCCATTGATTCAGGAGGCGGCTCTTCTGAAGGCACTGCGAGAGGCGTGGATCGCAGGGGCGGCGTTGGATACGCACTACCAGTACCCATTGCCACCGGAGCATCCATTGTGGCGGATGCCGAACGTGATCCTGACACCGCACATCAGCGGCTCCAACCAGAACCAGCACTATCTGACCCGCATCGGAGAACTGCTGATCGAGAACGTTCGGCGTTACATGTCCGGGCAACCCCTCCTGAATGAGCTGAGTCCCGACCAGCTCCGCGGTCTTTAGTGTGGTCCGCACACCATTCGGGCCGCACCAGGGACCACAACTCGGACAACGCCTGCTGAGATCAAGAAGAAGTACGCGAAGGGCTCGGCTGCGTAGGATCCGGGCCAGCGGACCATTTCATCTGCTTCCGCGGCGCAGACAATCAACCGCCAAGATCGCCAGGAAGACCAACATCGGCCGGGTGGTCCATTCCTGCGAAGCAGGGGTGGGGTCTCGATGATGACGTGCGAGATGCGTCGAACAACTCCCCACGCATGTTGCCTTGGCAGTTGCATGTCACGGTTGTAGACTGGAGTCGCACGTATACAGATGCGCGTAAGGGCACACTGTTCGAAGGCGCGGACCGGCACGATACCTCCGACCGGGAGCAGACGATGAGCGTTGAAGGTAAAACACCGACGGCTGCGCGTTGCGCCCCGGCGAAATCCGCCCTGCATGTTGCCGGGGCGTTCTACTTCCTCGCCGCAGCGCTTCAAACGGTCCTGCTTGTTCTTTGTACGGCACCTCCCATTGTCCGTCTCTGCTACTGGCTCGCTTGGCAGCTCAGCCCGTATGGCAGCCTGCCATTCCCTTATGACATCCCCAACGGTGGGTGGGGGCTCATCCCGGAGGAACCCGGTTCCTCACTGGCCATTCTGGCCGCCTTCACGCTGGCGATGACCCTCGTCGTAGCGGCAACTCACAGCCTCGTGTTCGCGATTGCTGTCGGCGCGCACGCCTGGCTGGGCTGGCCGAGCTATTGGAGAGACGTGCGACCACGTCTCGGGCTTCAGTCGCTCTGGGCGGCGAGCGCGAGGCGCACCTGGTGGGCCTGGCCAGCCGGCCAATGTGTCTGGCTGTTCCTGCTGCAGATCGATTCGAGCAGCGTATATGATTCCTATCTCGTGATCGATGCCAGCGATCCATTCCTCGCTGCGAACATTGCCGCGATTGCCCTCATGATGGGACTGATGACGGGTCATACGGTGCGGCAGGCAATCGTCGGCGCGGTCGGTCCGGATGATTGCCGCTGCAATTATTGCGGTTATCTGCTCCGAGGACTCGAGACGCCGCGATGTCCCGAGTGCGGTCACGTCAATCCGCCCCACGGCGACACGGCATACAGACTGCGGCTGCCTCGCCTTGGCTTGCGAACGCGAACTCGCACGGCTCTGGCGTCGTTCCTCATCGCAGCCATATTGTTGTCTCCATTGTTGCTGCCGACCGTGCTCACCCACCTTCCCCGACCGTGGAAGCGATATGTACCACAGGCCCTCCGGTCCACGGGATATGATTACACGCCGGATCCGGACCGCTTCCCCATTCGTCTCGATGCGATCTGCGTCATTCGGCACGACGGCGCAATTGTCGTGGTCGATTTGACTCACACACGAACTCGCATCGCCGCGTACAGGGCTCTGTATTGGTCAGACGCACAGACCTTCGGGCCTGCCACACCTCCGGACCGCACGTTTGCCGGGACGATCAATACTCTCACCGACACGGCCAGACCCACGACCATCGGCCCATGGCCTATTTGGCCGCGATGGGGCAACGAAACGATGTTCTGGCTTATGCGACCCGACAATACATACTCGATCGAAGCCTATGAGCGTGATCGGTTGCCAGAGGAGCTTCAATGGATCAACAGGAGTGAACCGTGAGGCGCGCCGTTAGCGCGGCCGAGGCTTATAGACAGAATACTCCTCGGCTGTTTCCCAGGGAATGACTCCGACACGTATGGCCCATTCGTCATAGGCCTTGCTGAGTCGTTGGAGCACCTCGGGCTCCTGGGCGGCGAGATCGTGCGCCTCGCTGCGGTCTGCTTCGACGTTGTAAAGCTCCCAGGCCTCGCCGAAGAAGCCAACCAGCTTCCACTGCCCGTCGCGCACCATGCGGTTCCCCTCGTGCTCGATGCAGATAGGCTGTGTGTGAATCGTTGCGTCTTTGCCTTCGAGGAGAGGCCTCAAGCTCCGGCCATCGCTCGCCGGCACGGGCCTGCCTTTCATAGCCACCGGTCGCACAGCCCCTGCCACATCGAGGCACGTTTCAACGAGATCGGGCAGAAAGCCATAGTGGCTCACAATGCGGCCGTGCAGGCCGGCGTTGATCCCGGCAGGCCAGTGAATGATGAGTGGGGTCTCAATGCCGCCCTGGTGGGTGAAGTGCTTGTATTCGCGGAATGGCGTGTTCGAGAAGGTTGCCCAGGCACGCCCGTACTTGTTCCCGCCCTTGCCATACTGACCGAGCTGCTCGAGCTTGAAGTTTCCCAGCGGAGGACTCTCCGCTTCAGCCCCGTTGTCCGAAAGAAAGAATACGAGCGTATTGTCGAGCTCGGCCGTATCACGCAAATGCGCGAGCAGCCTGCCAACGTTCTGGTCCACTCGGTCAATCATCCCCTCGTAGGTCGCCATGATCGCGTCCATCGCATCCTGCTGCTGTGGGGTCAAGGAGTCCCACGCCGGGACCGGACCGCCACTACTGCCGAGCCGGTCGCTCGGGCCGGGCCGCGGGGCCAGGACCGTGTTTGCCGGAATCAACCCCATCTGCTTCTGCCGCGCGATGACCCGCTCCCGGAGCACATCCCACCCTTCCCTGAATCGTCCGCGATATTTCTTGAAATCCTCCGGCATGGCCTGCAAGGGAAAGTGCGGCGCATTGTAGGCCAGATAGAGAAAGAACGGCTCGGAGTCTCTCTTCTTCTCGTGTTCCTCGAGAAACCCGATCGCCTCGTCGGTGAAGGCATCCGTGGTGTAATACCGTTCGCCGGCCGGCTCGATGAGTTCATTGTCGCGATGAAGATCGGTGGGCTTGAAATAGTCCGATGTGCCTTCGAGGAAACCGTAGAACCGATCAAACCCGCGCTGCGTCGGCCATGTGGCCGGATCGCTTGCCCCCACGTGCCACTTGCCCGCCATATACGTGCCATACCCGGCGGTGCGCAGCATTTCCGGCAGGGTCGGCACGGCGTCTCCGAGCCAGCCGCGGTAGGCGTAAGGGAGTTTCAACCGCTCGGCCAGGACCGAGGGGGTCTTGCCCGTCCGTTTGAACGTCATGTGGCCGACGCCGGCCTCATGCGGATCCAACCCCGTCATCAGGCTGGCGCGCGTGGGGCAGCACCGGGCGGCGTTGTAGAACTGACTGAAGCGGACGCCTTCGCTTGCCAGGTGGTCCAGGTGGGGAGTCTCGGCCATGCCCCCGTAACAGCCCAGATTGGCCCAGCCCATGTCGTCCACGAGGATGATCACGATGTTGGGCCGGCCGGCCGATGAGGGTTCAGCGGCATCAGATGCACACATCGCTGCCGGAAGCAGGCTAAGCAGAGGGATCAGCATATGCATGTTGTTGTCTCCTCAACCACAAAGGATCGACAGCGCCCTGGCGGAAGTCGGTCGGCCGATTCGCGGCCGACGAAGAATACGGGGAAGACTTCTTCTGCCTGTCCCCCGTCCTCGCCTTCCTTCGAGCAATGATTCCGGCTGGGCTTCTCTGCGCCGGCCCGCACACACTCCACGTCCGCGTCCGCTGTTTCATCATACAACTGGCGCGGAAGGTGGTACAGGCGCAGTCCGGAAGGTGATACTGGTGGAATTGCCGGCCGGCTTCTGTTGCAGTCCAATGCACGAATGCCGCATGGATGCGCCGCCGCACTACAAAGGCGTCGCCATTCGCAGCCCCATTCAGCATGTGAAGCCGCCGCCCACCTGAGGCACACGGTACCGCCAGCGCGGCGCGTTGGGATCCAGACCCCGATTTGCTATGATGGAGGCAAGCCTTGCAGATCAGGGCTATGGGGCCATGCTACAGCACGTGCCTGGAGAGGATCGGATGCGCATAGACACCTGCATCGCTTGTGTGTTGATCGGCCTGATGGCCGGCGTAGCGGCCGGCACGTCCTGGGCGGAGAGCCCGTATCTCTACGGCATCCACGATCACGCCCCGAGTCCGCAGGCGTACCTCAGCCATATCTCCGGCGGCGGCGCAACCGGCTGGGTCACGGCCACTGTCGCCATCGGCCACAACCCAAACGACCACGGTGGCGACGACTTCTCCGCTATCGCCAACCAGGGCCACACCGTGACGTGCCGCCTGAACAACGGCTATTGCCCGGACGGCACGATCCCGATCCCGTCGCAGTACGCCAATTTTGCGCAGCGGTGTGCGAATTACGTCGCGGCGTCGACCGGCTGCGACATCTGGATCATTGGCAACGAGACGAACCTCGCGTCCGAATGGCCGGTCGACGGCGGGCACATGAGCTACGTTTCACCGCAGGATTACGCGGAATGTTTCGCGTTGTGCTATGCGGCAATCAAGGCCGTGCGCCCGAACGCCAAGGTAATCACACAGGCCCTCGCACCATTCGGTGGTCCCTACGGGCCCGGGACCGCGTGTGGCAGCTACACACACGACGGCATGCCGCTGAACTGGGTGCAATATCTCTACCAGACGCTGACTGCCGTCAAGAACCTCGGCACCGGCCCGGACGGCATTGCGCTGCATATCAACTCGCGCGGCTACCGTTATGAGGACATCCACAGCACGACCAGGATCGATGCCGGCGGCCAGATGCTCTATTTCAGTTTCTACGTCTACAAGGACTGGGTCGATTACGGCATCCCGTCGGACCTCTACCATCTGCCGCTTTACGCAACCGAATGCAACGGCGTGTATTACTGGTCGGGCGGCCATCCGGAGAACCCCGGCGCTCACTACGAACCGGGCTGGATGCAGGAGATTCACGCCGAGATCAATCGCTACAATCAGCAAGCGGTCACTCTCGGCAAGCCGGTCTACCGCTGCATCAACATGTACCGCTGGTGCGATGGCTGTGACGGCTGGAACATCGACGGCAGCCCGTATGAGTCCCAGATTCTGTCCGACCTCGATCAGGCCGTCAGCTTCGGCTATACGTGGCCTTCGACGGTTTTGGCGGGCTTCACGGCCGATGTCGTAGCCGGCAATCCGCCGCTGACCGTGCACTTCACGGACCAGTCGATCGGAACGATCACGTCGCGCACGTGGAACTTCGGCGACGGGGACACGGACCACACCGCTGACCCGACGCATCAATATGACGTCCCCGGCACGTACACCGTATCCTTGACCGTCTCTGGCCCTGGGGGCAGCGATGTGGAGGTCAAGACGGGCTACATCGTCGTGCACGCCGTACCCGGCGTGCAACTGGTGCACAACGCGAACTTCGCCGACAGTATCGCCCACTGGACGCCGTGGATCGAACGCAACAGCGGTAGCGACTTCAGTGCGACGACCGTTAACGAGCAACTCCGATGCACCGGCTCGGACTATAACGGTGGTGTCTACCAACAGTTCGCCACAGGCGGCGCCGGTACCCGAATCCGCATCAGCGGATACTGGAAGAGCAGCCCCGTCCTGGCCAACGCACAGTGGGGTGAGATTCTGGTCATCAACAGCGCACGGCTGCCGGTTAACGGCGTCGACGAAACGCCCGCCACGCAAGCGGATGATATCGTCATCTTCAAGAACGATACCTGGACAACGCCGGCTGGTTGGGACGGCTCGATGGTCGATACCGCCCCCGTCGCGAACCTCGGCCAGTTCGTCGCCGCGGGCGATGTTGCCACGATTCTCATCAAGTCCGGTAACAGCGGTACTGGCATGACCGGCCTGACCGCGGACGATCTCTTCGTACGGATCTACATCACGCCGAGTGACCTCGACCGAGATAGTGATGTGGATCTAGCCGACTTCGGTACCTTCCAATTCTGTTTCAACGGCCCCAACCGCCCATTCCCGGTGGCTGGCTGCAGCATCGCCGACCTGGACGACGACAGCGATGTGGATCTTGCCGACTTCATGGTATTCGCGGCCTGCTTCAACGGCCCGAACCGCGAGCCAGCCTGTTCGCCATGATGCGGGGTAACCACATGCTCGCCACGGCCAAGCCGCCGCACCTCCCAGCAGGGGTGGTGAGGATCCCGCCCTCGCGTTACCATTGCACCCGGCCCGTATGGAGGATCGGCTTCACCATGAAGACATACCCACTTGCCCTGATCGTGCTTTCCAGTCTCACCGCGTCCGTACTCGGCCAGCCGGCCGTCACTTTGCAGACAGCCGCAACGACCACCGAACCGCGGAAGATGCGGCCCAACCTGATCTATGTCTTCGCCGACCAGCTCCGCTATCAGTCGTGCGGCTATGCTGGCGACACGAAGGCCCGGACGCCGAACATCGACACGCTCGCGAGCCAGGGTGTGAGTTTCCGCAACGCCATCTCGGGCCACCCGGTCTGCGCCGCCTATCGCGCGTCGCTGTTCACCGGAAAATACACCACGTCAACCGGCATGGTCATCAACGAACTACGCATGAATCCCAATCACGAGTGCATCGGCCATGTGCTGACACGCCACGGCTACGAAACCGCCTATATCGGCAAGTGGCACCTCTGGGCCAACGAGCTGGGCAATCACTACGATCCGAAGAATTCATTCACACCGCCTGGACCGTACCGCCTGGGATTTGACGGTTTCTGGGCTGCCTACAACTTCCATCACGAGTACTACAAGGGCTATTACCACACCGACAGCCCGGCCAAGATCCCTGTTGAGGGTTACGAACCGGATGGCCAAACCGACCTGGCGATCGACCTGATCAACCGTTACGCAGATGGCGACAAACCGTTCGCCATGTTCCTGTCGATCGGCACGCCCCATGACCCGTGGGACCGTAACAATGTCCCTCCCAAGTACTATGACATGTTTGCCGACGAGGGCGATACGCCGCGGTTCACGCTGCCATCGAACTACGAAGCAGAGGATGATCCGTACGCCGACAGTTGGGCGCGGTACAAAGGCCGCCAACGTGAGAACATCCTCAAGATGATGCGCATCTACTACGCCATGACGGCCAATCTCGACTGGAACGTCGGCCGGCTGCTCAAGGCGATCGATGACGCCGGTATTCGCAACAACACAATCGTCGTCTTCACGGCAGACCATGGCGAAATGTTTGGCGCCCACGGCCGCCGGGCCAAGAACATCTTCTACGAAGAAGCGATTCGTATCCCCTTCCTGGTCCGCTGGCCGGACCGAATCGCTGCAAACACGACAACGGACGTATGCCTCAACACCCCGGACATCATGCCCACCCTGCTTTCCATGGCGGAACTGCCCATTCCGGCAAAAGTCGAAGGCATGAACGTCAGCCACTGCGCGTTCGGCACAAGCGGCCCCGAGCCGGAAGCAGCATTCATGCAAAACACCGGTGCCTGCGCGGCTTGGGAGGACGGCTACGAATGGCGGGCATTGCGCAGCAAGCAATACACGTATGCCATCTATCGGAAAGACCGTAAGGAACTCCTGTTCGACAACCAGGCCGATCCCCATCAACTCCGCAATCTCGCGGATAACCCCATGCACGGACACACGCTGAATCGTTTTCGCGACTTGCTGAAGAAGCGCATGGCCGAACTCGACGACACGTTCGAAGCGTGCACGTGGTACCGCGACCACTGGACGAAGGACCGTATTATCACGCGCGTGCGATAGTGAACGTCAGCAGGATCACACCGGGCTGCCGGACACACTGCCCATCGATCACCCCGGAGGGCCTGTCGGTTGCTGGCCGATCTGTCCCGGCACGCGCAGATAGAATGGCATTCGTCGGGAACGTCCGCATAACACGGGCGCACCAGCGACATACGTACGTGATTCAAGAAACAATAAGGGACTTGTTCAATCAACAGGGCACACGATTGTCTGATAATGTCCTGGTTGCGAGGCCACCGTAAGCTGCCACGGTGGGACCGATACCGCCAAGTCCGCCAAGCCCGCCAGACCGAACGGGACATTACTATACTGCCCTACGCCGGATGCCGATGACGAGTGGAGGTCTATAGGGGAGATGCAGCCCCAGCGACAGACGGGGCCTGTCGCGTGCTGGCCTGTCCAACACTTTCGCCGGGCTGAGAAACGCAGAGACCATGGCCGCAAGGCAAGACACTCCGGTATTCGCATCGTCGGCCGGCCCGGGAGGGTCGGTGGACGCGCCATCACCCGCCTGTGCGGAAGAACTGGCGGCTGCGCCCCTCACGTCCGCCACAGCCGGCACGATTCTGCTCGCCGAGGATGACCCGGACAGCCGCGCGCTGGTCGCGCACTTCCTGAGGCGAGCCGGTTACACCATTCTCGAAGCGGACGACGGAGCGCGCGTCTTCGACATCCTCAGGAACGCGACACCGGCCCTCTTCCTGCTCGACTGTGAAATGCCGGCCCTCGGCGGGATCGAGGTCTGCCAGCGATTGAAACGCGATCCGCGGTTTTCGGACCTTCCAGTCATCTTCCTCACCGCCCTATCCGACCCGGAAAGCATCGCCCGCGGCTTCGACGCTGGCGGGGCCGATTATGTCAAGAAGCCGATCGAGAAGATCGAGCTGCTGGCCCGCATCCGCAATCATCTCGAGATGGCGCAGGTCCGCCACTCGCTCCAGCAGCAGGCGTCTCGTCTCGAATCGGTTGCCGAGGCGCAGCACGGACGGCTCGGTGAGGTGCGCAGCGGCCAGGAGTCACTGCTGACCAAGGCCACCGCGTTCCCCGAACTCAAGCTGGGCATTCGATTCCATCCGGCGCATGAAGCCGGTGGTGATTTCTACGAAGTGGCCCGGCTCACCGATGACGAGTTCGGCCTGCTCGTGGCTGACGTCTCCGGCCATGACCTCGCCGTTCCATTCATCACCGGCGCCCTCAAGGCCCTGTCCGCGACATTCCTGAATGAAAGCCTCACGCCACAGGACACGATGCTGATGCTCAATGGGAGCCTGTGTCGCTTCCTGGCGGAAGAACGTTATATCACCGCCTGTTACGCGAGGTACTCTCAGGCTCTGGGCCAGGTCGAACTGATCGGCGCCGGCCACCCCCCGCCCCTGCACCAGTCGGCTGGTGGCGAGTTGCGCTACATCGATCTGACGGGCGACGTGCTGGGCATATTCGACCAGATTCACTGCACGTCCACGTCCATCGACGTACGACCGGGCGACCGGCTCTATCTGTACACCGACGGCTTGATCGAAGGCTACCGCGACGCCTCCGGCCATGGCGGACATGTGCTCTGGGGCATGAGCCAGCTTGAGCGCCACGCGGCCCGGCTGGCGACCGTACCGATTTCGACAGCGGTTGATTCGATTGTCGATGGGCTTCTGACGGAATGCGGCGGTGTCGCCACGGATGATATTGTCGTACTGGGAATCGAGTTCTAGGCCACAGGCACTGAGGCGCTCGGCACGGGACCACGCATGTTTGAGACGAACTGGACATCAAACGAACTGCGTATTCGGATGTCGGCGTCCCTGGAGAACAACGACCAAGCGGACGCCCTGGTATCGGAGTTCCTCGTGCAAACCGATGCCCCCGTCGATCGATTCGCCGTGCGTATTCTTCTGCGCGAAGCGTTGCTCAACGCCGTCACGCACGGGTGCGGCAAAGACCCCGAACAGGAGGTCCGCCTGTGCGTCCGCCTGGAACCCGACGCGATCGTCCTTGACGTCCAGGATTCCGGCCCCGGCTTCCTTTGGCAGGACCGTAACACCACGTTCGATGTACTTGGTGATGGAGGACGAGGTCTCGCACTGATGCGGATCTATTCATCCAATATGACTTTCAACGAAGCAGGAAACCACGTCGTCCTCCGACGACGCTATGACAGCGCGGCAGTATGCCCGTGCACCGCGGATGGAGAACAGACATGATGCAGACTGAGGCGCGGAGCGAGATGCTCGTCATCAAACCGGATCATGATATCGTGGCCTCGCACACGGAGGCGATGCGTCAGGAGTTGCAGGCGCTGGTGGGACAGAACCACGTCAACCTGGCAATCGATCTCGGCGATGTCCAGATGATCGATTCCAAAGGACTGGCGATCTTCATGCTCTGTCACAAGAGCGTGTCCGCCAAGGGCGGAAGGCTCGTGGTTCTCACGGCCAACCCGGACTTCAAACAGCTTTTCCATATCATGCGCATGGACGAGCACTTTACTGTCGCCGAGACGCTCTAGGGACCCCGTGCCCCGCAAACCAGCAGGAGTGAGACCGTGGCTCTGAACAACGACAACATCCTCGAAGAATTCGTCGTCGAATCTCGTGAACACCTCGCCGACGTCGAGAACGATCTGCTCGCCATCGAGGAAGCGGGCGCCGATCTCGACTCCGAGGTGGTCAACCGTGTCTTCCGCGCCGTCCACTCCATCAAGGGAGCCGCCGGATTCCTCGGTCTGACAACGATCGGCAATCTGTCGCACGCGCTGGAAAGCGTCCTCAATCTGATCCGCAACGGGGACCTGACACCCAAGTCGTCGGCCATTGATGTGTTGCTGCTCGCGGCCGACGCCCTTCGCGGACTGATCAACAACGTGCACCAATCCAATGAGGTGGATGTCTCCGAGCACATCGAGGCCCTGACACGCATCATCACCGGCGAGACCAACGCCGCTGTGCAGGAAAGCCTCGCGCAACACCTGACCGTCAATCCGGCCAGCGCGTCCCCCTTCGAGCTGTCCGCGCACATGCTCGAAACACAGGCGCGCTTCGGCAACAGCCTCTTCATTGTCGAGTTCGATTTGGTCGCGAATGTCGAAGAGAAGGGCAAGACTCCCTTCCATCTCGTCAAGGAACTTCTCGCGATCGGTGAGATTCTCGATTCCCGGCTCGATCACGCCGAGTGGGGTGATCTGGCGAGTGGCGCACCTGCGTCGATCCGATTCATCACATTGATTGGAACGGTCGCGGACGCTGAAATGCTGGCGGTTCACTTCGAGATCCCCACGGACCAGATCCATGCGGTCGATCCCGGCCAGATCACGGCCGCGGCGCCGGCACCACCTGCACAGACCGCGCCCGTCACGCCCGAAGCTCCATCCGCCGCACCCGTTGCCGCCGCGCCACCAAGCGACACGCAGCAGGACCTGCAGGACAGTACTCTGGTTCCCGCTGCCCCTGAAGCCGTGGATACCGCCACCCCGACGAAACTGGCCGACACGAACATTCGCGTCTCAGTGGGCTTGCTGGACCATCTGATGAACCTCGCTGGCGAATTGGTGTTGAGCCGCAATCAGCTCATACAGGCCATCAACGGCAAACACCAGGACAGCCTTGAATCCATCGGCGGTCAACTCGACCGCATCACCAGCGAACTACAGGAATCGATCATGCAGACGCGCATGCAGCCGATCGGAACCGTCTTCAACCGGTTCCCGCGCGTCGTCCGCGATCTCAGCACCAAACTCGGGAAACAGTGCGAGTTGATCACGACAGGCACAGATGTCGAGCTGGACAAATCGATCATCGAGGCGATCACAGATCCTTTGACACACCTCGTCCGCAACTCGGTCGATCACGGCGTGGAAACACCTGACGAGCGTGCCGCTCGCGGCAAGCCCCCGAGCGGCACCGTGGCGCTTCGCGCCTTTCACCAGGCCGGAAAGGTGAACATCGTCATTCAGGATGACGGCGCCGGCATCGATGCCAGGCGACTCAAGGACAAGGCGGTATCGAAGGGGCTGATCACGCCCGACCAGGCGAAGGAAATGAGCGCGCGCGACGCCATCCGGCTCATCTTCCACCCGGGCTTCTCGACCGCGGACCGAGTCAGCGACGTCAGTGGCCGTGGTGTCGGAATGGACGTCGTCAAAACCAACATCGAACGGCTCGGCGGGACGGTTGAAGTCGAGACGGAGGTCGGTGTCGGCACGACCGTCCACACGAAGCTACCGCTGACGTTGGCCATCATTCCGTCGCTGATTGTCCGTTCCGGAAACGAGCGGTTTGCGATTCCACAGGTGAATATCAACGAGTTGGTACGGATCAAGGCATCCGAGGTGTCGCGGAAAATCGAACGCATCAAGGACGCCGAGCTCCTCCGGCTTCGTGGCAACCTGCTTCCGCTCGTGCGGCTCAGCAGCGCTCTCAGCGGACGTTCGACCTACTTCGATTCGATCAGCCGGGAGTGGAAGGACAACCATCGGGAACGCATCGCCGACCGCCGGCAGGACAATCCGGAGGTCTCATCGGACCACCAATACGAGCGATCCGCCGAGGACCGCCGGGACGACACCACCGCCGGCGCGCTGAACATCATCGTCGTGGAATCCGGTCACCTGCGCTATGGACTGATCGTGGACACACTGCACGACTCCGAAGAGATCGTCGTCAAGCCTCTCGGACGCCATATGAAGGGCTCGAGCTGTCTGGCCGGCGCGACGATTCTTGGAGACGGCAGCGTCGCCATGATCCTCGACGTCGCCGGCATCGCCATCGATTGCGCACTGGCCGTGCCCGAGGACGCCGCCGCCGAGGCCGAACGATCGCTTGCCGCCGAAGCGTTACGCGAGACCCAGTCGGTCCTGCTGTTCACGAATGCCCCGACCGAGCAGTTCGGTATTCCCATGGGTCTCATCGAACGCATCGAGCGGATCCGCGAGGAGCAGATCGACAGCGTGGGTGGCCAGGAGGTGTTGCAGTATCGCGGCGCCTCGTTGCCACTGTTGAACCTTGAAGGCCAGATCAAGGCCAAGCCGAGGGTGCAACAACCGAAGCTCTATGTCGCCGTGTTCCGCATCTCCGGGCGCGAGGTGGGCCTCGTCGTGCCTCAGCTCGTGGACATTCGCGAGATCCCGGCGGCAATCGATAACGTCACCTTCCACGAACCGGGCGTGCTCGGGTCCATCATCGTGGACGACAAGACGACGCGGCTGATTGACCTTTTCGCGCTTGCCGAGAAGGCGCGTCCCGAATGGTTCGCGGAACGTAAGTCCGTCGCCGGCCCCGAGGGCAACGCCCCCTGGCTGCTCCTCGTTGAAGATTCGGACTTTTTCCGCACGCAGCTCTCGAGCTTCCTCGAAGCCGAGGGCTACCACGTCACCGCCTGCGAGGACGGCCAAGCGGCCTGGAACGTATTGCAGGATCCGGAGCGGCACTACGACCTGGTCGTCACGGACATCGAAATGCCCACGATGAACGGGCTCGAACTCACCCGGCGGATCAAGACGGATCCGGCCTTCGCTCACCTGCCCGTGATTGCGGTGACCTCGCTTGCCAGCGAGGAGGACATCCAAAGCGGCAACAAGGCAGGCATCGATGACTATCAGATCAAGCTCGACCGCGAACGACTCCTCGCCTCCGTCCGGCGACATCTGAATAATGCGCGGGACAAGGCCGGACTCTCGCGAGATGCTGTCACAGCGAATACAAGGAGCAGTCGATGACTACGGTCTTGAACGCACCACATGATCTGACAACCGAGGCCTCGCAATGCGCCACGTTCTACCTCGGCAACCAGCTCATGGGCGTGGATATTCAGCAGGTCCAAGAGATCAACCGCCACGCAACCGTCGCGGCGGTCCCCCATGCACCCGAGTGTGTGCAGGGCGTGATCAACCTTCGGGGCGAGGTCGTCACCGTCCTGGACCTGCGCCGGGTGCTCGGCCTGGAGCCCGTTGAGATCACCAAGGAGACGCGAAATGTCATCGTGAATGTTGAAGGCGAAAAGCTCGGGCTGCTCGTCGATCGTATTGCTGACGTGGTCAGCACACGCCCCGACCAGATTGAGGCACCACCGGCCAACATCCGAGGCGTAGACGGCCGCTTCTTCCGCGGTGTCTGTAAGCTCGAATCCGAACTCCTCGTCATCCTGGACGTCCTGGAGGTATTCCAGGGCAGCCGCGAGGAATACACGCGATAGCGTATGCCGTCGTGATACTAGCGCGTACCGAAACAACATAACGTGAGCCGACTGAAAACCACTAATCGGGAAGGGACACACACAATGCGATTGACCATCACACGAAAGATCGTGCTTGTAAGCACCGCCTCCGTCGTCATCACGGCCGCCGTGTTACTGGGCGTGATTGCCGCGCAGAAGGACAACATCGTCCGTCAGAACGAGACGATGGAGACTGAGCTATTGGGCATCACGGATACCATCACACAGAGCGAGACCGCCAAAATCGCCCGTGATGTCTACCTCATGTGTCGCGCACAACACGACACTCTGACACTCCAGATCCACAACGATCTGAACGTGGCTCGCCACGTCGCCGCCGAGGCTGGTGAGTTCGCTGTCGCAGCCGATACGGTCACGTGGGATGCCGTGAACCAGTTCACCAAGGACAAGTCATCGGTCGCACTCCCGAAGATGATGGTCGGCGACACCTGGCTGGGGCAGAACACGGAACCCGCCACTCCCTCTCCCATCGTCGATGACGTCAAGAAGCTCGTCGGCGGTACATGCACGATCTTCCAGCGGATGAATGAGCAGGGTGACATGCTCCGGATCTGCACGAACGTGGAAACACTCGATGGCCAGCGTGCCGTCGGCACGTTCATCCCGGCCACGAACCCGGACGGCACGCCGAATCCCGTCGTCAAGACGCTCCTCACGGGCGAGACGTACGAGGGCCGCGCGTACGTCGTCAACGCCTGGTACATCACAGCCTACGAACCGATCCGCAACGGCGAAGGTACGATCGTCGGCGCACTCTATGTCGGCATTCCACAGGAGAGTGTCGCGAGCCTCCGCCGGGGCATCATGGACGTCGTCGTTGGCAAGAGTGGCTACGTATACGTGCTCGGCGGAAAGGGTGGCCAGCAGGGCCGCTACCTCATCTCAAAGGACGGCGCCCGCGACGGCGAGAACATCTGGGACGCCAAGGACGCCGATGGGCGCCCGTTCGTCCAAGAAATCGTCAACAGCGGCTTGAGCACCGAGAAGGACGCCATGGACGGATCCATCCCCGTCAAGTATGTCCGGTATCCCTGGAAGAACGCCGGGGAGACTGAGGCCCGCACCAAGATCGCCGCCGTAACCTACTTCGCCCCGTGGGACTGGGTCATCGGCGCCGGCGCCTACGAGGACGACTTCGGTGATTCCAGGACCGTCGTGACCCAATCCATCGCGCGCACCCAGGAGGCAATCCACGGCATGCTGACTTGGTCAGTCATCTGTGGGCTGATACTCGTTGTCGCTCTTGGCGCGGCAGCGACCGTGTTGGCGCGGCGCGTCTCCAAACCGCTGAGTCGTGCAGCCGACATGCTCAAGGACATTGCTGAAGGCGAAGGCGATCTGACCAGGCGCCTCGAAGTCACCAGTCAGGACGAAGCGGGCGACCTGGCAAAATGGTTCAACACATTCATTGAGAAGATTCAGCGCATCGTGGCGGAAATCTCACACAACGCCGGCACGCTCGCGAAATCGTCCGCAGAATTGTCGGCGACCTCCACCCAGATGGCATCGACCTCCGACGAGATGAGCCAGCAATCGGCCGCCGTCGCGTCTGCCGCGGACACAATGGCCACCAATATGAACACCATGGCGGTCTCGACCGCGCAGATGTCAACCAACGTCAAGACGGTCGCTGCCGCTGTCGAGGAAATGACGGCCAGCATCGGCGAGGTCGCCAGGAACGCGGAACAGGCGGCCAGCGTTGCGGACAACGCCGCACGGCTGGCCGATACGAGCAACCAGAAGATCGGCCAGCTCGGCACGGCCGCCGATGAAATCGGCAAGGTCATCGAGGTCATCCAGGATATCGCCGAGCAGACCAATCTCCTGGCGCTGAACGCCACGATCGAAGCCGCGCGCGCCGGCGACGCCGGCAAGGGCTTCGCGGTCGTCGCCACCGAGGTCAAGGAACTGGCCAAACAGACGGCCGACGCCACGGAAGAAATCCGCGGTCGCATTGAGGGCATCCAGGCCTCGACTGGCCAGGCCGTCCATTCCATCGCGGAAATCAGCGAGGTCATCAGCAACGTCAACCAGGTCTCACGCACGATTGCCTCCGCCGTCGAGGAACAAAACATCACAACGCGTGAGATTGCCCAAACGGTACATGAAACGGCCAGTGCCTCGGAAGCGGTCGCCAACAGCGTCGCAGAATCGGCATCCACGACACAGGAGATCACGACGCGCATCGCCGGAGTTGACCGGGCGATGAAGGAAACCGCCCAGGGTGCAACCCAGACACAGGCTGCCGGAGATGGCTTGTCGGCGCTAGCCGAGCAGCTCAAGACACTGGTCGGACAGTTCAGAGTGTAGTCATGATCGCTATCGGCGCGACAGTAGCCGGCAGAAGCGACACGCGTAGATGGACAAGGAGTACGATCCGCGCTTCGAGTAGGTGAAGGAGGCAACCGTCGTCGTGTGGGCTATGGGTCGGGCCAGGGCCTCAGCAACGAGCCGAAAGCCCGTCACCTGCATGACGCGATTAGGGGTCTGTCCGTACCGGGGTAGTCGTCCGACATGCGCGCAGGCAACGCGTCACCACGACGTTGCGCGGGATGTGTACGCCACGCCGACACCACCGCTCCGGCACAACGCCCCGCATGGAAGCGACCGTGGCAAGCGAGGTGCGCACTGAAGATGCCCGGGATCCTGATCGTCGATGACGACGACATTCTGGAGAGGATGGCGGCCGTCGTCGCCATAGCCCGCGTTGGGCATGACACATATACAGGGCCCGAAGAACCACGGCGCAACGCGATGCAGGAATCCTGCCTGTCGCACGAACGGGCGGCCGAACGCATGGTCCGCGAGGCGCGACGGGGCATCGACATGGGAGCCGTAACATGACCACCCCGCCACTGCGTGTACTGGTCGTCGACGATACGGTGATGTACCGCAAGGTCATCAGCGAGCTGCTCGACGAGCTGCCGGGTATCGAGGTCGTCGGGGCGGCCGCCAACGGCAAGATCGCATTACAGAAGATCGAGCTTCTGCATCCGGACCTGCTGACATTGGACCTCGCCATGCCCGAGATGGACGGGCTCGAGGTGCTTCGGCGCCTGCAAGACACCAACACATCCGTGGGCGCGATCATGCTCAGCGCGTTCACCACCGAAGGCGCTGACGCGACGGTCGCTGCGCTCAGGCTGGGCGCGTTCGACTTCGTCGTCAAGCCCACGGGCCGCACCATCGACGAGAGCGCGCAGATGCTGCGTGCCGAGTTGCGCACCAAAATCGAAACCTTCGCGCGGGCGCAATCGATCCACCGGATTCTAGCGGATGCGGTCCCATCGAAGCCACCGCTGCCACCGCGAACGGATGTGGCAGAGCGGATGCAGCGCCTAGCGATGGCTCCGCATGCAAAGCCGACCGTCGTCGCGCTAGGCATCTCGACAGGTGGCCCCCAGGCGCTGACGACCATGCTGCCCATGCTGCCGGCCGACCTCGCCGCGGGAATGCTGATCGTTCAACACATGCCGCCGATGTTCACCAAGTCACTGGCCGAGAGCCTGGACGAAAAATGCGCCCTGCATGTCTGCGAGGCGCACGACGGCCAAGCCGTCGAGCTTGGCCACGTCCTGATCGCTCCCGGCGGCAAACAGATGCGGGTCGAACGTGCCGACGACCGTGTCGTGGCGAGAATCACCGATGATCCCCCGGAAAACAGCTGCAAACCGTCCGTGGATTATCTGTTTCGTTCGGTGGCCAATGTTTACGGCGCCAGCGCGCTCGGAATCATCATGACAGGCATGGGCAGCGATGGCACGCTCGGATGCCGGCTTCTGAAGCGGCGTGGCGCGACCATCGTCACGCAAGATGAGGCAACATGCGTCGTCTATGGCATGCCGAAGGTGCC
>JAFGKA010000415.1 GCA_016928855.1 Phycisphaerae bacterium
CACGCTGCGGTTCAACCGCGCATCACGGCGGGGCCGAACCAGTTGCATATCCACACCCCGGCTCCCCGCGACACCAAGCGACTGATCACGATCCGGAACGCCGGAAAAACGCCGGTCCACGTCCTCGATGTGCAGACGTCCGACCCGGGACTGCTGACCTCGGTCGACTCGCCCGAGGGCGAAGATGGCCGCACGATTCAGGTGTGGGTAACCGTACCAAAGGACATGGTGCTGCGACCCGAGGGAGAAAGCGTCACGTTGATCACGGATGACGTGGACTTCCCGAAGTTCACGACGAAGATTCTGCCCTATCCGACAGCGCGCAGCGCGGCGGCGACGCGGCCGGCCCGGCCGGGCAACGCGGCACCGGGAGGCGGCACGCCGTGAAACGGTTCTGCGGACGGATCGTGCTGTTGCTGCTGATTTCCGTTGCCACCGCAACGGCCGTAAACGCGGTGCGCCCAAGTGGACTGCCATGGGTTGTCTCGCACGATGCGATCTATCCGCCGCCCACAACGCAACAGGTGGAAGCCGACGTCACACGAGAGCAGGTTCTCGCCGCGATCGACGAGGGCGCCGTGATTATTGACGCCCGCATGGAAGAAAACTACTTCAACGGACATATTCCAGGCGCGCGGAGTTTTCCGGCTCATTCCCGATTTGAGCGGGCAGGCGAGATTTTCGGGATGGCGGCGATGGACAGCCTGATCATCGTCTACTGCGGCGGCGCCGAGTGCGAAGAAAGCCGGGAGGTATACGACATGCTCACCGATTCGGGGTTCACAAATGTGAAGCTCTATCATGGCGGCTGGCAGGACTGGATGAAAGACAACACGATGCCGGTGGAGGAGTGATGTGACCCGGAGGACGGCTTGGCTGTGGCTCTTTCGCCTGACCCGGTGGGCATTGGGTGGGTTCTTCCTCTACACCGGCGTCATCAAAGCCGTCGGCCTCGACATCGGGGACAACGGAAGTCTCAGCCTGCTTGGCGCCGAGCTGTTCCGCGATGAGATCAGCAACTACCGACTGGGCGCGTTTTACTGGGTCATCCACCCGGCCGCGATTGTGCTACCCTGGCTGGAGATCGTGGTGGGCCTCGTTCTGATCTCGGGTGTCTGGGTCGTCGAATCCCTCGCGATTCATTGGGGGCTGCTGGTCACCTTCAACACGATGATCGGCGTGGCAATGTACCGGGGCCTCGACATCCGCTGCGGCTGCGGAACCGACTCTCCGGTCGGCTGGTTGAAGCTGATTGAGAACATTGGCCTGGCGGCGCTCGGCGCGCTCGCACTGATCGCGTATTGGCGCCTCCCCACGCAGGGCCACAAGCGCGCCGCCATCGCAAACACGACAGCACGCGAGCCATCGCGGCGTGCCGCGCAGCCCGCTTCCTGATTCACGGCACGATCCGTCCGGGTTACGTAGCCTCGACCTGCCGAGGCGGTTTGCGGGCTGCCCCGAGAATATCGTGGCGCAGGCTCAGCAGCGCTTCGAAGGCCGCTTTGGGGCTGTAGTCGGCCCGGATGAGCCCGCCGCTCGGTATGACCGCCAGACTCGCATCGTCCGCCAGATCCCGCCAGGTGATCGTCTCGACGAACGGTTTGCTGAGCGCCGTGTGGAAGAACTCCCGAAGCCAGCGCGCCTGGACCTCCTCACTCCAGCTCTGCCGCCACACGCCGCCGTCGGCCGCCGCAACCGCGCTGGGGACCTGCGCCCCCGTGATGTGCAGGGGCTTGCCGAGGTTGCCGATCCGGTCGATCATGCTCGAAATCTGGAACATGTCGCGAACAAACATCCCGTCCAATCCAGGGCCGAACTGAAACTGCATCCCGAACGCATCGAAGCCGATGCCACTCTGCACGGCCATATCCGCATAAAGCATCGGTGGGATCGTCCGCTGATTACGAGAGTAGTACTCGCCCCAGGGCGCCGTCAGATCCACCAAGGACGTGGACCGCGGCGCGAGTTGTTTGACCAGCGTAGCGCCGACGCGAGTCAGCTCCATCAGTTGCTCGAAGCTGAAATGCAGCGTGTTGGCCGCATGAATCCCGCTGACAACCACCCACCGCTGCACGTGCTTGCCGTAGCGTTCGACGACGCGCCGCACATGCTCGAAGATCAGATTCCGGATCGCGTCGTAGTCGTGCTCGTAGATGAACAGCCAGTCAGGCAGGTGGCCGTCCTGGAACGACACGAGCGGGCCGGCCATGATCGGCACCTTGTGGCGGTTGAGCCATTCGACCCAGGCATCGACCGACCGCCAGTTGATCTCCTGCTCCTTCGGCTCGATGTGCCGCCAGAGCATCGGAAGATGCACGAAATCGAACGCCTCGCGGATGCGCTGCCGGTAGGCATCGGAGGTGTTGGCCGGGTCCAGCACGCAACCAAGCGGCCGGCGATTGAACGCATGGGTCTGGCGACGTCGGGTCAGAAAAATGTCGGCGTGGAACAGGCTCAGCCGCTCCCCGGCGACCACCGCCGTCTGGAGTGCGTCGTCGGCATAGGCGGCCGCTTGCCGGGGATCATCGCTCTGCAGGGCATGGACGAAGAGGTCGCGCGCGCGCCTAAGCTCAGTATCGATCGGGTCAACGCCGGGAAAGTCGAAGAGCCCCCAGTCCTCACGCTTGTGATCGATCCGCATGAGACGGCCACGGGCGAGTTCGAGATGCAGGTTATAGGGCTTGTCCTGCTCGGGCAGGCGCGCACTCTCCAACAGCAGCCGCCCGCCTCCCTTCACGGGCCAGAGCACCGCCAGACCGGCCGGCCCGGGCGCCCGTTTGGTGCAGACGATCTCGCCATCCCGCGCCTCGATCTCGGCGCGGAGCGGCACTCCGTCGCTGCCCACGAGATAGGCACCGTCGATGCTGATACGCCCCGAGGCGTCACCGTTATCATAAACTGAAAAGCGGAGCATGCGTGGTTCCGGATGAAAAAGAAATAACGTTTATGAGTCCGGATGCGTATGGATCAATGATCGACGCCCGGAACCCGCTGCACACGCGCCTTTCGGTCGCACGGCCAGATTGTCGGCCCCCATTATGCGCGAAAGAGGCCTAGCGTGTCGAGTACGGCCGCCCCGTCCTTTGCGATACCGCTTGTTTGCGAAGCCGAACGAAGACCGGCAACCCGTCCGGGGCCAGTTCGACGGGGGTTTCCCCGCGGACCAGCGGCAGCGCATATTCACGGAATGCGTCCGTGACGTGGTTGGCCGCCTCGTTCACGAAAGCTCGCGGCAACGGCTTCTCGCCGTTGGCCACGACAGATAGATCGGCTAATCCGGTGGTGCATCCGTAGTCGGCAGCCCCGGAACCCTGGCGGACCAGGGTCACCATCTTACGGGATGTCCCCGCCAGAGCCGCCTCAACCGCAGCCTGGCCGACCCTGTAGGCCTCGTCGGAGTCCGTCCGGCTGGCCCAGTGCATCGCGGCCCGCTGGAACGTGCCCGCCTTGTTGGTGCGGGCTTTGATGCCGACCTCGGCCTCGACAACCACCCGCAGAGACTCGGCCACCCCGCCCAACTGGACGTGCCCGAAGGCATCTTTGGCAAACTGGCCCGAGGCGGCAGCGATTGGCTTGCCATCGGCATCCTGGAGGCCTTCGCCCACCGCGATAACGCACAGGCCGAGCCGCTTGACGCAATCCTTCACGTCGGCCACGAAACGATCCACGCTGAACGGGAACTCGGGCAGGTAGATCAGGTGCGGAGCATCTTCCTCGCATCGGCTGGCCAGCCCCGTCGAAGCGGCAATCCAGCCGGCGTTCCGCCCCATGCACTCGACAATCGTACAGGTGTCCGTCGTATAGAGGGCCTCGGTATCCTTTCCCGCCTCCATGACAGACGTCGCGAGGTACTTGGCGACGCTGCCGTAGCCCGGACAATGGTCCGTCTCGGCGAGGTCATTGTCGACAGTCTTCGGCACGCCGACCACGATCAGGTCGTATTTCATATCGGCCGCAAGGCGAGCCACCTTGTCGGCTGTGTCCATCGAGTCGTTTCCGCCAGCGTAGAAGAAGAATCGGATCTCGTGTGCCTTGAAGACCTCAACGATGCGTTCATAGTCGGCCCGGTCCTTTTCGAGGCTCTTGAGCTTGTAACGGCATGAGCCGAGGGCCGCGGCGGGTGTCCAACGCAACGCTTCGATAGCCTCGGGGCGTTCGGAGCCCAGGTCGAACAGTTCCTCTCGTAGTACGCCGAGGATCCCGTTGTGGGCGCCGTAGACGCCGGTAAACGTCTTCGGGTGTGCCAAAGCCGTCTGAATCACGCCACACGCCGAGGCGTTGATCACCGCCGTCGGCCCGCCGGATTGCGCGATAATCGCCCTGCCCTTGATATCCGTCGCCATTCGCGTAGCCGCCTCCATTTAAGCGAAGCCAGAAAGGCCGGGAGTATAACACACTGCCACGCCGTGGGCGAAACAACCTTCGCGAAGTGTAAATCCTTGGCACAATGAGGCCGTTTGTCGTTGACCGTGACGGTCGGCCCCGGTAAGATCTGAGGGGATTGTTGAGCCTTGGCTGCTTCTGGATATGCGATATCGCATTTCTTTCCTTCGGGGCGGCCGTGGGCAACGCATGGACCGCCCTCGGGGGCATCGTCCGTTCGCTCTCATTTCTCTTCACGACCGCCTGCGGGCGCGTTGGAGGTACGGAAGCATGATCCGGCAATCCGCCACAATCGGAATCGCAGTGGCCGTTCTGGCAATCGCAACGCGAGTCAATCACGCCACCACGGTAAGCGTCGTCTTCGAGCGTGACGGACGACTCCAGCCCGTCGAACGCCTGGTTCCGGACGGCCTGACCGAGTTGGAAGCGGCCGTGTATGCGCTGGTGAACGGACCCACCGCACAGGAAATCCAGGAGGGGTACACCTCGAACATCCCGACCAGCGTGACCGTCGTATCGCTGAATGCAGCGGAGGATACTGTCACGGTCGATCTTTCACCGGAAATCCTGACCGGCCTGGATGAAGCGGCCTTGCTCGCGATCTTCGATCAGTTCCGCACGACACTGGGCGATTTCGCCTGGGTGCTCGCGATCCGGCTGACTTGTGACAATGCCTTGCTGGCTTCGTATCTCGAGCCCGTCGTTTTCGACACGTGGCCCGCGGCGCCAGACCGCCTGGCGATCGAGCCCGCTCCCATGGGGCTGGGGGGACGAAACATCACGATCGGGCCGTCGCACGGCCGGTTCTGGAACGGCTCCGGCTGGTACTGGCAGCGTTCGGATCCCTGCGGCTTCGGCGAAGCCGTGCTGGAAGACACGAACAGCATCCGCCTGATGCAGTTCCTCTATCAGTACCTGGTGCAGGATGGCGCGACGGTGCACGTCCCGCGAACCCTGACCGAGAGCACGTGTTGCCAGAGCGATACGGGCCTGCACTGGTGGAAGATGGCGGCGTATTCCTGGCTCCGACAGGCCGGGCTGCCCTGCTCGGTCTACGCCAGCTCAAGCGGCATCTGCTCGAGCGATATGGGCGGGGTCAGCCGCGTCAGCGACGACATCCGAGCCCGTCCACTCTTCGCCGACTACCGCGGCTCACACATCTATATCGCACACCACACGAATGCGGCCGGCGGCACGGGCACTGAAACCTTCCGCGATACGGCCATGGAGCACCCGGCACACGAGGCCAACAGCTACACACTCGCACTGGCAGCCAACAACAACATTGTGAATGCGATTCGTGACATGTACGACGCGGGCTGGGCGAACCGTGGCGTCAAGGACTCCGCGGGCGGCTTCGGCGAGATTCGCATCCCCGACCGACCGGCGATTCTGATCGAACTGGCGTTCCATGACCGCTGTGACAAGGACGCATTGTATCTCGTAGACAATTTCTTCCGATCGGTCTCGCAGTGGGGCCTCTACAAGGGAATCTGTGAATACTTCGGCACCTCGCCCACATGGGACAAGTACTCGTGCGAATACGTCAGTGACACAATTCCACCCGTCATGGGAGCCGGACTTGCCTATCCGGTCAGCATCACGTTCCGCAACCGCGGTGTGCTGTGGTCCAACGCCCGCAATTTCCGGCTGGGTGCCGTCGGCGACAGCGACCCCTTCACCGCCTTCAACCGCGTGAATATCTCCGGCGAGGTTCGCCCCGGAAATACCTATACGTTCAGTTTCACCATGGTCGCGCCGGCCGCTCCGGGCTCGTATATCACGGATTGGCGGATGGTGCGTGACGGCGTCGCCTGGTTCGGCCCCACGCTGACGAAGCAGGTGGATGTCAGCGGAGGCGGACCGCTGCCGCCAATCATCACGCTGCATCCGTCGAACCAGACGATCGCACCGTACGGCACCGCCAGCTTTACCGTGGGGGCCGTCGGCGACGCGCCGCTTTCGTATCAATGGCAGAAAGACGGCGGCGACCTGGCCGATGGCGGGAAGATTTCCGGCGCCACCTCGACGAATCTCCAGATCGTGAATGCGGACGGCAGCGACCAGGGAAGTTATCGTTGCGTGGTGACCAACCCGATTGGCAGCGCCACATCCAACGCGGCCTCCCTTACGCTAGCCCCCACCGTGTTCATGGTGGAGAGCCGTTCGGGCGGGCAGAACTTCGCCAAGTACAGCGAAAGCGGCACATGGGCTGACACCACCGGCAAGAGCAGTGCGCCCGGTGTCACTGGCGGCATCGGCGCAAGGTACGGCAGCACCTATCGCTCGGTTGCGGGGGAAAAGCACGCGTTCTTCAAGGCCAACCTCGCTCTCGCCGGCCCATACGAAGTGTTCGCCACCTGGGCCGCCAACTCCAATCGTCGTAGCCCGATCCTCCATCGGATTTCGCATGCCGGCGGCGTCACCGACGTGAATGTTGATCAGGCAGCCGCCGCCAATACATGGGTTTCGCTGGGAATCTTCACGTTCAACGCCGGCACGGACGTCGGAGAGGTCGACGTAAACAATCTAAACATCGATGTGAGCGGGAGCATGTATGCCGACGCCGTGAAATGGGAGTGGCGCGGCGCACCAGCACCGCCGACAATCACACAGCACCCGACAGCGCAGAACGTCTGCCCCGACGACACCGCAACCTTCACTGTCGCCGCGAGTGGTACCGGAACGCTCACCTATCAGTGGCAGAAAAACGGCGCCAACCTTACCGACAGCGGGAATATCTCCGGCGCCCTGACGGCGGCCCTGGCCGTTTCGAACGTGGCCACTGGTGACGTCTCGCAATACCGTTGTGTGGTCAGCAACGCCGGCGGCAGCACGAATTCGAATCAGGCGACGCTGACGCTCAAAGCTGCGACGGCCATCACGGCTCAGCCCATGGCTCAGGATGTATGTGAGGGCGCGGCCGCCTCATTCACGGTCACGGCTACGGGTGACGGCGCCCTTTCGTATCAATGGCAGAAGAACGGCGACGATCTGAGCGACGGCGGGAACGTCTTCGGCGCAACGACGGCCACCGTGGAGATCGACCCCGTCACTGCCGGCGATGCGGCCTCGTACCGTTGCGTCGTGACCGCCGGGTGCGGAAGCATCCCTTCGGATGAGGCCCCCCTGACGCTCAAGGCGGCGACGCAGATCACGACGCAGCCTCAATCGCAGCAGGTGGCGCGCGGCGGCACCGCCACGTTCACGGTTGCCGGCTCCGGCGCCGGCACGCTCGCGTACCAGTGGCAGAAAAACGGCGACGATATGCCCGGTGAGCAGTTCGCCACGCTTGAGATCACCGGCTGCGGCAACAGCGACGTCGCCAGTTACCGCTGTATCGTCACCGACGACTGTGGCAGTGTCGCATCCGACGAGGCGTCGCTGACGCTTCCGGCACCGGGCGATTTCGACCTCGACAACGATGTGGATCTCACGGACTTCAGTACGTTCCAGGCATGCTTCAACGGCCCGAACCGACCGTATCCCAGTCCAGGTTGCTTCATCTGTGACTTTGACGAGGACAACGATGTGGATCTGGCCGACTTCGGCATGTTCGCGGCCTGTTTCAATGGACCGAATCGGCCGCCAGCCTGCCAATAGGCGGCGTGCGGGGCAGGCCAAAACGCCTGGACAACCGACAAGATGGGGGGGGGAGACGTCCGCTCTGTTGGGCGACGTGATTGCGCGGGCGCCAACCCGCTCAGACGTCGGTTACGATGCTCGCACCGTTTCGGGCGACCCGCGATTCCGGGGCCGGCGAACAGCCACTCTGGAACGTCGGGGCAGAAGCCAAGTCACCGTCCGTTGGAGGCAAGGATAGAATGCCGTGCGTCCTCCTTCTTGTGTTGGCCGTATGCGCCACCGCCTCTGTGGCGGAAATCACAGTAGCGGACCACGCAGTAGAGCTTGCCAACACTGAGGACGCCATTCCCGACGACACGGCGGACGTCGTCCTCGGCCAGAGCGACATGCGCTATCCTTTCGCCAGCCGTACCGACGCCCGCGGGCTCGTGCAACCGTCGTCAGTCGCGGTGGACACATCCGTCCGACCTTACCGTCTCTACGTGATCGACAGCGGCAATCACCGCATCCTCGGCTACCGGACGCCCTTCGCCGGCGCGAGGCCCGTCGCGGCCGACCTTGTCCTCGGGCAGCCGGACCTGCATAGCGGCTTTTTCACGGAAGAGGAGGCCGGTCCAGAACGACTCTTCACGCCCGCCTCGGTGGCGGTGGACAGCCGTGGAAACGTTTACGTGGCCGACGCCGATTATAACCGGATCCTCTTGTTCGACCGCCCGTTCGACACCGATAGAATCGCCGACCGCGCATTCGGCCAGCAGGACAACTTCGACTCGTTCGAGCCGAATAACGGAGGCATTTCCGCAGGCTCGCTGGCGGCACCCCACGCGATCTGCATCGATCCACGGACGAACGACCTGTGGGTCGCCGACACAGGCAACAACCGCGTCCTGTGTTATCGCAATCCCATCGAGACGGACCGCATCGCGGACATCGTGCTCGGACAACCCGATTTCACCTCCGCTGCCGCCAACGCCGGCGGCCTCGGCGCCGGCTCGTTTCAGGCCCCCATGGGCGTGGCGATACTCGGAAATCATCTTGTCGTGGCGGACAGTGGGAACCACCGCATTCTCATCTTCGACAACCCACCGGAAAACAACGGCGCCGCAAGCCGCGTCCTCGGCCAGGACGGCTCCTTCACAAACGCCGAACGTGGATGCTCGCCGTTCCGATTTCAATTCCCGACGGGATTAGCTCCTGCCGCATTCACCGCCGGCGCCTCGGCAGGAGGCCTTCTCGTGGCCGACACAGGCAACAGCCGACTGTTGCTGTTTGACCTGACGGACGCGAAACGCACCCAGCCGGTCGGCCTCTGGGGGCAAGGCACGAATCTGCACAGCGCCACGCCGAACGCCGGAGGACTGGGCCCCAGCTCGCTGGCGCATCCGAGCAGTATGGCCATCTCACCCGATGGCGTGTTATGGGTAGCGGATCAGGACAACAACCGTGTTCTCGCCTTCCAGGACGGCGTCCGGGGCGATCGCAACGCGGATCAGGTCATCGGGCAAATCGACCTGCGCCACGGAACCGAGAATCTCGTGGACGCTCTGTGCGTGGCAAGTCCACGAGACGTGGCCATCGACCGCTCGACCCAGCCCAATCGTCTCTACGTCTGCGACGCATACAACAACCGCGTTCTCGGGTACGGCTCTACCCACGATCTGAATTCGGAAACCCCGTGCACGATCGTCATCGGACAACCCGACGTATGGTCGAACGATGCGGGTTGCGGCCCAGCCTCATTGTCGATGCCGACGGCCGTCGCTGTGGACGCCAACGGCGGCCTGTTCGTAGTCGATCGCGAGAATAACCGTGTGCTCTGGTTCGACGCCCCGTTCGAGAAAGACGCGATCGCGGACCGTGTCTTCGGACAACCGGATTTCAAGTCCAGCGAAGCCAACCGCGGGGGTATCTCCGCGCGTACGCTGAACCGGCCGGAGGGCGTCGCGGTCGATGGCGACGGCAACCTGTACGTCGCAGACACACGGAACCACCGAATTCTGCGCTATGACCGGGCGATTCAGACGGACGGCGCGGCCGACGCGGTCTGGGGCCAGCAGGGCGACTTCACGCGAGGAGAGGAATACGGCGGCATCGGCGTCCGCGCCGATACGTTCTCGTATCCCTTCGGTCTCGACATCCGTGCCGACGGGTGGCTCGCGGCTACCGATACGAACAATCACCGCGTACTCCTGTTCGACACGCGCGCCGCGGATCCGAACAAGGCTGTGAGGGTATTCGGACAGAAAAACGACTTCAGCAGCGATCGCGACAACCTGGGCGGCTGCACGGCGCGAAGCCTGAGCGGGCCGGAGGCCGTCACGTTCTGGCAAGCCGGCCTCTTCGTGGCGGATACGGCCAACTGCCGCCTGTTGTGGTACGCCGATCTCGGCTCGACGGACGATGCCGCCTCCGCGGTGTACGGCCAGTTCGGCTCGTTCACGCGCAATCAGCGCGGCATGGGGATCACGGGGGCGCGCAATCTGTGGTTCCCGACAGGCATGGATTTCGATTCCAATGGTTCCCTGTATGTGGCAGACAGGGAGCAGAGCCGGATACTGGTTTTCAGGGCAAGGAAGCTGCGGACTCGGGACCGTGGCGCAGGCGGCGGACTAACGAAACGAGCAGCCACACCAAATGGAGGACCAAACTGATGTATGCTGACACATTCAAAACGAGGCTGGGGCTGGTAGGCATGATCGCATGCAGCGTGCTGCTGTTGTGTCCTCTTCTGGCACAGGCCGAGACGTGGCCCACCGAACCGGAGCCCGTTGCACCAGCCGCAACGCACCCCGACCAAGCCACCCTGGAAGCAGCTTTCGAACAGGCAGCAATCGACTACGGTGTCCCCGCCGTGATCCTGCGCGCGGTGGCGTTCGTCGAATCTCGCTGGATCCACACCGGTCCGACGATCGACGGCGGATATGGCATCATGCACCTGGTAGACAACGACGGCAGTCAGACGCTCGATGAAGCGGCTACGCTCACGGGCTATACGGTGGACGAGCTGAAAGCGGACGCCATTGCCAACATCCGTGGTTTTGCGGCGCTGCTTGCCGCCTATGCGGCGAATACGGTTGGAGAACCAGCCACCATCGAGGATTACTATCAGGCGCTTAAGCTGGCCAGCGGTCTACACGTGGATGTGCAGCACAAGCAGGCGGCCGAGTACTACCGGGTCATCGCCGAAGGCGTCGAGGCTACCAACAGTCTCGGAATGACGATCGTGCTCGAACCAACGCCGGTAAACCTCGATTCGGGGCCTGGCCTGGTGGGCGGACCGGTGCAACAGCCGGAAGTCATCATGTCGACGGATTACGGCCCGGCGATCTGGAATCCCGCCGATTCATCCAACTACTCGACCTCTCGCGGCGCCGCGATTGACCGCTGGGTGAACCACTGGGTCGGCGTGGGCACATATGCCGGCGCCATCTCCTGGTTCAAGAACCCCGCTTCCAACGTCAGCGCCCACTTCGTTATCCGCAAGAGTGACGGTGAGTTGACCCAGATGGTACGGATTGCTTACAAGGCATGGCACTGCGGATACTGGAACTCCCGCTCGATCGGCATCGAGCACGAAGCAACCCCGTCCAATCCCTGGCCGACCAGTTCCTCGGCGCCCATGCTGGTGGTGTCCGCAACCGCGTGTCGCTACTTCTGCAACCTCTATGGCATGCCCAAGACCCGCACCTACGTCGTAGGGCACAACGAAGTGCCCTACAGCTCAACATCGTGCCCCGGCCCGCTGCCGTGGAGTACGTATATGGACCTCGTGAACAGCGGAGGAACGCCAAGTTGGGCGGCGAACTATCACGCCCAATCGTATCCATCAAGCATTGAAGCCGGGCAAACCGCGGTCGTCTGGGCCGAGTTCACGAACACCGGCACGCAGGCCTGGCACCACGACGAGACATTCCTCGGTACGTCCAGTCCGCAGGATCGCTCCAGCCCCTTCTGCAACACGCCGAACTGGGATAGCTGCAACCGTCCGACCGAGGTCGATCAGTGGGAGGTCACGAACGGCAACATTGGCCGGTTCACGTTTATCCTCAAGGCGCCCACGACACCCGGGACTTACACGGAGAAGTACAAGCTCGTGCGTGAGGGCGTGACCTGGTTCGGCCCGGAGATCACGTGGACCATCAACGTGACGGCGTCGCAAGGCACGCTGACCGGCACCGTGCGGAAC
>JAFGKA010000416.1 GCA_016928855.1 Phycisphaerae bacterium
CGTCGCGGCGACGGTGAAGACCGCAGTCGCGCCCGGGCATACGTTCTGCAACTCGGGCTGTTCCGTGATCACCGTGGCGGCCTTGAGCGTAAGCGCGGCCTCGTTGGAGGTGGCACTGCCGCACGCATTGGTCACCACGCAGCGGTAACTCGCCACATCTCCGGCATCCGCGCCCGTAATGGCGAGCGTCGTCGTGGTCACGCCCGAGTAATGCCCCCCATCGCTCAGGTCGACCTGGTTCTTCTGCCACTGATAGCTCAACGGCGCATCGCCCGTTGCCGCGACGGTGAACGAGGCGTTGGTGCCGGCACAGACGTTCTGCGCGACGGGTTGGGCCGTGATGCTCGGCGAAACGCAGCTACTGCTGAAGTCGAGATCGTCTCGCCGGACATCGCCGGCGACGACCTGTACGCTGCTGTGCGTGACCGGCGTGTAGCCTGTCTTGCTCGCCGTCACGCTGTAGTTCGTGCCGCCGGCGGTTGCCGGGATCTGGGTCACGACGTAGTACCCGCCGCCGTCAGTCTGGATCGTCGGCAGCGCGCCGACCTGAACGGTCGCGTCATCCACGGGTACTCCCGCATCCGTGACCCGCCCATACAGCGTACCCTCGGTCGCGGTGGCCGGATTCCGCCAGGGCATTGAAGGCACAGGTGCCGGCGCCGTGAACAAGTTCGCCGCCACGTACGGATACCAGTCGGTCCACGTGGTGCCCGTATCGTTCGTCGTGCCATACGAATAGGTGGAGAGCCCGTCCGCGCCGGCGTTGCGCGCGTACAACAACTGGATAACACTGTTGGCAAAGGAGTTCATGTAGATGCCGGGCCCGATGACCACCTGGCGGTTATAGCGCCAGAGGTTTATGGTGTTGTTTACCCAGTCGCGATAAGTCTGGTCGTAGCTGCCGTCTTCGTCGAAGTAGGCCATGAGGACCGGGCTGTCGAGGTAGCCCTCGGACTGCCAGTACTCCCAGTCGCTGAATACCTCGTAGTAAGGCCGGGTGTTGTGAAAGTTCGTGCTGCACGGATACCACGTCACGACCGAGGCGCTGTGCCGCACGGGTTGGCGCGGATTGCTCGTGATCAGCGGAATCTCCCACCGGATTCGCCGAACCAGCTCGGTGATGCTGCGCCGGCGGAAGTCGTCCCATTGCGCATCGCCGGTGGCGTTCGGCACGTCGCTGCGGTTGTAGATCCGCTGGAAGCGCTTGAGCCCCGAGTTGGCGTAGTTGAGGTCTGATGGATAACCGGAGTCTGGGTTCGTGGAGCGGATGTAGTCCCAGTGGATACCGTCGATCGGATAGTCCGTGAGCAGCTCGCGAACCACTGAAGCAAGATAATCCTGGACATCGGGCGAGCCCGGATCGAACTCATAGTAGCTGCCGACGGGCGCAATTGTACCGATCGCGGCCTTGGGCACCTTGAGCCACTCCGGGTGAGCGGCGAGATACGCGTTGCCGACCGGCGGCCAGACAGACGAGCAGCGGAAGGCGACGAGCCACGGGTGCAACTCGAGACCGTTCGCGTGCGCCTGCTCGCACATGTAGGCCAGCGGATCAAACGACTCGGTCACGTACGTAGAGCGCGCCACGATGTTCGACCGCCAGTACGCCCCGTGCGAGCCGACCTGATTGTCGTGGAACGCCAGCACCTCGGGGATGATCACGTTGTAGTTGCCCTGCACCGCCAGCGCGATCATCTGATCGACCTGCGAGGCCGTCTGCAACCCATAGTGGAACACGTCGGCCCAGAATGCCCGGAACTCCGGTGGTGTAGGCGTGGTGAATACCGCGGTGACCGTCTTGGCCGTATCCATGGTCACTGTCGTGCTGGGCGAGTTCGGATCCGCCACCGCGGAACCGGCCGAGACCGTCCAGTGACTGAACGTGTATCCCCCGTTTTCCGTCGCGGAGATGCTCACGACTTCGTTGAGGTTCTTGTTGTAGGGTCCTCCGACGGCCGGAACCGTTGTGCCGGCGCCGGGCGGGCTGACCGCCATGGTTAGTGAAATCGGGACGAACACCGCCGTGACGGTCTTGGTCACGTCCATCGTTACGGTAGTGCTGGCCGACGTGGGATTCGCCACCTGTGATCCAGCCGAAACCGTCCAGTGGCTGAATGCGTAGTTGCCCGCCGGTGTCGCCGAGATATTGACGACCTCGCCCTGGTTGTACGTGTACGGTCCGCCGATCGTCGGCGAAGTGCTGCCCGCACCGCCCGGGCTGGCGGCCATGGTCAAGTTGACGGGCTCCGTATTGTAGAAGCGTACGGCATCAGCAAAGACATACAGGTTCCTTGTGCCCGCCTGGTTGGTCAAGGTTACCCGCCCGTCTGTGGACGAACCGGCCGCGAAGTTGTATGTGCCCAACGAGACCCACTGGCTGAAGTTGGTCGTCTGGTTGATGGTTACGGCCTGGTTGCCGCCGTTGTAGTAGACTCTGTACCGCGCGTCCGTGATGTGCGTGCCATCCCCGGAAGGGTACCACACGAACACCTCATAATCCCCGGCTGTCGGGATGGTCGGCTGCCACTGCACCTGGCCCGAAGCACTCGTGGCGGTTCTCGCACGCGCATAGTTCGCGCCGTATTCGCCGCTGGCAGCCGTCCGTGTGCTCCAAGTTCCGGACAGCACACTGAAGCCGGCGTCGGTATTGTCGACAATGACCTCCGCTGCCGTCAGCGGCACGGCTGCAAACAAACAGGCCACGGAGGCGACAAAGGCCGTTCGCGAGAAATGGCACAGATGAGGCATGTTTCCGCTCCAAGAAGAAAGGTCAGAAAACGCGCGCGGGGGGCAACGAGACGAAAACCCCCCCTCGGCGTCGATACGCCGTATCAGGTGATGATACCCGGCCCGATCCCCCATCGCAAACGAAAAACGCAGTTTTGGGGAAGTCTGGGGCAAATAGGCAGATTGCCGCGATGAATTCACAGTAATAATGGTCTATTTAAAGCGTTGCAGTAGTGCCGAGCACTTGCGGTGGCATCGCCGTGCGGTGTTCGCTTCCGTCCCGCTGTTCCGAATCTGACGGTCACGCACCTGGGCAAACGGCCGCAGCGCGCTATAATTGCGTTTAGCGGGACCGGACCGCTGGCGGCAATTGCCAGCCAAGAGCGAGCCCTGAAATGTTGGCTTGATGCGATGCAGTACCCGTTCGGAGGAGTGACTGTGCGAAAACTAGCTGTGTTGGGCGCGACGTTGGTGATACTTACTTCCTGGGCGACCACGGTCGGCGCGGCGACGGTTACGGTCTACACCGACAAAACCGAATGGGAGAACGCCGTGGGTGGACAGTTCCTGACGGAGGGTTTTGCCAACAGTCAACTGAACCCTGGGGTGAGCTTTGTGTCTACCGAATCTGGACATATCAACCCTACTCTGGAGTGTTACCAAGATGTTCTGGCTTCTGGGAGCCAGAATGAACCTATGACCACCTGGAGCTTCGTCCCCGAGATAACCGGATATGGCGGAAACTGGACTTTGGGCGGTCCTGGAGGCTCCGGGAATAGCTTGCTGGTTTACATCGCCGACCTCTCCCTCTATGTGGGAACCATTCCCAATAGCTACGGTGGCGGATTCTGGGGATTTACCTCTGATACTCCCTTCACCTCCGTCAGATTGATAGGAGGAGGGGGAACAAATCAACAGAACTACTGTTTGGACGACATGGTGTATTCCCGCCCGAACATCACCCCGTGTTTCACTCCGCAGCAGGATTCGGACGGCGACGGCGACGTGGACCTGGCGGACTTCGGCCAGTTCTCGGCGTGCTTCAACGGTCCGAATCGGCCGTATGCGAGCCCGGAGCTAGTGTGCACTTGCCTCGACTTCGCGTCCGACCTGGATGTGGACTTGGTGGACTTCAGCATCTTCGCTTCCTGTTTCAACGGTCCGAATCGGTCACCAGCGTGTCCGTAGCAGACGGAACTTCGACCGATGACCTGACCTATACGGTGGGACGCCTTCGCAAATCGAGGGCGTCCCACCTCATTGGGACGCACAAAACGGACGCAGAAAACGGGACAGGTTCAATCCTGTTCGGCACGTCAGTTGCCAGCGGGGGTGGAAAACCTGAACGGGAGCGGCTTGCGATGCGCAGGGCGGTCGCTGCGGATCAGGGCAGCGGCAGCACTTCTCGTTGGCGGTTGCGGAAGACGGCCATGGCCGGGATGCTGTTGTCCGCGACCATGGTGACGGCGTTGCGGAGGGTGGCGCCGAGGTGCTCGGCTTGACCGTACGTGTTTGGCGTGTCGGGGACAGCGGGGCTGTTGGCGATAGAATGCGCTTCCTGACTTCAACATTGGGACACCCAAATCCAAAATGCTCCCCCTGCAAAACAAGGACTTATGAACGAATTTCGGAGGTGTGTTGAACTCCGGCGAAGATCGATCGTTGATGACCCGGCATCGACCTGCCCTGCGGCCGGCTCTTGGCCGACATGAGCCAAGCGCCCTCACAAGTCTTTGCGCCCGCGACGGCCCCGAGAAATACCGGATTACATTGCGGACGGGCAGCCCAGACGACGCGTATCAGGGTGAATGAGGAAGGCTGCCGCTCGATGCGGCACCGAGACCTTCGTCCGGGTTGCGTAGCCGGGCGGGGTTCAACAGTCGGCTTCTACGCATGATAGAAAGGTTGGAACATGTTCAAGAGAACCATCAAGTGGATCGCTCTGCCTTGCGGAACGCTTTTCGCGGCCGCCGTCCCCGGATGCGAAAGCGTTATGCAGATCCTCACGGGCTTGCTCGGCGCGGTCTAAGTGTCAATCGTCTGCCGCAGAGGCAAAGAGAGCCCGAGCTTGTGTCTGCGGTCACGGAGGACGGTTGTCCGGGGAGCCGGCGGAGTCGCATAGGCGCCACGCCGACTCCCTTATGCTTTTCCCCGCCAGTCACCACGCTGTCAGTCCATCCTTGAACACAGCTGCCACCAGGTCCATAATGGAGGCGCGCAGATGCCGCCTTCAGCATCCGAGGACCGGATCTTATGGCAACGACTGATCTGGCTCAGATCACCAAGGCGATGGACAAGCTCGCTGCCGGAGACCGGTCCGCGGCCGAACAGCTTTTCGCGCTGCTCTACGACTCCTTCCGCGATCTTGCCGCCCGTTACCTGAAGTCCGAGAAGCCGGGACACACGCTCTCACCCACCGCGCTGGTCCACGAAGCTTACCTGAAACTTGTCGATCAGAGCCGGGTGGACTGGCAGGGGCGAACGCATTTCCTGGCTGTCGGTGCCCAGGCCATGCGCCGGATTCTCGTCGATCATGCCCGTGGCCGAAAACGCGCCAAGCGAGGCGGTGGGCGGATCCGGATTCAACTCGCCGAAGGGTTGGCTCTTTCGGTGCAGCGCGACGAGGATGTCCTCGCGGTTGACGAGGCTCTGGCCAAGCTCGCCAAGCTCGATTCCCGTCAGGCGACGATCGTCGAGTTGCGATTTTTCGGTGGCCTCAGTGTGGCCGAGGTAGCAGAGTTCCTGGGCCTTTCCAAACGCACGATCGAGGGCGAATGGACCATCGCCCGCGCCTGGTTGCGCCGCGAACTGGGCGGAGATAGCCCGGCATCATGAATCCTGAGCGTCATGAACGCGTCAAGAAGCTCTTCCTGGCCGCCTGCGAACTCGCGGAGACAGCCCGGCAGGCCTTCATCGAACGGGCGTGCGGGGACGATGCCGAAATCAGGCGTGAGGTAGAATCGCTCCTCAGGTATCATCGCGATGAAACGGTCCTCGAACGATCGCGCCCGCCTCAGCCTGCTGGCGGCAAGGCCGAAACGCTTGCCACGGAACCCGGCTTGGAGGGCATCACACCTCTGCCCCTTTCATCTGGGCGGCCTCCGCGATATGTGGCGGGCACTGTTGTCGCGGGCCGCTTCAGAATCGTGACCCTTCTCGGACAAGGAGGCATGGGCGAGGTCTACCGTGCCGAAGACCTGCATCTGCACCGGACCGTCGCCTTGAAGTTCCTGACTGGATCCCGGGCCACTGACCCGGTCTGGCTTGCCCGCTTCTACAACGAGGCCCGTCTTTCGCTGACCGTCACCAACCCTCATGTCTGCCGAGTCTACGACATCGGCCGGGCAGACGACGAAGCATTCATCTGCATGGAGTACGTCGACGGCGAGGATTTAGCCTCGTTGCTCAAACGCATCGGCAGACTGACCGCAGAGAAGGTGGTGGACATCGCCAGGCAGCTCTGTCATGGCTTGGGGGCTGCCCACGCCATGGGTGTTCTTCATCGCGATCTCAAACCCGCCAATATCATGCTGGATGGGCGGGGCCATGTCCGAATCACGGACTTCGGCATCGCCGCACTTGTAACTCCGGGCAGTGATACGCCGATTCCCGCCGGCACCCCGGGCTACATGGCACCGGAACTTCTGCGTGGAAAGGCCGCCACCGTGCGCAGTGACCTCTACGCACTCGGCCTGGTCCTTTACGAAATGCTGACGGGCCGCAAGGCATCGCGTGCTCGCGGTCCGGATGGAGACGAACAGCGAACAGCAGTCGTCCCACCCTCTCACGTCATCGAGGACGTCGACCCTGCGCTTGAACAGGCGATCCTGAGGTGTGCGGCAGAATCCCCGGAAGACAGGCCATCCTCTGTATACGAGGTACTCGCGCTTCTGCCCGGCGGGGATCCGCTGGCGGCTGCTCTGGCGGCGGGGGAGATCCCGGCGCCGGAACTGCTCGCGGCCGTCTCCGCGGCCTCCAAGCCTCCGTTGATTGTCGCTCGGATCTGCCTTGCGGTATCAGTGGCGGGGCTGGCTTTGGCTGTGGTCTTGGCTGGCAGAACCACACTCTTCGCTCAGGCCGGACTGACGAAGCCCCCCGAGGTTCTCGATGAAATCGCTCGCGAAATCGTCGCAAGCCTCGGCGGGCCCGACCACGGCAAAGTTACTTCCGGCCGATTCTTCATCAATCCGCGTTTCTCACATTCCCCGGGCGACACCCCAGCCACACCCGGGGCTCAATCGCAAGGGGGCATTGGCGGTTCCCCGATGGTCTTCTACGAGTACCCCCTTCCCGGCGGCCGCGACGAGCGGGTCGAGGCCTTCGTGAGGCTTGAACCGACCGGAAAGCTAATGACTTACAGGGTGCCTCCCGTCTGGCCGGCGGAAACAGGCCCACGACCCGTACCGGTGAACTGGGCCACCATCTTTGCAAAGGCTGGCCTGGAGCTTGAGAAGTTCAGACGGATCGCTCGCTTCAGCCCGCCACCCGTTTTCGCCGACGAAGTGCTGGGCTGGGAACTCATTCACGATGATTCCACCGCCGAAAGCATGCAGGTGAGCGCCGCGGCATTGGAGGGGCGGGTGGTGTACTTCAACGCCTCTGATATCCCGACGACGGCCCACAGACCTATTCGGGGCGATGCTTCGACGGCCATGAAATCGACTCGGCTGCTGATGCCCATGTTCCTGGCCACGTTCGTCGGAGCTCTCATCCTTGCATGGCGGAATCTTCGCCTCGGCTTGGGCGATCGTCGCGCCGCATCGCGTCTGGCGGTTTGCCTTTTCGGCGTGGAAATGCTGCAGTGGTGGGCCGGCCAGGGTTTTCTTCCTCGTCCGCTGATCGATGTCGACCTGCTGGCGAACGCGCTGCGAACAGCGTGTTTTTCCGCGGTGGCGGTCTGGTTCTACTACCTTGCCCTCGAGCCTTACGTGCGCAAATTCTGGCCACATGCTCTGCTGTCCTGGAGCCGGATTGTGGTCGGCCGGGGGCGCGATCCGCTGCTCGGGCGGGATATCCTGCTGGGCATAACGTTTGGTGTCGCGGTCGTCGTCGTCGGTCAGTGTGGCGTCCTGCTCTCCGCCTGGGCTGGCCGACCGTCCCCTCCACTCTGGCTGCCGGGTGCGGACACCGATCTCGGCAGGCCGGTGGGTTTCGGATACATCACCAGCACGACAGCCCTTGCCTTACGCATCGCCATCGGTCGGGCCATGATCTTCCTGATGCTCATGACGCTCCTCCGCAAGATCATCCGCATCCCGTGGCTGGCGACGCTGACTTTTGTGCTGATCGCGACGGCTTACACGGCCTTGAACGCTCAGGCTACTACGGTCACTTCCTGGTTGATCGGTGGTATCGTCGCCGTAGCCGTTGCGGATCTGCTCCTGCGCGCGGGTCTTCTTGCGGTCTGCGTCACCTTGTTCGTTATCCGTCTCCTCTTGTCTAACCCGATCACCGTTGATCTGCATGTCTGGTACGCGAGCACCAGTACGCTGGTGTTGGCGATGATCGCGGGCTTGCTCGCCTTCGGCGTGTACGCCGCCTTCAGGCTTGGTCCCCATCCCGAAGCGGCCCGGGGATAAGACCGCTCGCCGAGTCCCGGCCCACTATGTTGCGTGATCGTCCGTTCCGTCTCAGGGGAGTAATCCCCGTCAGGGAAATGGGGGACAGACCACTTCCCCTCCGGCCGCTGTTTTTCTGGTGCGGACTTCACGGTCCGATGTCGCGTTTCCCTCTGAGCAAGTGGGAGTCGCAAGAACGCGGTGTCGGAGTTGAACCGCGTGTAACGGCGAACAGGGCATGGTCCGGCGGTCTCGATGTACCCGGCGGAAGTGGATTCGATCGCGTCGGGCCCAGGGCCTAGGCGGGAGGCAGGCGCGATTCGTCGTGTTCAAGGCGTATTGACAGAAAGTGATCAGATCCTATGGCCGTACTCTCGGGAGGCATTCTTGATTCCCTCTGCAAACAGATCGAACTCTTCGAGCGGGCGAATCGATACAACGGACGCTCTCGCGAACGCGTCGTTGCCCTGGGAGAGGCAGAGGAACTTTACTTCCGTCTGTATCCGCATCACTACCGAGCCCTGCAGACGATCCGGATCGCCTCGCAGCTCGGACGGATGGCTTCCTCCTCGGAGGATCGGGTGTACAGATGCGAGAGCCAACTGATCTCCATCCTCATGAGAATTATCCTCGACGGTTTGAAGGCCGGCGACCTGAACTTGAAGCACCACCAACGACCTTCTGAGCTGGCTTTTACCCTCTGGAGCCTCGCCTTTGGGGCAAGGGCTTTGATGGATACCGGTGTCGCCACGCACCAACTCGGAATCGAGGACGGCTTCCGTGTGGCACGCGACGCCACCGAACTGCTGCTTGATGCTTTGCAGTGGGCTCCGCTCTCTACAGAGTGGGACTATGGCAAAACCCGAAGCGGAGTCAGGAAGCTGCTGTTCGGCCCTGAATGGCAAACGCTGGGAGGCGTTTCGAAAGCCGCGCCGTCAAGCGGCAAACGGCGAGTGACTCGAAATCCCCAGAAACCGCAGCCGGACACGTCTCGGGTATCGACGGCCCGGGGCGACCAATCGCCCCCCGGCCGTCCGTGACGCGCCGGTCAAGGACGAATGCAATGGGCGATTGGCCGGCTGCTCAAGATAACGGTAACCACCGTCCGCGTGGGCGGTGACAAGATGTCTTTCCTAAGGAGTTTTGCCATGTTCGATTTCGGCGCCGTTTTCGAGAACGTGCTGGCCGGTCTGCAGGAAAGCTTTGCGGGCGTGATCATGCATTTCATCACGTCACTGCTCAGCTCCATTCTCTCCGGCGTGTTGCCTGGGGCCTGAAAAACATCCGAGCTGTGAACTCAGAGAACGCCTCCGCGCTCCGCGTCCGGGGGCGTTTCTTCATGGGCACGCCACGTCAGCAGCAGAAGTAGCCCCGACGCATCGGCCCGGATGTTCCGTTCGTTCGCGAGGGTCCGACGAACGAAAGACCCCGGTCGGAGGACAAGGGCGAAGCGGCTGCCGTGGACAGGGCTTGATTGCCTTGTGCCGGAGAGTGTGCGGCGGCCGGCGGAACCCGCCCAGGACTCCGCCCTTCCACGGGCACGAAACAGCCGACTTGGCGACGGGGCGTTCTTGGCGACGCTCGAGAGCCTGCTCGACCGCCGATTGAAACCAGGAGAGCCCGGCCGCAAGCCGAAGACGCGGGGGAAGTAGGTGTGGTGCCCCCTACCGCGGACGCAAGGCCAACAAACCGGAGAAATAGGTATGGTGTCCCCCGGATTCGCGGATTCGACCTGACCAGGCTTGGGCTTCACGATGTGGATCGCTCCCGTCATTATTCACTAATATAAACAAAGAACGTGTGTCACTGTAATGCCTATTATCAGTCATGGCAGGGGGAATCTGCTCGCGTTGGCGGTTGCGGAAGACGGCCATGGCCGGGATGCTGTTGTCCGCGACCATGGTGACGGCGTTGCGGAGGGTGGCGCCGAGGTGTTCGGCTTGACCGCACGTGTTTGGTGTGCCGGGGACAGGGCGGCTGTTGGCGATAGAATGCGCTGTACCGACATTTGTGGAAGTACGTATGATGACGAATCAGCTCAAGACCGTCCGCGAGGCGAAGGCCGTCCAGCCGGCGTTGTTTCTCCTTATCGTCCTGGCTGTTGTTCGGCCGGGATGGGCAGACCGTTGGGATTCGGCTCGAAAGAACGGCGAGGACTCGCAGAAGGCGATTCGCTTCTGTCGGCGGTACGCCAACGGTTGGCTGATGCACGTGGACCCGGCCACGGGGTTGTTCCCGCGAACGATCAACGGGGGTTGGTTCTGGAATGGCCGGGATTGCGCCGCGGATAACTTTCCGTTCTTTGCACTGACGGCGTATGTCACGGACGATTACCATCTCAAACGAGCGGCCATGCACATCCTGGAGCAGGAGAAGCGCCTGACCTCGCGAATCGACGGTCTGCCCGATGTCTACGATTTCGAAAAGCAGGGCTTTCGAAGCGA
>JAFGKA010000417.1 GCA_016928855.1 Phycisphaerae bacterium
GCCCCAGGGCTCACGCCCTGGGCTACATACCGTCGCCGCTCCGCGGCTCATTCAGACGCACCGCGCCTCCAGTGTTGCCACAATTCCTCACGCTCGCCGCAAGAAACGGCCACACCCCCCGCCTACCGCCACAGTTCGGCCGGCGGGGGCACGAAGCATTTCTCACAGCGGGGTTCGTAATCCCCCTCACCGCCAATCATGCTCTCGCCGATCGGCGTTATGCGCTGCGTGCGGCAGGCCGTCGCTCCACATACGGCGCAGATGGCGGTCGTGGTCGTGATCTCGTCGGCCAGCTCGGCGAGCCGCGGCATAGGCCCGAAGGGCAGGCCCCACGCGTCGCGGTCGAGCCCGGCCAGGATGACACGCTTGCCGTCGTCGGCGAGCTGTCGGCAGACAGCGGGCAGGCCGGCGTCAAAGAAGTGAGCTTCGTCCACTGCAATGACGTCCGCGTCCGTCGCATCGGTGGCGAGTTCGGCGGCTCGTTCGATCGGCGCGGCGGCCAAGTGTCGCTGGTCGTGCGTCACCACGTCGGCCGGGTCATATCGGTTATCGGAAGCATGTTTGAATACGGCGACGTGACGCCCTGCACGACGGGCCTCCTCGACCCGGGCGATCAGCGCGTCCGATTTGCCGCTGAACATGCAGCCGCGGATCACCTCCATGCGTCCGGATCGTGTTGGCGTGTGGTCCGTCATCATTCCTCCGCTCGTCGCCCATCATCGACGTATGCGTGCGGCGCTGCAACTGCAGTGTTTTCGGACCTTCGAGGGCAGGCGCCGCGCTGTCGTGAGTCGGGCCACGATGCATGCGCGCATCGCCGCAACATTCCCGCCGGCAGCGACTTATCGACGTGCGCGACTTATGTGCCAGTTAAACGGCAACGTGTCGTTACAATCCATACGGCCATCATGACCGGTCGGCGGTGGCTAAGCTCCGCCCACACCGATCATTAGCCCTCCGGGGTGCAGCCGCGCGCTTCGGCCGGCGCCGGGCATGCCACGATCCTTTCCTCATTGCGAGAGCGAGTAGCTCGTGCATCCGCGAAACGTCCGAAAACGGAAAGGAGCTTGCCGTGGAGGGGGTTGGTCCAATTGGCGATGCCGCAGGCTACGGGGCTGCGCCGCTACCGAACATGACCGGATTGGCCGGGGGCAACTCCGGCGCGCAGTTACCGTCCGCCGTTCAGCCGGGTGAGAAGAACAGCCTTGTCGGTGCCACCGCTAACGCGACGTCGTTAGCGGCGTCATCGACGCAGGTCGGCATGCGGACGGAATCGTACTTCGAGACATACGGTGCTTCGGCCAATCAGGATGTTCTGAACCTGCTCATGCTGTTGGCGGCGTTGAAATTCCTCACGGCCAAGGACGAAGATGAGGAGGACAAGGCGCTTACCGCCATGATGTTGCTGGGGGCGATGGCCTCCCAGCAGTCGCAGGGCGGCATGGCGATGTACCAGTCGTCCGAGCTGTGGATGTCCCAGGACACGCTCGCGATGAGTTCCGCCTCGGCCACGGCTTCGCAGACGTCGGCAGGCCAGACGGCCTACGGTCAGGCCGTCAGCCCGAGCCCGCAGGCCGGTGCGGCCGGTCTCGATGTGAGCGGCTGACCGCTTTCTTGCGGTGGTGGAACCGGTGATCCGCTCCGATCGATCGGCCGGCTCACGAGTCACGTGTCTGGTCGCGTCGCCCGCTTTCCCGTGGTCACTTTCTCGGACCGTTCCCGCCTGCGCGAGAGGGCCAGCAGGTGAACCATGCCGCACACGTGGCACGGTGAACATGCCTGCCGGACGCCATGTGCGCCGATAACCGTCTTTCGTGTCCTTCACTTCAGTACTCCGCCCAATCGCCGTGATTCCCAGCAAAAGCCACACCTGGAAAAAGCCGATCCAACTGTACTGGGGCAGCTCTGGCATTGAATGGACGATCGTTGAACGGCGCGAGGCGCCAGGGGATCACGTGCGGCTCGAATCGCGAACGTCGGAATACGAGGGGCCAGACCGGCGGCGTTCCGCGCGAAGGCGGGTGCGCGAGCGGATCCGGTGGCGTACGCGCCGTGACCCGTCCGAGCGAGGCGGTGAGGTGATTGAACGATCGTTGGATGGTCTCGTGTTCCTGGTGCCGGCCAATCATGTGCCGCGTCCGGGACGCCGGATCGAGCCCAGTATTCGCCGATCCAACGGCAGTGAGTTGAGCGTCCGGTCGGTTCTCATCAAGCGGACGCAGCGCCTTTCCGACGGTCTCTGCCGCGTGGCGGCGCAGATCGAAGCCTGATTCCCATGTCTTGCTGGCCGCGGTCGTTTCCGCCTGAGCCCACGAACACGGTGGCGGGGCGGATCCCAGCCCATGCCGTTTCCCCCTGGAATTCGATTGGCCGGCCACGGCGCCAGTTGCCCCTGTTGCGCGCATCGGGTAAATCTAGCCCTCCGTGCGTGGCCGGCACAGCCCCGGGCGCATGCGCTCCTGCACGGTGCCCATGCGAACGAAGGCGGCATGCCGCGCGGCTTCAATGGACCTGCCTGAGGAGTGGACGACATGGCGAATTCGGCCTTTGTAGCGATCGACCTGGGTGCCGAAAGCGGTCGGACGATTCTTGCCCGGATCGACGATTCGCGGCTTCAGCTTGAAGAGGTCAACCGGTTCTCGAACGGCCCCATTCGGATCGGGGACGCCCTGTATTGGGATGCGCTGCGGCTGTTCGAGGCGATGAAACAAGGCCTGGCGGCCGTCGTCCGCGACCGGCAGGTGGCCCCGGCGGGCATCGGGCTGGACACCTGGGGCGTCGACTTCGGCCTGCTCGGCGCCGGCGATGAACTGCTCGGCAACCCGCGCCATTATCGCGACCCGCGCACGAACGGCATCATGGACAAGGCCTTCGCGCGAGTCACCCGCGAACAGATGTTCGAGCGGACCGGCATCCAGTTCATGCAGTTCAACAGCGTCTTCCAACTGTTCGCGATGCGGCTGGCGGGCTCGCCGTTGCTGGACATCGCCAAGACGTTCCTCACGATGCCCGACCTGTTCAACTTCTGGCTGGCCGGGGAGAAGGTCTGCGAGTTCTCCAACGCGACCACCACGCAGCTCTATGATCCTCGTGCGAAAACGTGGGCGGTGACGCTGTTCGAGGCCCTGCGTCTCCCGCTGGAAATGATGCCGAAGATCGTCCCGCCGGGCACGGTGATCGGCGCCTTGCGCCCGTCGATCTGCGAGGAGCTTGGAACGAAGGCCATCCCCGTAATCGCGCCGGCATGCCACGACACGGGCTCGGCGGTGGCCGCCGTTCCGGCGGAGCCAGGGTCCAACTGGGCGTTCCTGAGTTCCGGGACGTGGTCGCTCATGGGCATGGAAGTGCCCGCACCGATCATCACATCCCAGTCGCAGGCGTACAACTTTACGAACGAAGGCGGTGTCGGCAACACGTTCCGCTTCCTGAAGAACATCATGGGCTTGTGGCTTGTGCAGGAATGCCGCCGCACGTGGCAGCGCGCCGGGCAGGCATACGACTACGGCCAGTTGAGTGACCTCGCCGCGGCCAGCAAGCCGTTTGCCCACTGGGTCAATGTGGACGATCCGTCGTTCCTCGCGCCGGGCGACATGCCGGCGCGCATCGCGGCCTTCTGCGAGCGGACGGGTCAGGCGGCGCCGGATTCGCCGGGCGCCTTCGTCCGCTGTTGCCTCGAAAGCCTCGCGCTGACCTACCGCGTCGTCGTCAACGTGCTCGAGGAATGCACCGGCCGGAAGATCGACGTGATCCACGCGGTCGGCGGCGGTATTCAGAACACGCTGCTCTGCCAGATGGCCGCCGACGCGACCGGCCGCACGGTGGTGACCGGTCCGATCGAGGCGACCGCGGCCGGCAACGTCGTCATGCAGGCCATCGCCGCCGGCGCCCTGAAGAACATCGACGAAGCCCGGGACCTCGTGCGGCGATCGTTCGAGCTGAAGACGTACGCGCCGAAGCCCTCGCCCGCCTGGGACGAGGCCTATGCCCGGCTGTGCAAACACCGCAGCGAGACGTAGCACACTGGGAAACGGGCCGCCCGGCGATCTCGGGCCCGGCTGGGCTGTCGGTATGGGCTTCGGCCGTGTCCGCGAGAACAAGGAGTCTTTTGCGGTGAATCAGGGACCGGACCAGCCCGACGACCGCGATCCGCCGTACGATGCCTTCCAGCGGTTCGAGTTCGTCTGCCCGAAATGCGAAAAGGTTCTGAGCGAATACGCCGAGGCCTGTCCCTTCTGTGGCCAGAACCTCTTCGAGGTCTTCAGCGGCACGTTTCGGCCCAAACGCAGGCTCGGCGTACGCCTCGTTGCCATGCTGGCGCTGGCCGCGTTCGTCGGCGCGATGATCGCTCTTTTCATTTCTTCGCTGCGAGATCTTTTGCAGGGGACGCCGTGAGCAGGCCCCCAGTTGCATAAGAAGATGCCACCACGAAGCCCGCGAAGAGCACGAAGAATGGGATTCCTGACAATCCAGTTCACGCATAGAGACTGAACCTTGGAGTGAGATAGACGGATTCTTCGGCCCCTCGTCCGATCTCCAGTCTTCTTCGTGTCCTTCGGGCTCTTCGTGGTTATCCTTATTGCAGCGTCGGGGTAGGGCTGTGCCCGAGGGCCAAGTGCACTATAATTCCGCGTCGATTGACCCGGGCCCATTCTCCCATAGAGGATCTTGAATGTCTGCGGAAGATGTCCGCGCCGATCTAGATCTGGATGCACTCAATGCCGAGTTCGAGCATCGTCGTGCGCTGGACATCGTGGATTGGGCGGTTTCCACCTTCGATGGCCGCATCGCCGTGTCTTCGTCATTCGGCGCCGACAGCGCCGTGATGCTGCATCTGTGCACGCGGGTCCGGCCGGATATTCCGGTTATCACCGTCGACACCGGCTTCCTCTTTCCGGAGACGGTGGCGTTTCGGGATCGCCTGGCCGAGCAGCTTGGCCTTAACCTCAAGATATTCCGCCCACGCATGGACCGCGCCGCGTTCCTGGCCGAGCACGGCAAGATGTGGCGGGTGAACCCCGATGCCTGCTGTGCGTTCAACAAGCGCGAGCCGTTCGACCGGGCCAAACGCGAACTTGGCCTGCACGCCTGGTTCACCGGCATTCGGCGGGAACAGTCGCGCACCCGCAAGAACGCCCCGATCATCGAGAAAGGCTTTGACGGTTTGATCAAGGTCTGCCCCATCGCGACGTGGACGGCCAAGGACGTGCACTATTACCTGCAGGAGAACGGCCTGCCCTATCATCCGCTGCGCGCGCAGGGGTTTCTCAGCATCGGCTGCCAGCCGGAGGAAGACTACTGCACGAAACGCGTCGAGCCCGGCCAGGACCCGCGCGCCGGCCGCTGGGCCGGCTTCGACAAGACCGAATGCGGCCTCCACACCTACGGCGACGGCAGCGGCATCTGATCGGCGGCGCGCCTCCGCAGCAGCCGCGGAGCCGAAAAAAGGTGTCAGGATGATTTTGTGCGCTTCCTAAAGTCATCCTGACATCTGTTTGCCGGGTGGGGTCTCGATGATGGAATTCTGGACGATGCATCTCGGGCGAAGGGTACGCAGAATCTCTGCTCGCGGCCGCAAACATAGGACCGCCTCATCCATCCATCCCGCGCCATCTTGACGGTTGCGAGCTCATCTGAGAACGTTCGCACGCCGGAGGAACGCCCATGACATTGCGCGAACGGATTCTTGCGGTCTATCGAGGCCAGCGACCCGACGTTATTCCTTTCATGCTGGATCTGTCCCACTGGTTCTATCACCGGAAGCGGCTGCCGTGGGATCTTGATTCCGTGTACGTCGAGCCGGAACGCGAGCTGATCGACTATCACCGGCACAACGGTGTCGGCTTCTACTTGCCTAACCTGGCGGCGTTCTATTCCGTCCGCTATCCGACCGACGTCAAGGTAAGCACGTATCGAAGAGACACCGGCGGAAAGCGGGAAATCGTCTGGCGGATCGAGACGGCGGACGGTGCCATCGAGCGGGTCCGCACCTGGCACGAGCAGACATACGCATGGGGTATCAGCCAGTGGGGCATTCACGACGAGCGTGACCTGCGTGTCTTCCTCGCGGCGATGTCGCGCCGTGAGTACACGCCTCAGTGGGATCGCTTCCGCCAATGGGACGAGTATGTCGGCGATGCCGGCGTGGTCTACCTGCCCCTGGGCTACAGTGCGGTCGGCCACCTGATGCATTCCTGGATGGGCATCGAGGGCTTCATCTATGCCACGGTGGATTGGCCGCAGTGCCTGCGCGAGACCGTGGACGCGGTCAACGCCAATACGCTTCAGCTCATCGATCTGGCATGCGAATCGCCGGCCGAGATCGTCATCATGGGCGACAACTTCTCCAGCGACGTGCAGCCGCCTTCGTTCTTTGCCGAATGGTCGCGCCCGTACTACGCCGAGGCGATCGCACGGCTCCACCGTGCCGGCAAGCACGTGGCGGTCCACATCGACGGCAGGCTGAGGGGCTCGCTGCAAATGTTTCGCGATCTCGGTGCCGATTGCGCCGACGCCGTGACGCCCACACCGATGGGCGATCTGTCGGTGGAGGCGTGCCGGGCCGAGGCCGGTGAGTTGTTCATTCTTTCCGGCGGCGTGTCGCCCGACCTGTGGCTGCCCGAGGTCCCGCTGGACGCCTTCGAGGAGAAGGTCCGCGAATGGCTGGAGCAGAAGCAGCAGACGTTCCGATTCATCGCCAACGCCGGCGATCAGGTCCCGCCAGGCGCCGAAGAGCGTCGGATCGCCGTAATGCGCGACCTCGTTGACGAGCACGGGGCCTTCTAATGCCGTTTACGGTTAGGGGTGTTGCCAACTCGATGGGTGCCACTGGCGGCTTGCCCGCCAGTGCGTGGGCAGACAAGCTGCCCGCGGCGCTTCCTTGCGCGCTTCACCCGAACCGAAAAAGGTGTCAGGATGATTTTGTGCGCTTCCCGAAGTCATCCTGACATCTGTTTGCCATCTCACCGCGAGATCTCGTCGAAAAGCACGGCGCCTTCTGACCGACGCTTTGACCGCGTTCGGCAGGAAAAGACGCCGCGATGCCCTTGTGCGGCTCGGGAAGATCATGCTGCGCGAAGACAAGGAAGTCGTCGAGTCGGCCGAATTCGGGTATGGTCTTGTCTCCGTTCACGGATTCTGGAGGAACTGATCGTGAGACCTATTGCGCTATTGCCTGTGGTGCTGCTGGCGGTTGCCGCCAACGGCAGGGAGCCCGTATCGAGCCTGACGTCGGCAAGTGCGGGGGCCGGTCCCCGTTGTCGGGAGCTGTTTGACTTCGACTGGAGGTTCCACGCCGGCGATGCTCCCGATGCCTCTCAGAGCGATTTCGACGATGCGGCGTGGCAGCCGGTAGATCTGCCCCACGACTGGCAGATCGCCGGCTCGTTCGACGAGGCGACCCCGGATGGGGTGGCCTGCGGCTATCTGCCGCACGGCATCGGCTGGTATCGCAAGCACTTCACGGTGCCGGCGAACCTGGCGGGCAAGCGGTTCTACCTCGACTTCGAGGGCGTCTACCGGGCCTCGGACGTGTGGCTCAACGGCCAGCACCTCGGCAAGAAGCTCAACGGCTACATCGGCTTTCAATACGACATTACGCCGCATCTTCGGCTGGGTGAACCGAATGTGATCGCCGTTCGGTGCGACAACAGCGCGGACAACACCTCGCGCTGGTACACCGGCAGCGGCATCTATCGGCATGTCTGGCTTCTGGCCACCGACCCACTGCACGTGGAACGCTTCGGTACGTATGTGACGACACCGCGCCTCTCCGACGAATCGGCCACGGTGCGGATACTGACCGAGGTGCGCAATCACCATACCGATCGGCGGCCCTGCGAGCTGGTCACGGAGATTCTCGACCCCGACGGCCGGAGCGTCGCCAGCGCACGTGCGGTTGTGCCCGTGTTGCCGGGAGATACGTTCCGCTTCGACCAGGAGCTGACCGTCAGCCGGCCGGCGCTGTGGTCGGTCGATACGCCGGTTCTCTATACGGCGGTCAGTCGGATCCGCGAAGCGGGCATCCTGAAGGACGTATACCAGACCCCGTTCGGGATTCGTGAGATCACGATCAACCCGGAGGCCGGGCTTCTGCTCAATGGCCGCAAGGTCCTGGCCAAGGGCGTCAACATCCACCACGACAACGGCTGCCTCGGGGCGGCGGCGTTTGACCGGGCGATCAAACGCCGGCTCGAGATTCTTAAAGCCATGGGCTGCAACGCGATCCGCCTGAGCCACAACCCGCACGCCCCGGCCCTGCTGGACCTGTGCGACCGCATGGGCCTGCTGGTCTTCGATGAGGCGTACGACAAGTGGACGGGGCAGTTCAACGGCTTTGCGGCGCCGTTCGAGCAGACGTGGAAGGCCGATCTGCTCGAGTTCCTGCGCCGTGACCGCAATCACCCGAGCGTGTTCCTCTGGAGCGTCGGCAACGAATGCACCGAGCAGCAGATCGACAGTGCGGACCGCGGCGTCGGACAGCTTCGCGAACTGGTCGACTATGTTCACGCGCACGAGCCTACCCGCAAGGTGACCTGCGCCTTGTACCCGACGCGCGAGGACGGGATTGTCTACTGGATGGACCCGAACACAAAGGCGGAGGACAAAGCTCCGACGCCGATGACGTTCTACATGGATGTCACGAGCTGCAACTACATGGAACAGCTTTTCGCGCACGACCAGGCCCTGTATCCCCAGCTTGTGTTCGTGGCCAGCGAGGTCTCGACGAATGGGGCCGGGCGCGACTGGTTCAAGATGGACAAGGCCCACAACGTCGGGCTGTTCTACTGGGGCGGCATCGATTATCTCGGCGAGTCCTTCGGTTGGCCGAACAAGGCCTGGTTCCGCGGGTTCGTCGATCTCTGCGGCTTCCGCAAGTCGGTTTCGTACTTCGTCCAGAGTCTTTATGCCGACGAGCCGTTCGTGCGTCTTGCTGTCTATGACACCAAGCCCGGAAGCGACGTGGTCTGGAACGATGTGAAGCTCACATGGCGGCCGATCGAGGAACATTGGAGCTGGCAGGGCCATGCCCGCGTGACGCTCGCCACGTACACCAACTGCGAGACGGTGGAACTGCTCCTGAACGGCCGTCCGCTCGGCGAGAAGAGGCTCGCGGACTGCAAGGAGCGGCTGATGGAGTGGGACGTGCCGTTCGAACCGGGCACGCTGCGCGCGGTCGGTCGCGTCAAGGGGGTCGTTGTTTCCGAGCACGAACTGCGCACGGCGGGCCAACCGGACCGTATCACGCTGGTGGCGGACAGATCCGAGCTGCAGGCCGACGGTCAGGACCTGGCGCATATTACGGTCCAGGTCACGGACCGGGACGGTGTGGTGGTTCCGTCCGCTGCCGGGACCATCCGATTCACGGTCACCGGTGCCGGCCACAACGCCGGCGTCGACAACGGCGATACAATGAGCGGCGAGCCGTACCAAGCGAATGAACGCAGCGTCTGGAAGGGCAAAGCCCTGCTGGTCGTCCGAGCGGCCCGAAAGCCAGGCCCGATTGCGATCGAGGCAACCAGCCCCGGCCTGACCACGGGCCGCCTGGAATTGTCCGCAGAAGCGGTTGGCCGTGCGGAGTAAGCATCCTCTTGGGCGCGGCGCGTCCAATCTATCGCATACGATTCGTGTTCGTGCCAGGCGGTAAGACCTGTGTCGAATGACGCCGGAAAGGAGTTGCGTGTTTTGATGTCGATTAGAGATTGCCTCTTTGGAATAATGATGCTTGTGTGCGCGTTTCTTGGGACAACACCCGTTTCCGCCGAAGGCGTGGTGGAAGCCAATCTGAACGGCCTCACGCTTGTCCTGGATGCGGATACGGGCAGCATTGTCGAGATGTCGTACCCGGGCGTGGGCAAAATGATCGACACGCCGGCGGCTCGCGCGAGCATCATCGATATGGCGTTTCCCATCAAGGAGTGGGAACCGTTGCGCCTCGCTTCCCGCTACTCCAGCGGGGCGAGGATCGAGAAGACGGCGAACCGCGTGACAATCACATGGGACGTCCTGGGTGCGAGCCGCAGGCGGACGGCCCGGTCGAAGGTCCAGGACGCGGTGCAGCTGCAGTACGACGAGAAAACGAAACGCTACGTCTGGGCCAGGCTGCCCGGTAACCCGTTCGACATCCAGGGCAAGGTTTCGGCAACGGTTACCCTGAAGGCTGCCCCGGACGGCAAGTCGGTTCTGATGGGCTGCACTGTCGAGAATAATACGCCGCTAACCATTCCGCAGGTACTGTTTCCGGACTTCTTCGGCCTCGTCCCATTCCACGGGACGGACAACACTGTTATTCGCACGAGTGGTTACGTGAGCAGGCCGTTCGTTGAACTGTGGACCGATCCGAACAACGGAATCAACTATTACGCCGTAGACTCTCGCTATTGCGGCATTGAGACCGCATCGGGCGGGGGTTTCGGCTCAACCCCGATGATCGCCAAGTGGATGGATTTCGGCGGACTCAACGGCGGGTTCAGCCTGTTTCGGAAACGGTGGAGTTGGGGCCCCGAGAGTGACAAAGCTGGATACCAGGAGAAGGTCTGGATGAAGTTGTCCGAACTGGACAACAAGCTGCGCCTCGCATGTACCCACGTAGTCGACATCAAACCCGGCGAAACGTGGGAAACCGAAGAGTACGTGCTGACTCCTCATACGCACGGCTGGGCAAAAGGAATCGAGCCCTATCGACAGTTTGTAAGAGACAACCTCAAGCGCCAATACCCGGTTCCGAAGCATGTGCGGGAAGGGATCGGGTACAGAACCGTATATATGACCGAGGCATACCCCAACGATCCGGACGGAGACTACACGTTCAAGTGCAGCGATCTGCCGATGCTTGCGAAGGAATGCAAGGGAAACGGCATCGACGAGATGTGCCTTTGGGCGTGGAACTGGAATCTCCAGGTTCCGGTGACGCCCCCGTTCCCGCAGATCGGCACGGAAGAGGGCATGCGCAAGGCTGTCGAGGAGTGCCGGAAGATAGGGGTGAACGTGAACCTGTTTATCTCCCTGATGGCGCTGGCGAATCCAACCGCCCAGCGCTACGGGCTACAGGTCCCGCCGCCCAGCGAAGGCTGGACCTACCATGCGGAATTTGTCCCGGTCATGCGGCCCTATTACGGCAGCGGGTTATCCTGTGCTCACATCGCCACCACCGATGCACGGTGGCAGGAGGGCGTGTATGACGCCTGCACACATCTGATCGATACGATGAGCCCATCGATCGGGTGGGATCAGTTCATGGGCTACCCGTCAGAGCCGGGGCTCTACACTCTAATCGAGAGAATTCGCGCTTACGCGAAGGCCAGGGACCCTGAGTCCACCCTGAACGGTGAGTCCGTTACCAACATCGATAACGACGCACAGTTCCTTGATTACACCTGGAATTGGAACGGCTGGCCCTGGCGCGGAGATGGCGATTGTCGCCCGTTCAATAGCGTCTACCCCGCTCCTCGTCTCAACGCCAACGTGGACAGATCTCCGCGACAGGTTCGAGGTGCCTTCGTGGATAACATGTACCTGAATGTCTTCACATCCAGGAAGGGCGGAATCAACGGTTCGGGCCGGATCTCGGACTACCCCGCGCTCAGCGCGGCGTTGAAACAATGCGCGACCATCCGGAAACAGTTCCTGCCTTACTTCCTGGACGGAACCTTGATCGGTGACTGCATCCTGGCCGAGGAACTGCCGCCGGTCCGCTTGAGCACGTACGTCCTGCGCGACCGGGCTCTGGTCGTCATGATGAACGACATGGGCCGTGACTCGTCTATCAGCTTCAAATGTGATCTATTGCCGTGGATTGCGTCCACATCGGGCAAGTACGAAGTCAAAGCATACGACTCTGGCGGCAAACTCATCGGCACGAAGGCGGTCGACGCCGCGTGGCACGAGCAGACCGAGATCGTGAAGAACTCCGATCTGTCGATTTACGAGGTTATCGCTCAGCCATAGAGTGGTCGGCACGCGTCGGGCTTGATTCTGCCTTCGCTGTCGATGTCGCCGTTGGTGACGCCCCTCTTCGCATAGGGCTGGCCCCAAAGCGGGCCGGACGGAGCTTGGACGGTGAAGCCGGAGGGGCCTTGCTTCGACAGATAGACCCAGTCGCCCTGCCGCAGCGCGTAACCGCCGGTGCCTTGCGCGAGCATCTCATTGCGGATGGCGGGTGCCGTGGCCGGGGCGATGAGTACAGGCAATTGGTTCAGGCTGTCGGGTGCAACACCGGCCGGCATGGGGACTTTGGCCGCCGCAGCGATGGTCGCCATCAGATCCGTCAGGCCCAGCAGCCGGTCACATTGCGAGCCCGGAGGGATGCGGCCCGGCCAGCAAGCGATGAACGGCACGCGGTGGCCGCCGGCATCTGTCAGGTCCAGGGATGTGAACGAAGGTTCCACGACACAAGATACAAGCATCGGGTCACCGGACGGTTACTGCTCGTTCACCAGCAGCGTAAGTGCCGCCCTTTCCAGTAGGCGGTGAGGAAGGAACTCGGCACTTCGCTGCTGAGGCATTGTCCGTAGTAGCGGATCTCGGGCACGAGTTGCAGGCCATCTGGATCCAGCAGCCAGTGCAGACGTTGTTCGTCGATGGCCTCGAGCATCTGGCGACCGACGGTCCGGGCGGACGCGGCATTCTCAGCCTTGTGCTCCACCGCCAGCACGGACGTGACCATGAAACGCGCCAACGGATCGTTCCAGCGCACCCGTGAGACGTACGCGGCAAAGGGATCACCGAACGGCCATTGACCACGCGGGAGCAATGCCGTCGAAGGCAAGGGCCGCCATGTGTCATTGGTCAGGTCAACCGCGAACCAGTAATACGGAAGAAAGTCCTGGCCGATGCCGTATCGCCACTCCCGCCACCACATCGCCAGGATCTGCGGCAACCGGCCAGCAAGCGATGAAGGCATGACCTGGTCAATCAAACCGGCGGCGACAGCGACAAACTTGTTGTGAACTGTGGTTTCCAGGCACAGGAATTCGCCCGGCCGCAGGAGATCTTTGGCAATCCCGAAGGCGAACCCGTACGGAATCACCTCCGGCTTGCCGTGTTCCTGGATCCGACGGCGGACTTGCTCGCGAAGTCCGTCGATACGGGTCTGTCGCGTCCAAGTCGCCGTCGCCATGAACCGCTCGAACTCGCGCAGGTGGACCGGATCGTGGGAGCAGTGATACGCGAGGGCGTTGATCATCGCATAGATGGCGTTGTACGAATCCGTTTCCGGCTTCAGGTCCCACGAAGAGCCGAAGTAGGTAAGCACGTAATCCACGGATCGCCAGTAGTCGGCGAAACCGATCAGCATCTGATCCACTCGCTTGCGTTCGGCCGGTTCGGCAATCTGCCGGTAGGTGAACAATCCCCAGCAGGCGTCGAGGTACTGATCCGGGACGGTTTGATTGGACGGCCGGAAACCATACGGCTTGTTCAGCCAGCCGGGTTTCTTCGCATCCTCTCCCATTCGGTAGATGAGATCGAGCGAGCGGAACGCTCGCCGGGCCTGCTGGCGGGCCTCCGGCGATTTCGTAACCAGGAAGCGACAGGTCTGCGCTACCATGTACTGGCCCGAGACTGTGATGGAGTTTTCACCGTGCAGGTAGTCCCAGGGACCATCCAGTTGGAGCTTGCCGACGGTTGCATCCAGGCCGATCTGGCCGTGGAAGTCATCGGGAACGAACGGCCGGATGATTCCATTGTCCAGGCGCATCATGGAATACATGATGCCGCTCTCGTGAAACGCCTCGCGTTCGTACACCCGCTGAAGCAGTTCCACTTTGGCAGACAACGAAAGACCGCGAAGATCAGCCAGCGAGGAAGAATGCCTGTCAACTGAAGACGAACTCGCCTGGCTGCAACCGGAGATCGATTTCACCAGGGACAACCCGGTCAGCCCGAGCAGTCCTCTGCCCAGCAAACTCCGACGGCTGGTCTTGGATTCGTCACGGCAATCTCGTTCACTCGGCAACTGCTTCCTGACCATGATTGATCTGAGATCCTCCAGACAACCTTGCCCGGCTACGC
>JAFGKA010000418.1 GCA_016928855.1 Phycisphaerae bacterium
GAGTTCCTCGGCACCGACGGCGTGCTCCGCGGGCTGCGGACGGCGAGCGTCCGGTTCGTGCCCGCCAACGGCGGTCGGCCGAAGATGGAGACGGTTGCCGGCACGGAGAGGCAGTGGCCCGCCGACCTCGTGCTGCTGGCGATGGGCTTCGTCGGCCCCGAGCCTGACGGCGCGATCGCGCAGCTCGGCGTCGAGTTGGACGAACGCGGCAACGTGCGATGCGATGATGCGTATATGAGCAGCGTCCCGGGCGTCTTCGCCGCCGGCGACATGCGCCGCGGCCAGTCGCTCGTCGTCTGGGCCATCTCCGAAGGCCGCGAAGCCGCCCGCGGCGTCGATGCGTACCTCATGGGCTCGACGGCCCTGCCAACCAAGGGCCAGGGCGATCTGCCGCGCGTGTAAGTGGCGCGCATTCGATGGCGCGAAAGGCAGATCCGCAGGGTCCGCGCTCGCGGACCATTCCGTCTGTTCGCAACGCCGTCATCAAATAGTCCGCCAGGGTGAACCCTCCTGCTCGAATCGTCGTCATTCTGCAATACAGACAAGAGCGCCGTCAGCCGGTCGGCCAACGGCGCTCGGGCGCGTGATCAGATTGTCAACGATCCTGCTTGGCGCTCGCCCTGAACATGCGGGTCTACTCAGTACTCGGCCTGGACGTCGCCGCCGGCTGCGTCGCGAGGATTCGCTCCCGCTTGATCTGCCACATCGCCTCTGACGACTGTCCCAGCTTCTTCGTGAGCGCCAAGAGTTCCGAGCCTGGCCCCTCCTCCGTTCGTTTTCGCACGAACGCCCTGTAGATGCGTCGCAGTTCCGTGCGCAACACGCTCTTCTGGTCTTCTGTCGTCATATTGATCGAAGCGTCGGCACTTGGCATGCCGGCCCCTATCTCCTCGAGCAGACGACCGAGTGTGTCCGGGGCGAGCGGCTGAGGCGTTCGACCGTAGTCACCCGGGCGAACCCTTGCCTTGAAAAGACGTCGCTCGTCTTCCAGTTCGTCTCGGGCGTCCGACGACAGTCCTCGACTTGCCGCCGTTTCCGATAGACGCTGGAACACGACATCCAGTTGAGACTGCAGGGTGTCTCGTTCAGGATCGCTCAGCGGTGGGTATTTGCGGAAACCACACGCGTTTACGGCGAGGCAATCCCTCATGACTGAAACCTCAGCGGCAAACAACTCATCGTCAGACACATCAAGCTCGTAGCTGAACGGCGTCATCTCTTTGACCACCTTGCCACCTGCCTTCTGCTGTTCAGCAAGGGGAAAGCCACGAGTCGAGAATGCCCGAATAAAGTCCGGCACCTGTTCCGGGCGCAGACTCTTGACTCCGTCGTCAAGCGCTTCGCGGACAGCACGCGCCTTCGGGCCCTCGCCGTTCGCGAATTCAAAGAGCGTCGACGTGCGCCGTTGTTGCGTTGCGTCGATCACCACGACAGTGACATTCTGCCACTCTTTACGCACGTTCGAAGTCTCTTGGATCTCTGCCACAGCCGCGACCGTGCCAAGGACGGCAGGAACACACAAGAATAGGTATCTCATCGGAATCTCCTTATTTCTGTTAGTTGCCCGGACCCCCAAATGACCAACTCGTCATGTCCAGCTCGGCTTCTCCCATCGAATCGTATGCGTACTCGTATGTGTACGAATGACTCACACCAGTGGTGATGACCTTCAGCTTGATCTCCTTGTCTTCGCAGCCGGCTTCGACGCTGCCCGTATACGCCCGAGAGAAGGGTGGATTGGCGCTTTCGGAATACGACTGGGCCTCGCCAGAACCGAACTGAGCTTGTAACCCGGTGAAGCTGAACGAGAAGCTGAAGGAGGGCCCGGCTTCAGCCGCATTTCCAGTCGCGTACACCTCGGTGAAGTGGCCGTCAGCGGGTTGATGGTTGAATCCTCCTACTAGAGCAATTGTGGCCGCAGCTTGGGCGCTCGAATTGCAGCGGCCGGTGAACCCGAAGGCGTCCAACGGCACGTCAGCGTTGCCTTCCACGTGCGCATTCGCTTCGAGTACGATCTCGTAGGGAAAGGTACGCGGCTCGGCTTCGCATTCACATATCTCTCCGTCGCCGCGTTCCCATCTCCAGGCCTTTACCCAGTGCCCTACCCCACCAGTGGTCCAGGTATGCGAATCGATGACGCATTCTTCCTCGTTCCAGCTTTGACAATTACCCGCAACCGTCTCCAGGTCCGCAGCGCCGGGGGGGAAGGTGGCATGACCACCACAGATATCACACCATGTCTGAGGCCAGCATATGGGATCGTACCAGACCTCTTTAAGACACAAGCCGGCACCACCCTGCGACTGATCTCGGAGCACCCACTGACCCGTCCAAACCACCACTGTGAAAGTCACCGTTACTGCGGGGTCATTGACTAGTGGACCACAGAATGGATCGTGAGGAGGTTCTACAGGAGGTTGACGGATTGTGCAGATCAAATGATACGTGCCTTCCACCGTTAGATCAACGCTACCTGTCCAGGTATAGACGAACCTGTTGTCATCGAACCACGAAAGACTATTGTGGTATTCGCATCCACAGGGTTCCGTCACACTGCTCGGGTCGGTGTCATATGGGCCTTCCCACCATTCAGCGAACGTTCCATCTTCATCTGACACGATGATTTCGCGGTTGCCTTTTAGGTAGTCCCACCATTCCTCAGCGGTGTCCACACCCTCCGGATTGTCAGTGCACCGCCGCTGGCAAATCTCGATGGTATCACAGCACGGGTAACCATTGATCCCGATTGCGGCCTGGATTCCCGGCCCCGCTCTGTATTCGCAGTACGGATCCGGGCATTCACCTACACAGCATGCCTTTGTAACGTAAACTGCCGGGCTGAGCCAGGAGGCCAGCACAACCAGGATAACCAGTCGTTTGATATTCGTCATCATTTCTGCGCCTCCTCTTGCTCTCGCTGCTGGGCGATCCGTACCGCCCGGCTGTAGCCCGATTCCGGGAAGGCCGCAAGCAGCGCGTCGGCCACGTCGGCGATCGATTCTTTCGGAGCACCGGTTACACGCAGGATCTGCCACACGTGATAGTAGCTGCGCGGAATAGAGTCCGTCCGGAAGAGCGACTCCTTGCCCGCCGTCAGCCTGATCACCTCCTGGAAGTGCGCCAAGGCATCTTGATCACGATTCAGCCGGGTCAACTCCCATCCAGCGAAGAAATGGGCCATCGCGACTTCGTCTGTATACATCGTACCCGCATGGGCCTGGATGAACTGTTCGGCCGTGTTGATACCCGCCTGTCGCTGCCCGCCCCAGGACAGGATCTCGAACGGCAGCATTCTGGCTCTCACGCGTTCGAGTTCGGCGGCGCCCTCGTCCGCGGCGAGCGCCTGGCAGCGGCTCACCAGCGCGTTGGTCTGTACATCCACAGGCCGGCCCGCCTGTCGGTCGGCCCGCATGTGACCGAAATCGATGGCAATCCGGCAGTAAGCCGCCTTGGCAGCCAGCTCCGGGCCGGGCGCATCGGTTACCATCGCCGCGTAGATCGAATCCGCCTCGTTGTATCGCCCCATCTTCCGGTACAGGGCGGCCAGATGCAGCCGGGCGTTGGCGACGATGTGGGACTTCGGTGCGGTACCCGCCGTCCGCTCCAGCACGGCCAGCCACGGGGTGATCGCCTCCTCGTTGCGACCTTTTCTCCAGAGCAGGCAAGCCTTGGAACGGTAGGCCCGTGTCGCGGTCGCCGTATCCGGATAGGCGGCGATGATGGCTTCCATCGCCTGAAGTTGTTCGTCCGTGTCGCGTATGCGCAGCGCCGGGTTGTAGGCATCCAATGCCTGCATTTCCCGTGCGGCGGCGGCCTCGGCCGCGCCGATGTCGGCGCCATCCAGCTTGGCCTTGGTGACGCGCGCCTGAACCGTCCACGGCGAGTCGGGGAACATCGCATCGAGCGTGGCGATGCATTCTCTGGCGGCCTCGAGACCGCCCTGGCGCAACGACAGCTCGGTCTTGCGAGCCATCGCCACCTCAGCCCAATAGCTTCGCTTGTCGGAGGCTAGGAGCTGGTCGTAGCAGGCCAGCGCGTCGGCAGCTTCATCGAGTTGCTCGTAGCACTCGCCGGCACGAACGAGCGCTTGTGCCCGATCCCGGCCCAGCGCGGCAGCAACTTGGAGGTAAGCCTCTGCGGCCTCCTGCCAGTTGCCGGCGGCTTGCAGGGCCTCAGCATCGGCCATCGTGGCGGCGCCGGGCAATGGCTCCGCCGCGACGGTTTGCACCGTGGCCGGCCCCACGCCCACCACCAGCCAGACGGCAACGACCGCCAGCGGAAGGCTTGCCAAGAAGATCCAGCGTCGATTCCCGAGCATCAGAGGTCCTCCTTATCCTCGAAAGCAGAACTTACTGCCGTACGCCCCTTCGTTTCACTGTGTACCACCGGCGTACCGGCAGTGTCTTCGCCGTCGCACTGCTCACAGAGCAGTGGCACACGGCGCCCTTCGGACGAGAACAGTTAATCAGGCCAGCGGTAGATCAGTAGAGCGGACCACGGGCGCACCCTCACTGCCTCGCACGAACTGAGCCCTTGCGAACAGTCACTGGCGGCGTCGCACACGTCCGCCGGCATTCTCCTTTTCACTCCGTGCGACCAACTGATCTGAACACTTCCGCCACCACGTTGCGCACCGATACCGTTGCCGTTCCGGAAGACGGAAGACGGAAGACGGAAGACGGAAGACGGAAGACGGAAGACGGAAGACGGAAGACGGAA
>JAFGKA010000419.1 GCA_016928855.1 Phycisphaerae bacterium
GCCGACGGCGTGTGTCCCAGGGGCTCACGCCCCTGGCTACACACCTGTGCCCCGTTGGGGCACTGTCGGATTGCGGACCTGCGTTCCGCTTGGGCACTGTCCGGATAGGGGCCGCCTTTGCCGGACCATTTGCCTTCACGTCCATCGGCGAGCTCGAACTGCTCACGCCGGAGCCGCGATGAGCGTTCCGCCGGGCAATCGAACCAGACGTGGCCGGAATACGTAGTTGCATATCCGGGGGCAGTCTTTTTACAGTACGGGACTTGTCGGGCCCCGGGTAGGCACGCGGGGCCGATCCGAGATGTTCGCAGCGAGAAGGTGGAGCTATGGCGACGGATGTAAAGCGAATCGGAGAACTCGTGGCGGCCGAGAGCGCCCCGATCCGGACGCTGATCGACGAGGTCGGCAAGGTGATTGTCGGCCAGCGGTACATGGTCGAGCGACTGGTGATCGGCCTGCTCTCGAACGGTCACGTCCTGCTCGAAGGCGTTCCCGGGTTGGCTAAGAGCCTGGCGGTCACGACGCTGTCGCGGGCGGTTCAGGCACGGTCGCGCCGAATTCAGTTTACGCCGGATCTTTTACCGGCAGACTTGATCGGCACCCAGATCTACAATCAGCGCACCGGCGAGTTCACGGTCCGCAAGGGACCGATTTTCGCCAATATCGTGCTGGCCGACGAGATCAACCGGGCGCCGGCGAAGGTGCAGTCGGCCCTGCTCGAAGCGATGCAGGAGCGGCAGGTCTCGATCGGCGAGGAGACATTCCGGCTTGAGGAGCCGTTCCTCGTCCTGGCCACGCAGAATCCGCTGGAGCAGGAGGGTACGTATCCGCTGCCCGAGGCCCAGGTCGACCGGTTCCTGCTCAAGCTCAAGATCGACTACCCCAGCAAGGCCGAGGAGCGCACGATCGTTGATCGGATGTCGGTCACGCACACGGACGGTGCGGTCAATCCGGTCATCAAGCCGGAGGACATCCTGCGGCTGCGGGCGGTCGTCGACGAGATCTACGTGGACGACAAGATTCGTGACTACATCATCGAGCTGGTCTTCGCGACGCGGGACCCGGCCGGTCACGGCCTGCCCGAGGTGGCGAACCTGATCGAGGTCGGGGCGTCGCCGCGGGCGTCGATCGCGCTGACGCTGGCGTCGAAGGCCCATGCCTTCATGGAAGGGCGCGGTTACGTGACGCCGCAGGATGTCAAGTCGATCGGGATGGACGTGCTGCGGCATCGCGTGATTCTGACGTACGAGGCCGAGGCCGAAGAGATGGGCCCCGAGGCCGTGCTGCAGAAAGTGTTTGACTCGACGCGGGTGCCGTAAAGGGGGAACGAGGGATGCCGGCTCCGCAGACCGATTCCGAGAGGACACGCGAACTGCTCCGCAAAGTGCGGCGGATCCAGGTGCGCACCGACCGGCTCGTCAACGACGTCGTCGTTGGCGAGTACCGCTCCGTGTTCAAGGGCCGCGGCATGGAGTTCGACGAGGTCCGTGAGTACTTCCCCGGCGATGACATCCGGACGATCGACTGGAACGTGACGGCCCGTACGGGCACCGCCCACGTGAAGCGTTACGTCGAAGAGCGCGAGATGACCGCGATCCTGCTCGTGGACATGAGTCTGTCTGGTCGTTTCGGCAGCGCCGAGCAGCTCAAGATCGATCTGGCGACCGAGATCAGCGCGGTGCTGGCGTTTTCGGCGATCAAGAACAACGACAAGATCGGGCTGCTGCTCTTCACCGATCATGTGGAGAAATACGTCCCCGCCAAGAAGGGCAAGCAGCACGTGCTGCGTGTGATTCGTGAACTGCTGAACTTTGAGCCGAAGGCCGGCGGGACAGACGTGGCCGGGGCGCTCGAATTCCTGAACAAGGTGCTGAAACGCAAGGCGGTGGTCTTTCTCGTGTCCGACTTCATCGACACGGACTACGAGCGCGATCTCGCGTTGACGAAAAGCCGGCACGACCTGATTCCGGTGCGGATCTCGGATCCGCGCGAGACGACGCTGCCTGACGTCGGGCTGATTGAGCTTGAAGATGCCGAGACGGGCGAGCGTATCGTCATTGACACGCATCGTCGGCGGCTGCGTGACGTGTTCGCCAGCCGCGGCCGCGACGATCAGCAGACGCTGAGCGGGTTGTTGCGGTCGATGGGCATGGATGCGCTCGAGGTATCGACGGACCGACCGTACATGAAGGACCTGCTCGGCTTCTTCCATCGGCGCGAACGACGGCTGCAACACTGACCGCATGCGTATATCGAGGTGGAGTGATGAGTGATGCCATGAAATTCACGTTGCCTCCCGGCAAGTCGGCACCTGCGTGGCGCGGTTGGGTGCTGGCCGTGATCACGCTCGTGCTTGGTGGAGCGCTGGGCTTCATCGCGGGGCCGATCGTGCACGCGCGCTGGGCGGGCTCGGCCGGGACGGCCGCCAAGCCGGGCCTGATCGATGCGGCGGAGTTGGCCACGCTGGCCGAAACGCTGGAGAAGAACCAGCTCTACGAAGAGGCAGCCAATGCGTGGGCTGAGGCGTCCGCGCTGGCGCCGCCGCCGGAGGGTGAGAAGGCCGAGCGGCTGTTCCGCATCGGCAAGAACCTGCATCTTGCGGGCCGGATGGAGAGCGCGATCGCGTACCTCCTCGCGGCCGAGGCGGCCGACCGTGACGGGCAGTGGCGGCAATCGATCGACCGGCTTGTACTCGAAGGGCTGTCGGTCCTTGGCAAGGAGGATGTCCGGGCCTATCAGGCCAAGCGGCGACTGTCGCTTGCGACGGGAGAGCCGGACGACGCCGACAAGCCGCTCGGCGAGATCGGCGGTGAGCCGATCACAGAGACTCAGTTTCGCGGCTATCTGCGGCGGATGGCGGAACACATGCTCGCGCCGACGCTAGGGGCGACCTCGCCCGACGCGCGAGACGAGGCCATCGAGGCGCAGGCTGAGCGACTGGCGGCGCCGGAGTATCGCCAACAAATCCTCCAGCAGTACATCGCCGGCGAGGTGATGGTTCGCGAAGCGCTCGCGACGGGCGTGGCCGAAAGGCCCGATGTACGGGAGGCGATTGCCGACGCCCGGCGGCAGGTGCTGCTTTCGGCGTACCTGGATGACTATCTTGCGTCGAGTCTGATCCTCGATGAGACCGACGTGAAGAATGCTTACGAGGCTAACAAGGCCCGTTATGTGGCGCCGGAGGCGATTCGCGTCGAGGCGATCGTGGCCGTGGACGATGCGGCCAGGACGGCGGCATCCGTTGCGATCGAGGCCGGCACCGCTTTCGGCGAGGTTCAGGCGAAGTTTTCGGAGGCCGAAGCGTCCGACGCCTTTGCGGCGTGGATTCCCCGAGATGGCGAGGTGCCGCTGGTCGCCGACAACGAGGCGGCGCTGGCGCACCTGTTGGCGCTTGATCCGGGCGAGGTGAGTCCGAAGTGGTTCGCCGGCCCGGACGGGCAGTGGATCCGGTTCCGGCTGGCGGAGCGCCGGGCGGAACGGCAGGAGACGCTGGACGAATGCCGTGACGCGGTCGAGGCGGATCTGCGGATGGAGAAGCAGGCGGCGTTGCTGCGGCAACTCGAGCAGACGCTTCGGGCGAAGTACGACGTGGTGATTCATGGGGTACCTGAGACGGGCGAGTTGGCGAAGGAGGCAGCGCCGCAGTAGGTTATGAAACGCTGGACTCTGGGGTTGGTGTTGGGGGTCCTGGCCGTTTGCACAATCGGTTCATGCGGCAAGGATGCTCCGCGCGCCGACGGCGAGGGGCAATCCACGTCGGCGATGGCTGTTCAGAAGCACTTCGGCACGCGGCCCGTGACGCTGACGGTCGAGCTGTCGAGCGATTCGATCACGACGGCCGATGCGTTGACCTGTCGGCTCACGCTACAGGTTGATGAAGGCTACGAGGCGGACTTCCCTGATTTGCTGCTGCCCGATGATATGCCCGGTGTGGTCGTGACCGGTTACTCGGAGGGCCAGCCGGGCGGTCAGGGGGCAACGCGGCGCACGCGTGAATACGAAATCGAGCCGGAATACGCTGGCACACTGACGTTTCCAGCGTTGCAGGTGTACTACCACGCGACGGACGAGGATGCCGAGCATGTCATCGACACCGAGCCGATCGAAATCACGGTAGCCGAGGTGGATGCGTCGGATGAGGCGCTAACGCTCACGCCGGTCCGCGGCCTCATCACGGTCGAGACAATTGCCGCCGAGCACCGGCGGATCTGGCCGTGGTTTGCAGGTGGCGTGGTCGCTGTGACTCTTGTGGTTGCAGTGCTCGTGTATTGGCTGCGGCGACCGAAGCCGGTTCCGCCTCCGCCGCCGGCGCACGAGGTCGCGTTGGCGCGGCTGCGGGCGCTGGTAGACAAGGACCTGATCGCCCAGGGCCAGGTCGAGCCATTCTTCGTCGAGATCACCAGCATCATCCGCGACTACATCGAACAGGCGTTTGGCGTGCGGGCACCGGAGCAGACGACGCAGGAGTTTCTCGCGCGTAGTGCCTCGGCTCCGGCCGTCGCGCGGCATCGTGGCGTGCTCGAGCCGTTTCTTGTCGCCGCGGACGAGGTGAAGTTCGCCCGGGCCGTGCCGGATCAGGTCCTGATTCAGCGCACGTTCGATACGGCTCGTGATTTCGTGATGGCCACGTCGAACGGATCGGGGGGTGCGAAGTGAACGTGGAGTTCCACAATCCGCACGCCCTGTGGCTGCTGCTCTTGATCCCGGCCTATCTCTATGCGCGCCGCCGGCGGATCACGACGACGGCGGTGCGTTATCCGTCGGTGCGCAACCTGCAGCGACTGCCGAAGAGTTTTCGGCAGCGATGTCGCATCCTGATGACGGCGTTGCGGACGACGGCGCTGGTGTTGCTCGTTATTGTGCTGGCCCGACCGTTGCGGCAGATCGAGACGCAGGAGCTGCCCAGCGAGGGCATCGCGATTGCCATGCTTGTCGACCGCTCGGGCAGCATGGCCGCTCCGGACAACCGATTGAAGTACAAGGACACGCTGGCGCTGCGATTCGACGTAGCCAAGGACGTGCTCACGCAATTCGTCCTGGGTGATGGAAAGGACTTGAAGGGCCGTCCCAATGACCTGGTCGGGCTGTGCACGTTCGCGACCTATCCGCGGACCGACCACCCGTTCAGCCTGGACCACACGTCATTGGCGGGTTTGATGGAGCGGATGTCAGCGGAGAAGCCGTTCCTCGACCAGTACGGCCGGCCGACCGACGACATTCGCAAGGCGGGTGTGCAGACGGACGAGCAGGGCCGGCCGTTGCGCGATGCCTTCGGGCGCACGGCACCGCGGCCAAACCCGATGCAGTACACCTCGCTTAAGACGGCGATCGAGTACACCGCGCAGAAGCTATTGCTGCTCGATGAGGATCTTAAGCGACCGGGCGGCCGGCGTTACGACTGCAAGAGCAAGGTGATGGTCCTGCTGACCGACGGCGAGCCGACCGTGGCGGATGCGCGGCGGGCGCCGGATTATCCTGACGAGGAGACGATCAAGCAGCTCACCGATGCGGGCATCAAGGTCTATTTCATTCAGATTCTCGCGCACGAACGTTACCGCGAACGCCCGGACGGTACGGTCGAGGTGATCGTTCCGCAGCGCGGCGGCCTCTTCTCGCAGATGCAATCGCAGCAGGAGGCCGCGATGGCCAACGAGGCGATCGAGCAGGCCCGGCGCCTTGCCCGGCGCACCGGCGGCGAGCACTTCCTCGCGACGAGCGGTGACGAATTAAAGACGGTGTATGAGAAGATCGACGAGATGGAACGTTCGGATGTCGGTAGCCGGACGGTTTTTTCGCATGAGGAACGGTACTGGTGGTTCCTGGCGGTGGCGCTCGCGCTGCTGGCCGGCGAAGCCTTGCTGGGACTGACCTGGCTGAGGAGGGCGCCGTAGCGATGTCGCCCGATTTCTTCAACCTGAAACACCCTGAAATGCTGCAGTGGCTGTGGGCGCTGGTGCCGCTGGCGCTGTTGTTCGTCTATGACCTGCGCCGCCGCGGGCGTGTTCTGCAGTTGTTCGTGTCGCGTTCGCTGCTCGACGATGTGAGTCCACGGCGATCGATTCAGCGGCCGATCGTGAAGTGTGCGGTGCTGCTGGCGGGCCTGGCGGTGCTGATCTTCGCGCTGGCGCAGCCGCGGTGGGATCCGAAGGAGATCGAGCTCGAACAACGGGGGCAGAACCTGCTGTTCTGTCTGGATGTCTCGAACAGCATGCGGGCGCGCGACGTCGATCCGTCGCGGCTGGAGGCGGCCAAGGAGGCGATTCGCGGCCTCGTCAGCACGCTGCCGGCGGGCAACCAGGTCGGCCTGCTCGCGTATGCCGGCAGCGCCGAACTCAAGTGCCCGCTGACGCCGAACTACACGCACTTTCTCTCGGTACTCGATCGGGTGGGCTTCAACGCGGTTGATGTCGGTGGCTCGAACATGGGCGACGCGATCGACCAGGCGACGCGCATGGTGTTCGGACTCGATCCGGGGGCAGCGGAAGCGGGCGCCGACTCCGCGCCCGGCGTCGGCCAGACCGTGATGCGCGGCGAAGGTGCTGAACCGGACCCGGACGAGCAGAGCCCGAACGTGCTCATGGTGCTCAGCGACGGTGAGAGCCACGAGGGCCACGCCAAGGAGATGGCGGCCGAAGCGAATCGGCTGGGCGTGGCGATCTACATCATCAGCTTCGGCACGGCGACTGGCGCGCCGATCCCGATCGAGGTTGATGGGCAGATGACCACGCTGAAGTTCAAGGGCGAAGAAGTGATCACCCGTGTCGACGATGCTTCGTTGCGCGGCGTGATCGAAGCCCTGCCGTCGCGCCGGGGCTACCTCGCGGCGGGGGCATCGAATGTGGATCTGACGGACGTGTATCAGCGCGTGATTTCGAAACAGGGCCACCAGAGCAAACGCGTGCGTTACACGGTGTGGCAGGAGAAGTTTCAATTGTTCGTCGGGATCGGCCTCGTGCTCGTGGTGGTCTCGACGTTGATCAGTGAACAGCGGCCCGTACCGCGGACGGCACGGCGATGATGATGAAGCGGCTGAGCCTCGCATCCCTCCTCGTGTTATTCGGCGTCGCGGCGTCGCGCGCGGCCGACGTGCAACCGACATTGCGCGCCGCACAAGACCAGTTCGAAAGCGATCACTACGAACAGGCGCTCAAGCTCTACAGGCAGGCCGCCGAGGATGCGACCGATGATTCGTCGTCCATCGAGTACAACATCGGCCTGTGCCATTTGCGGCTCGGCGACGGCGACAAGGCGATCGAGCGGTTTGAAGACATCGCCAGCCGCACCGAGGCGCGGCCCGCGCTGCGGAGTGACGCGCTCTTCAACCTCGGCGTGATCCGGGCGACGGCCGCGCGCCAGCAACTCGGCGAGCTGCTTGCGCCGGCCACGCAGCCGACCGACCAGAAGCCCGCGCCCGACAGCCCCGACAATATCGAGACCCTCCAGGCCATCGCCGGTGAGATGCTCCGCGCGATTGGCCACTGGCGGGGTGTTCTGGACATCGGGCCGGACGCGGATGCCGAGCACAACATTCGTGCGGCACGGATCCTGCGTCGCAACGTGCTCGGGTTGCTTCGCCGCGCGACCGAAGAGAAGGAGAAGAACGACATCCTCGATGATCCGCGGGCGTATCTGGATACACTGATCCACGAGCAGGGCCGGCTCGTCGCGGTGATGCGGTACATGATTCTGCAGCCGATCGACGAGCCGACGGCCGCGCGCCACGCCCGCCGTGCCGCGATCCGCGCGCAGCGCAAGCTCATGGAGCGCACCGGCGTCTTCGCCGATCATCTCGCGCAGTTCCGCGAGGCGGCCGAATCGCCCGATCCGGCGGCGAGTCAGCCCGCCGGTGAGACGCCGCGCGAGCAGGCGTACCATGCCGTGGCCGCACAGGTCGGCTCGGCGATCGACGCCCAACGCGACGCCTGCGCGTTTCTGCTCGAAGCGGATGTACGGGCCGGCCACGACAACGCCTTCACCGCGCTCGATACGATGGTCACTGCCGCGGGCCTCTTCCCGCAGGAACCGCAGCAGGCGCTGGTTCGCGCCCGTACGGAGCAGGTGGCGCTGCGGGATCTGGTCGAGGCCGTCGAATCGCCCGAGCATTGGCTGCGCGATCCGCTGCTGGCCGATGCGCCGATTCCAGCCGAAGCGATCTGGCCGGCGGACCAGACCGCGCTTCATTACGGGCAGGCGCGTATCGGCCGGTCGCTGGGGCGGTTGCGGTTGCAGTGCGAGCATGTGGCAACGACGTCGCAGCCGGCGGCCGGCGCGGCCGAGCCGGCGGGCGAGACGCCGCCGCATTTGGATCCCGAGCTGAACCGCAAGCTCGCTGAGGCACTGGCCGAGGTGGACACTGTCAACGGCGAGTGCCTGACTGCGATTGCCGGGCAGGACAAGGCCGCGGCGCTGGCGGCGCAGGCCCGGATGCTTGAACTCATCGACGCGGCGCTCGCGCTGTTGCCCAAGACGATCGAGCAGAAGATCATGGAGCTGGTCGTCCGTCAGGGGCGTCTGAATGACGAGGTCATCGCCGAGGTCGGCGAAAAGGACGCGGACCCGGAAGCGGTTTCAGACACGTCGCTGATGGGCAGAGTGCGCGAACTGACCGCCAGGCTGAAATCGGCCGTTTTCAAGAGCAAGCCGGCGGATGCGGCTCAGGCGTACCTTGATCGCCAGCGTGGTATCGAACAGGACACCGTCGCCGTGCGTGAAGAGGTTCGTGAGCAGGTGCCGACCGGCACGGCCACGGGGGGCACGGCAGCGCCGGGTGGGCAGTCGCCACAGGTGCAGGCGTACATCGAAGCCGGCAAGCACCTCGATACGGCGACGTTCGAGATGCGAGCGGCCGGCGAGGGGCTGGAAAGGGCCGTCGTCGTGGATTCGCTCGATCCGCTTCGGGCCGATGGGCCGGTGCAGGTTGGCCAGCGAAACGCGCTCGAGGCGTTGCTCAAGGCTCTGGCGGCGCTGCGCCCGCCCGAGCAGCAGCCGCAGGAGGATTCGTCAGAGCAGAAGGATCAGCAGCAGCAACAGCAGCCGCAGCCATCACAGGACGTGCGGCGAAACGTGGACCGGATGGACAAGGAGCGCGAAGAGGCCGAACGGCAGTTGCACGAGCAACGGCCACGTACCGTGATTCGAGACTGGTAGCCGATGAGCAGGCCTGTGCGGCAGAATCGATGGACCGTGTTGGGCGTGGTGACGGCGGCCATGGCCTGGCCCGCCGCCGCGCACGGCGCCCAGATGCTCGCGCAACTGCAGCAGGACGAGATCTACTATGGTACGCAGACGCTGCTGCTGGTGGATGTGATCGATGCTCCGGCAGACGGCGTGCCCGTTGTCGCGGCGGTCGAGGGGTTGCGTATCCAGCAGTACGGTCAGGCCCAGCTCACGCGCGATCTGATTCGTGGAACGGTCCGCCGCCAGTATCGCTTCCTGATCACGCCAACGACACCGGGTGCGTTCACGATTCCGTTAGTCACGCTGACTGTCGGCGCCGAGACGCTTCAGCGCGGGCCATTCTTCCTCAAGGTGAGCGAGGCGCCGCTCAAGTTTCATTCCCTTCAGTTGGATCCGCAGGAGGTTCTCGTTGGCCAGTCGGCGAAACTGATCGTCAACTACCAGGGGGTGCGGCCGGGCCTGAAGGCGCAGGTGCCGACCGTGGCCGGGCTGACGATCGAGGCGCAGGCCGATTCGCCGCGCGTCGAGATCGCGCGCCAGGATGCGCTGCCGATCACGATCCACACGTTTTCGGTGACGGCCGCGGCGCTCGGCACATACCGCATCGAAGGCATCACGTTCGATGGTGTGCCCGCCGACGCCGTTGCCCTGTCGGTACGGCCGTTTGTTGTCGTCGGTGCGCAGGTCAGCGAGGACTCGGTGACGGTTGGCAGCCAGACGACAGCGCATGTGGTCATTCGCGGCCTGCCGCAATCGACGGCGATCCGGCTCGTGGCTCCGCCGGGCCTGAAGGCGACGCCCTCGTCGCAACGTTATCGCGGGCCGGCCGGTGCGGCCGTCTTCTCGTTCGACCTGACACCCGCCGAGCCAGGGACGTTTACGATTACGCAATTTGAGCTGCCGGACGGCGAAAAGGTTACGCTGGCCGATCCGATCACGATCTCGGCCCGTCGCGGCGGCGCTGGCGGTATTCTCGCCTGTCGCGGTGCGCCGCGCAGCGATGAGACCGTCGTGGGCGAGCCGTTCATCGTGGACTATGAGGTCTTCTTCCGCGGTGATCTGCGCGGCGCGGGAATCGATCTGAGCGGCGCGGGCTTTGCCAACAAGGACTACATTAAAGTTGAGCCGGTCAACGACATTACCTACGAGGGCTGGCAGGGCCAGCGCATCGAGGTGCAGTGTGGCGACGGGCGCGCGGTCGTGCTCTCCGGTGGCGGCGAACTCAACGGCGAAAAGGAGCAGATGCTTCGTTTTGCGCTGAAGATCACGCCGCTGGCCGCCGGCGAATTGCCGCTGGACGGGCTGCGCGTTGTGCTCGCGCTGCAGGTCAAGGAGGAGCGGCGAACCGCGTTTTCGGTGTTTTCGAGCAGTCGGACCGAGCAATACGACCGCGTCGCCGAGGTGCCGCCACACCGGGTGATCGACCCGCCGGGCATGGCCGCGCCGCCGGCCTACCGTGGTGCCGTAGGCGCGGCGTTCACATTCGTGACGCAGCTCGACCGGACGACGGCGACGGCCATGTCGCCGTTGACGCTGACGATGAAGATCACCGGCGAGAGTGTCGGCCCGCAGTTCACACCGCCGCCGCTCGCCGAACTCGCCGAGCTGACTCGCGATTTCGACGTCTCGCCGACGGTCGGCGGTGGCGAGGTGGAAGGCGACACGATCACGTTTACGCAGATCGTGCGGCCTCGCAGCGAGGCGGTCCGCGAACTGCCCGCGCTGCCGCTGGCGTACTACGACTACAAGGCGAAGAAGTACAGCACGGCCTACAGCCTCCCGATTCCGATCGAAGTCACGCCCGGCAGTCTCGTCGGTGCCGCGGCGATGGAGGCCGGGGCGGCCGAGACACCGACGCCCGGCGCAACACAGCCATCGCCTGGTGCTTCAGAAACCGCACTATTGCTCGGGGCGAATTACCCGACGCTGGGCCACGTAGTTGTCGGCGAGCCGCTCGGCACGGGTGCGGTGTTCGCGATTCTGGTCGGCGGGCCGGCGGTTGTGCTGCTTGTCGGCGTTGGGCGGATGGTTGTCGAACGACGACGTCCCGCGGCGCGGCTGCGAAGCGAGCGTAACGCGCTGCTGGCATCACTCGACCGGGCCCATGTCGCGGAACACTTCTACGTGCATCTGGCCGATGTGCTCCAGGCGTATCTGCGGCTGACGTTTGACCTGCCGCCGGGCGAGCTTTCACAGGGTGTGCTGCGGCAGGCGTTTGACGCCCACGGTGTGGACGGCGATCTGCGCCGCGAGGCCGAGGCGTTGATTGCGGCCTGCGATGCGGGGCGCTTTGCGGTCGGGGCGGTCAATCCGGGCGAGAAAGATGAACTGATTCGTCGGACGCGCGCACTGCTGCGAGAGTTGAGCCGGAAGATCTCATGACGTTTATCGTCTCACAGGTTGTTACGGTCACGCTGCTGGTTGCGACGTCGGATGCTGCGCCGGCCGCTTCGCCAGAGGCGCGGTTTGCCGCGGCGCAGGCGCAGTTCGAGGCCGCGATGGCCGTCTCGCAGCAGGGCGGTGATACCGTGGAGGCCAAGCGCGGATTCTACGACGCCGCGCGGGCGTTCGCAGCCCTGGCGCACGACGGCGTACGGAGCGCGAACCTCTGCATGAATGCCGGCAATGCATATCACTTTGCTGGCGATGATCCGCGGGCGCTGCTCTGGTATCTCCGGGCACAGAAACTGGCCAACATCGCGGAAACGCGCAACGGCGTTCTGGTGCTGCGGCGGGCGGGTGGCGCGGCTTTGTGGCCACAGGATCGCGGCTCGATCGGCCGGGCGCTGATGTCCTGGCATTTCGACGTCAGCCGGCGGGCGAAGCAGTGGATCCTGCTGGCGGTCTATCCGCTCGGCTGTCTGGCCGCTGTGGTGGCGATGTTCGTGCGGCGACGCCGTGCCTGGGGGCGCCTGGCGATCGTGCTGCTGCTCGTCGGGGCGACGATGGGCATATCGGATGTGATCACTGCCATTCGGCCGCCCGAGCCGTGGGCGGTGGTGTTGAGCCGAGCCAAGGGCTACGCCGGCGATGGCGAAGGTTATTCGGTGATCGTCGAGGCCATCCCTGCCGGCCAGGAAGTCCGGGTGGTCGAGAGCCGCCCCGACTGGGTTCGCGTGCGGCTACCGTCTGGAACGAGCTGCTGGCTGTACCGCGAGATGTGCGAGACGCTTTGAAAACCGCGCCCACGTTTTTGCCAGGTCCAGAATGCCGACGGCGCACATCGTGCTACAATGGGGCGATACCCGCGGCGGGGTCCCGACGTACGTCGGGAGAAGGTTTGCCCGTGTGCCTGATGGTGGTTTGTTCGCCCGGGTGAGCAGAATCGGAGGATCGGGTCCGTGAAGATCCACGAATATCAGGCCAAGGCGATTTTCCGCGACTACGGCGTGCCGGTTCCGGCTGGGACGGTGGCGTCGAGCGTGACCGAGGCGTGCGAGGCCGCGGCGGGCGGCTCGTTTCCGGTTGTCGTCAAGGCGCAGGTGCACGTTGGCGGACGCGGCAAAGCCGGTGGCGTCAAACTGGCGCCCGATCCAGCGGCGGTGAAGAAACATGCCACGGCGATTCTCGGCATGAACATCAAGGGCAGCACGGTCCGCCGCGTGCTCATCGAGCCGGGCATCGACATCCAGACTGAATACTACGTCGGCATGATCGTCGACCGGGCGCGGCGATACCCATGCCTGATGGTCAGCGCGGCTGGTGGTGTCGAGATCGAAGAGGTTGCCGCGACGACGCCGGAGAAGATCGCCAGACTCCACATCGATCCAGCGCTGGGCCTGCGGTCGTTTCAGATTCGCCGCGCCGCGCGGTTTCTCGCAATTCCGAAACAGGCGGAGAAGGCGTTGGCTGCGATCCTCGGCGGTTTCTATCGCGCGTTCATGGAGAAAGACTGCTCGCTGGCAGAGATCAATCCGCTGGTGCTGACCGGTGCCGGCGAGCTGATCGCCTGCGACGCGAAGATCAACTTCGACGACAACGCAGCCTATCGGCATCCGGAGTACGCAGCTCTCCGCGACGACGCCGAGGCCGAGCCGCTCGAGGTCCAGGCGCGTCACGCTGGCCTGAGTTACGTGAAGCTTGATGGCCGCATCGGCTGCATCGTCAACGGCGCCGGCCTGGCGATGGCCACGATGGATATCGTCAAGCACTTCGGCGGCGAGCCGGCCAATTTTCTCGATATCGGCGGGGGGGCCAAGGCCGAGCAGGTAACCGAGGCTCTGCGGATCGTCACGGCCGATCCGGCGGTCAATACGGTGCTGTTCAACATCTTCGGCGGGATTGTACGGTGTGACCGCGTCGCCGAGGGCATTCTCGAAGCGATGCGGCGTCTCGATCTGGTGATTCCGATTGTTCTCCGCCTCGTTGGCACCAATGAGGACAAGGCACGGGCGCTGCTCGCGGGGACGTCGTTGATCGCCTGCGCCACGATGAGCGAGGCGGCCCGCACGGCGGTCGAACTCAGCACGCGCGGCGCGACATGAGGACCCGGGCGCGATGACGGGCGGCGTCGATAATAAGGCACACTGGGACGAATGGCATGAGCATCATCGTCGATAAGAATACGCGGTTGCTGATTCAGGGCATCACCGGCAACGAGGGCCAGTTTCACGGTGCCCAGATGATCGACTACGGCACGAACGTCGTGGGGGGGGTGACGCCAGGCAAGGGCGGCACGATGAGTCTCGATCGGCCGGTGTTCGATTCGGTGCAGGAATGCGTCGACGCCACCGGAGCCAACGCCAGCGTGATCTACGTGCCCGCCGCATTTGCGCCGGATGCCGTGCTCGAAGCCATCGATGCGGGCCTCAAGGTCATCGTCTGCATCACGGAGGGCATTCCGACGAAGGACATGATCACGGTGTTCTGGGCGGCCCGGGCGCGGGGGGCCGTTCTGATCGGCCCGAATTGTCCCGGCATCATCACGCCGGGGGCGTGCAAGGTCGGCATTATGCCCGGTCCTATTCACAGGCCCGGACGTATCGGCGTGGTCTCCCGCAGCGGCACGCTGACATACGAAGTGGTCAATGAACTGACGACGCACGGGCTCGGTCAGTCCACATGCATCGGTATCGGCGGCGACCCGATCATCGGCACGACGTTCGTCGATGCGCTGGCGAGATTCGAGGCGGATTCGGACACGGACGCGGTCGTCCTGATCGGCGAGATCGGCGGCACGGATGAAGAGGCCGCCGCCGCGTTTGTTCGGGCGAACATGAGGACGCCGGTCGTGGCGTTCATCGCGGGCAAGACCGCGCCGCCCGGCAAGCGCATGGGTCATGCCGGGGCAATCATCTCCGGCGGGACGGGCACGGCCAATGACAAAATCACGGCACTGACAGCGGCCGGCATTCCCGTCGCCGAGCGCCCGGACGAGATCAGCGACCTCGTCCGTGACGTGCTTTCGTCGCGCCGGTGACCGCTGCGCCCAGCGATGGCGACGGCGATCTACTTCTCGTCGTCCTTTTTCTTCAGAAGCCCGCCGAGGCCCTCTTTCAGCTTATCCCCCGTTTCCTTCGTCGTGTCGCCGAGCTGTTTGGCGGTCTCGCCGAGCGCCTTGGTCGTCTCGCCGACTTGCGAACTCAAGTCCTTCAGTGTGCCTTCGACGCTGACCGCGAGCGTTGTGCCCATGGCCGCCAGCGATTCGAGTTGCTGCATCGCCCCATTCAGTTCGCCGAGTATCTCGTTCGGTATGACCCCGCCGCCTTTCTCGATCGCGGCCATGAGGATCGCTTTCATCAGCGTATTGACGACCTGCGCGAGGATCATGCCATTGTCCGACTCGCTGCCGACGTTTTCGAGCCGCAGCTCCTCGATCGGTACAGTGAGCGTTGTCAATTCGCCGCCGATCGGCAGCAGATTGACGTGTACCGTCACGTCCTTGACGACGATCTTGCGGATGATGAATTTCTTGCCCTTGTCCGCCGCTTTGTCTTCCGCGGACTTCGCGTCACCCGACTCGAATCGTTTGAGGTTGTCCGTGATGACCTGATAGTTGGCCTTGCCGCCGCGTTTCTCGAGGTTCATGTCGATGCCGCTGAGTGAGAACTCCGACAGCTCGACCGTGTCTTGGGTTAGCGTGCCCAGCGATACCGCCAGGACGCCTTCGCCGAGATGGAGGAAGTGTGGGGACTCGAAACCGGCGGGGTTGCTGACCGTCAGGCCGTTCAGGCCGGAGCGGCCGGTCAGGATTCCAATATCGGCGGAATCCAGCGCGGTCGGCACGCCGAGTGCGTAGGTCGAGCCCTTCTCGACGCCGGCCTTCGCCACGCGGTCGATCCACAGCACGGCTACGACGATCAGGACCACGATGGCCAGAACTCCCAGGGCGATCACGCGTTTGATTCGTTTCATGGCTCACCTCCAGAGTGGAAGTAAAATTACTGGTCCGAACAGTTGGCCCACAGGGGCCTTGCCGGCCAGTCTGGCGCATTGTACGCCTGTTCGCTGCCCGTTGCCATCCGATTGGCCCCCAGGGGCCGTATGTAAGCGAGCCGCGAGTTGCCAACATGCCAAGTCCGGTACTATGATGGTCCTGACGTTCCGTGTGATCGGCGGCAGCGGGGGTGTGTCCCCGGCCGGCGATCGGTGTCATCTCAGTTGTCTTTAGTATGAAAGGAACTCACCATGCTTCGCGTACACCCACTTCTGTTCGCGTTCGTCACCGCTTCGTTCGTGTTGACGGCTGGCTGTAAACAGAAAGAAGAGACCAGGCCGCCGGCCGCGGTCGAGGAGGGTGAATCCGGCGTTTCCGAGGCCGCCGGCGGGTTGGTGGAAGAGGCCACGGAAGCGGCGAAACAGTCTGCCGATGAGGTGATGGAGAAGGCCGAGGAGGTAACGAAGGCAGCGACAGAGACCGCGGAGGAGGCGTCCAAGGTCGCGAAAGACACGGCGACCGAGGCCCAGAAAGAAGTGAAGGCTCTGCTCGACAAGGCGACGGAAGCGA
>JAFGKA010000009.1 GCA_016928855.1 Phycisphaerae bacterium
GAGCTGCCCGGTGTGCGTCGAGGCAAGCGCCTTTCCAAGTCGTCTAACAGGTTCGGCTCGCACCCCGTCTCGCGCCGGCCGGGCCACAACCTGCCCGCGCATTGTCTGCGCCGGTCCAAGTCTTGTCAACGCGGGAGTTTGTGCAGGCCGGGCCGCAGGCCTTGGCAAAAACCAGGAACATCATCTTGAACGGAATACCCCGAAGAGAAACGAGCAAGGTTCCCAGCCCCGGATGGGGCGGCGGTGTGTAGGCCGAGGTTCACAGCCCCGGATGGGGCGGCGGTGTGTAGCCCAGGGCGCAAGCCCTGGGGACACCCGCGTCGGGAACGAGAAAGCCCCGCAGGGGCGACAGAAACAACGCGCGGACAAGGCTTCTGTCGCCCCTGTCGGGGCTTGTAATGTGCCTGCGACCACTCCCCAGGGCTCACGCCCTGGGCTACATACCGTCGCCGCTCCGCGGCTACATGCCGTTGCCGCTCCGTGGCCACACACCGTTGCCGGTTCGCGGCTCATTCAGACGCACCGCCCCTGCAGTGTCGCCAGATTTCCTTGCGCTCGCCGCAAGAAATGGCCACACCCGGCGCCCGCCGCCGCACACTGGCCGACCGAAGCTGGCCCCGGAGACGTGTCCGGGGTCCACCGTGGACGTCGCCGCCGCCGTTGGAGTATCCTCGGGGCCGAGGTTCCCCGATGCCCCACGACCCCGAGCAGCCGTCGTTGTTCGACCTGACCTCGCCGGCACCCGCCGGGCCGGTCCTGGCCGGCGACGTGGTCATCCGGGAGGTGCGGTGCAAGAGCCTCCTGAACCGTGGCCGGATCGACGACTACTCGTTCAACGCCTACGTCGGCTGTGCCCATGCCTGCGGCTACTGCTACGCCCGGTTCATGCAGCGGTTTCACCCTCATACGGAGGCCTGGGGGCGGTTTGTCGATGTGAAGATCAACGCTGTCGAAGTTCTCGCCCGCCAGCTCCGCAAGCTGCCGGCCGGCCGGGTCTTCACGTGCAGTGCGTGCGACGGCTGGCAGCCGCTCGAACAGCGATACCGGCTGACGCGGGAGTGCTGCCGACTGCTGCTCGACGCGGGCTTCGACATCCACGTGCTGACCAAGAGCCGGCTGGTGCTGCGAGATCTGGATCTCTTCGCCGGGCGGGCCGTCCGGCTCGGCGTGACGATCACCACGCCGGACGAGCGGTGGGCCCGGCTCTGGGAGCCCGGGGCGGCATCCGTCGCCGGCCGCCTCGACATCCTGCGGCAGGCGAAGGCCGCCGGCCTCGAGACGACCGTCATGTTCGGCCCGCTGCTGCCGGGAATCAGCGATACCGACGAGGCGATCGGCCAACTCTTCGGCTGGGCGGCAGAGCTGGGCGTGGACCGGATCTGGACGGACATACTCAACCCCCGCCCCCGCGTCTGGCCCGGCGTGCAGGCGGTCCTCAAGGCCCACGCCCCAGAGCTGTACGAGCCCACCCGCCAAATGCTCTTCGAAGCCCCCGCCCGCCGCGCGTATCAGCGCAAGTTGAACGAACGCATCCACCACGCGGCCGAGCGCGCCGGCGTGGCGAACCGGATGGGCTGACCAGCAACCGAGAGCCGTCCAACACGAACCGAGCCGACAAGTTCCGCCAGCCCGCCAGACCCCGTGCAGAAGGGAGAAAACCACAAAGCCAAAAAGAAGAGACTGCGACCGGGTGGCACGGACCCCGACGTGACATCGGGCCAGGGTTTACCCGTATTCTTCCGTCCAGAAACCACTACCGACTGCGACACACGGCCGGCAGGGAACGAAACCGGCCAACCGCAAGTGGCATCAGCGACAAAGCACGGTGATCGTCCAAGCACCCACTGGTCCCGACGTCACGTCGGGACCAGTAGCACCCACCGCTGGATATGGGATCGCCAAGAACGGATAAGCGGTCGGGAATCAACGTCGTCACTCGTGTTCCGGCTCGGTTGTGTGCGCGGTCTTCTTCGGCCGACCGCCACGGAACGAAACTGACCCGCCGAAAACAGCACTAGCCCTAGTCATTTCGCCATGCCCGAAACCTACCACATCCCCCAACAGGCGTCCAGGAAAATCCCGTCCTTCCACCTTTCGACGGAGCAGGCCTGTACCTTAATTCGTTGAGAAGACAGGAGTCAGGAGACAGGAGGCGGGGGAAGACAGTAGCCAGTAGGCAGTGGCAGAGGGAAGAGCGGAACACAGGAGACCGAAGGCAGAAGGCAGTGGCCAGTAGGCAGTGGGCGGACGGCGGAACGGGGATCGCGGGGGAATTCGCGGGGCGGCTGACTTTCGGTCGATTCGGTGTCGTTCGAGCGTAGCCGCCGGACGCGGCTCCGCCGCCATCCAAAGCGGCGTCGCGCCGCCGCATCCAAAGGGGCTTCGGCCGTGAACTCAGCCGAACGGCTGACGCCGGTTTTTGGGCGGCTGGCGCAGGCCCGTCACCTTTGGGCGGCGACGGGCGCTCGGTGGTCAGGCGCCGCCGGTCAGGACCGATTGGACGAACGCGTCGAGGTTCCCGGCCGGCGCGCCCGGCGGAATGTCGCAGCCGCTGCTCATGATCCAGCGGGCGCCGGCGGCAGCGCGGACGACCGCAGCGGTGGCCTCGCGGACCTGCTCGACGCTGCCCTGCAGGAAGATGCTGGTCGGATCGAGATTGCCCCGCAACACCACGCGCCCGGCCGACAGTGCAACCGCCTCCTCCACGGGCACCTGATAGTCGACGTCGAGGAATTGCACGCCCGTCGCGATCAGATCGGCGAAGATCGGCCGGATGTTGCCGCACACGTGCAGGCCGGCGAACGGCCAGCCCATGGCGTTGACACCTTCGATCAGCCGGGCGTGCCGCGGCTGCACCAGTCGGCGGTACAGATCAGGCGAGATGAAATTCGGCGAGCAGGTCGCCTCGCCGTAGACCAGCGCGTGCGCGCCGCTGGCCAGTGACGCCTTCGAAACCGCCAGCGCCACGTCCGTCGTGAAATCGAGCAGCCGCTCCACGTCGTCGGGCCGCTCGAGCATATCGATCAGCAGGTCCTCGACACCGCGCAGTTGCGACGCGATATTCAACGGCCCGCGCAGCGTGGACAGCACAAACGCCTCGTCGCCGATCTGATCGACAACCCGGCGCACGGCGGCCTGATACATCGGCATACGGCCCCCACCGGCCGGATCGCGGTCGCGCAAGGTATCAAGCTGCGCGAAATCCGCGAGCAAGTACTGCTTGAGCATCGGGCCGCCGTCGGGCGGTTGTTCGACCCGGGCGCCGAGCGCCTCGGCCTCGCCGGTCACGCCGAGCGTCAGCTGAACGCCGTCGAAGCCGAACCGGCGGTAGCCGGCCACCATCGCATCCGCCATGGCGGGCGCGTCCGTAAAGAACCGCCCGAGCGGCATATCCGCCTGCCGAGCCAGATTCGTATGGATAATGGGCATGATCGGCAACTGATCCACGCCCTCGCCGCACAGGACGTTCATCACCCGCTGTCGGCCGGTCATACCCAAAGCCTCCATCGCTGTAGCCCGATAACACACAACACGCGCACCACGCCAGCGCTGGCCAGTATACCGTGTCACACGATGGGCTGCATGCCTGCTCCCATTCACACCCGGCCGGATCCGGCAGCGTGTCTGTGAAATCCAACGTAAGCGCCGCCGGCGTCCGAAAACTGCGATCCACCCGCCGGGATTCGGCTCCGCCGGCACGCTTGACCTAACGGAGTCACCGGATCGGTTCGATGTAACAAGATGATGCGTCGGATGGCGTACGCGCATCAAAAAGCGTCAGCGCACCTCGTGCGAAAGGGAAAAAAGTTGCTGCACGGTCCGATATCGATCGACCTGAGACACACCCGCCGCATCGGGATGGGCTCGATCTGTTGTGGGAATGCGGGCCCCGTGCCCATCGGCCGGCCCCGTTGTCTCTGCAGTTCAAGCCGCAACGGCAAGCCCGGACGCACACTGCCGAGTGGACGTCGACGTCAAGGATTACGTTAAGGCTCTGACGCGGAACGCAGAAACACCCGGGGGAATGGAAGCGAACGCCATGGGCAACGAGACACAGAACAACCCGGCCGCCGACCCGGTCCCGGGCCGGGAAACGATGGAAGTGGAACTCCATCGTCTTCGGGAGGAGAACGCCCGGCTCCAGCGGCAGTGTGGAATCGCCGCCCAGCTCGGCGCGTGCCCCGCCGGTCCATCACGCACGCCGGACGCCACGCCGTGTCCCCCGAAATACGTCGAGCCGTGTGCCGACGATCCGAACGACGCCGCAACCGCCACGCATGCGGTTCTGGCCGCCCTGCCGGTCGGCATCCTGATCGTCGGCCGGGACAAGGTCATCCGCAGTATCAATGACGCGGGGCGCCGGATACTCGGCCTGAGTTCGGCGGAAGCAGTCGTCGGCCGCAGTTGCCATCCTATCCTATGTCCGCACGAAACCGGCGAGTGCCCGATCATCGATCATCATAAACCCATCGATGTTTCGGAACGGGCAATGATCGGCTCGCGCGGTCGTCCGATCCCCGTCCTCAGGCATGTCGTCCCGTTCACGCTGGGCGGTGACGACGTGCTGCTCGAAGTGTTCGTGGATATCACGGCATGCAAAACCGCCGAGACCCGGCTGCGCGAACACACGTCGCTGCTGGAAGCGAAAAACGCTGAACTGGAAGCCCATCGCCGCCAGCTCCAGGCGCAACAGGCCGAACTGGTCAAGACAAACACCGCCCTGCAGGAAGCCAGCACCGCCGCCCACGCCGCGAACCAGGCCAAGAGCGAGTTCCTGGCGAACATGAGCCACGAGATTCGAACGCCGATGACGGCCATTCTCGGTTTCACCGAGGTCCTGCTCGGCCAGGGCGAACTGGTCAACGCGCCGCCCGAGCGAATCGACGCCATTCAGACCATTCGGCGGAACGGCGAGCACCTGCTCCAGATCATCAACGACATCCTGGACGTCTCGAAGATCGAGGCGGAGAAGCTCGAGATCGAACGCATCCGCTGCTCGCCCATTCAACTCGTTGCCGAGGTGCAGGAACTGATGCAGGTCCGCGCCGCCGGCAAGGGCCTGACGTTGGGAATCGAATTCCGCGGCTCGATCCCGGAGACGATCCAGACCGATCCCACGCGACTGCGCCAGATCCTCATCAACCTGATCGGCAACGCGCTCAAGTTCACGGAGGTGGGTAACGTCCGTCTGATCACCCGTCTGACCGAAGACGGCGCGTACCCCATGATGCAGTTCGACGTGATCGACACCGGAATCGGCATGACCGAGGAACAGGCCGCACGACTCTTCCAGCCGTTCACGCAGGCGGACTCCTCGACGACGCGTCAGTTCGGTGGCACCGGACTCGGTCTGACGATCAGCCGCCGCCTGGCGTGCCTGCTCGGCGGGACGGTGCGGCTGGTCGAGACTCGACCGGGCGTGGGCACCTGCTTCCGGGCCACCGTCGCCGCGGGGCCTCTGGCTGATGTGCCCTTGGTCCAGAATCCCTCGGCAGCGGTTCTAGCGGCAGCCAGAACGCCGCGTCCACAAGCGACCGAGGCGGATGTCGATCTGGCCGGCTGCCGCATCCTGCTCGCGGAGGACGGGCCGGACAATCAGCGCCTGATCTCGTTCGTCCTGTCAAAGGAGACGCGTAACGCCATCACGATCGTCGACAACGGCCGACGGGCGGTCGAAGCCGCCTTCGCCGCCCGAGACGAGGGCGTGCCGTTCGATGTCATTCTGATGGATATGCAGATGCCGATCATGGACGGTTACGAAGCCTGCCGGGTGCTCCGCCGGCGCGGGTACGCGGGCGTGATCATCGCCCTGACCGCCCATGCCATGGAAGGTGATCGCGAGAAGTGCCTCGAAGCCGGCTGCGACGCCTACGCCGCCAAACCCATCGACCGCAAACAACTGCTCCAGACCATCGGCACGCTCCTGCCACGCCTCCAACTCGCCCCCGCCGACAGCCACAACTGAAACGAAAAAAGGATGAATTTTGGAAGCCTGCGAAGACCCGCCTGAATTCCCCATTCTTCGCCGCATGATCGTTCCCTCGGCGTCCGGCTCAGAATTCGTCAGGTCTGCTGACGCGACCTACGACTTCTCAAACAGAAAGCTGAATAGACAGGCGGGCCAACGAGCACAAAGCAAACATCCTTTCCGGCAAGAACACGAAGCGACGAGCAGAGAGGTTGCCCGCGACCGGCCCGCCGACTTGCGTCCATGTCGAGTTGTGCGATGCTACAGGCCGCGCCGGGGAAATCGGCGTCCCTGTGCAACGGCCGAACTCGCATGCTGTCGTTTGAGTCGGAAGGAGGTTCCTCGTGATTCATCGCATGAACGTCGTTCTGGGCGCGCTGCTGACCATCGCCGCCTTCGCGAGCGCTGTTGCGGCCGCCGAACCGATCTGTGTGAGCGGCATCTACCCCCATCTGGCCTTCTATAACGCCAACCCGATGCGCGAAACCGGCGTCGGCGCGGTCGTCCCGTGGGCAAACCGCCTGTGGGTCATCACATACTCGGCGCACGCCCCGCACGGCAGCACGGATGAACTCTACGAGATCACGCCTGACCTCAAACGGATCGTCCGGCCCGAGAGCGTCGGTGGAACGCCCGCGAACCGGCTGATCCATCGCGAGTCCGAACAGCTCATCATCGGGCCGTACTTCATCGACACACATGGCGCCGTCCGCGTCATTCCACCGGACCGCATGCCCGGTCGACTCACCGCGACGGCCCGGCATCTGACCGACCCGGCGCACAAGGTCTACATGGCCACGATGGAGGAAGGCGTCTACGAGGTTGATGTGCATACCCTCGACGTGACCACGCTCTTTCCCGACGGCCACGTCCGCGAGCCCGAAGACCGCGCAGGCCCACTGCTGCCCGGCCGGCATGGCAAGGGCGCGTACACCTCGCAAGGCCGACTGGTCTACAGCAACAACGGCGAATCCGCCTACAACGAATCGCCCTGGTCGACGACGCCTTCGGGCTGTCTGGCGGAATGGAACGGCCGCGAATGGAATGTCGTCGAGCGAGCCCAGTTCTGCGAAGTCACCGGCCCGGGCGGCATCCACGGCAACGCCAACGAAACCGACCCGCTCTGGGCCACCGGCTGGGATCGTCGCTCGGTCATTCTCATGCTGCTCGACGTCGGGCAGTGGCATCGCTTTCGGCTGCCGAAAGCCAGCCACACCTACGACGCCCTCCACGGCTGGTTCACGGAATGGCCGCGCATTCGGCCCGTCGGACCCGATCGCAGCCTGATGACGATGCACGGAATGCTGTGGGACTTCCCCCTCACCTTTGCCGCCAGCCGCACAAAGGGCATCCGGCCGCTGTCGAGCTATCTTCGGATCATCGGCGACTTCTGCGAGTGGAACGGCCGCATTGTCTTCGGCTGCGACGATGCCTCGGTGTTCGAAAATCCCTTCGTCCACCACCCGCACTCGAATCTCTGGTTCGTCGAGCCCGCGCAACTGACAACCTTCGGGCCCCGCAGTGGATTCGGCGGCGTCTGGCTCGACGAGCCGGCCACGGCCGACAAGCCTTCCGACCCGTACCTGTTCGCCGGCTTCGACCATCGCGTGGTGCACCTGTCGCACGCCGCGAGCGATGCCGTCACGTTCACATTGGAGACCGATGTCGCCGGCGATGGAACCTGGCGCACACTGGAAACCGTCGTCGTGCCACCGACCGGGTATGCTTATCACGTCTTCGCCGCGAGCACGCCCGGCGAGTGGATCCGCATCCGCGCTAACCGGAACTGCGATCGAGCCACGGCCTGGTTCGTGTATTCCGCCAAGGCTTCAACACGGGATGCCGCCCTGTTCGACGGCCTGGCGGCTGCCGGTCAGGCGGCGCCACGATCGTTCGGTCTGATCCGGCCACGAGGCGAGATTCACGGCGCACTGCAATATGCGGCATCTATCGTAGATGAGCAGGGCAACATTCAGACGGCGGGCTACTACGAGATCGGCCCTGACATGCAACTGCGGGCAGTGAACGACCCCGAGAGCCACAAGGAACTCACGACCAAGGCGAAGATCGACGGTGCCGGGTTCGAAGTGGATGACGCCTCCGTGATCGTCGCGGACGCGGACGGTCGGCGCTTTCACCTGCCCAAAAGCGACGCCGTTTTCGATACAGCCGGCCCATCACGCTGCATTCGTGAAGTCGTCACCGAACGCAGTCTGATGAACGTTCACGGCACGTTCTATGAACTGCCACGCGGCAAAGCGGGCGGCCTCGCGAGCGTCAAGCCCGTATGCACGCATAACCGTCTGATTCACGACTTCTGCTCGTGGCGCGGCCTGCTCGTCCTGAGTGGAACGCGGCTTGGTACCGGCCGCGGCGTGCATCACATCGTATCCGACGATGACCGGGCGTCGCTGTGGTTCGGCTCGGTCGACGATCTTTGGCAGCTCGGGAAGCCCCGCGGCCACGGCGGACCGTGGCAAGACACGGCGGTCTCGGCCGACGCGCCCTCCGAGCCGTACCTCATGCGTGGCTACGATCGCAAGGTCCTCACAATCGCGCACGACCAGAACGCACCGGTCACGTTCACCGTCGAAGTTGACGCCGTCGGCAACGATGCCTGGGCATGCTACGCGAGGCTGACCGTCCCACCGGGCGAAAAGCTCGTGCATACATTCCCGGACGGATACTCCGCCGCCTGGGTCCGCTTCCATGCAGACCGCGATTGCAGGGCAACGGCTCAGCTCGTGTATGATTGACGGCGACGCAGGGTCCTCGCTACCGGCACTCCCGAGACCGAGAGTCGCCAGCGGAACACTCGTGGTGAAATATTTTTTCCAGTCTGAACGGTCCACATCCGGACGCCCGGCGGCCCCACTGGCGGGCAGGGTGGATTCTGACACGGCCCAACGGCTAGAATAGGTTGATCCCATGCGCTCGGGGGTCGTCCGAAACCGTACGCTCTGCAGGGTACAAGGAGCAATGATGAAAGCGTGCTGCATTCTGTCGATGGTTGTCGTCACCGCGGTGTCCGCGCCGGTATTGGCGATGGACGAAGGTGACTTGATCAGTTTTGCCCAGCGCGACTTCATCGCAAACCGCGACGCGCCGACCTCGCCGGAACTGATCGGCGACGCGAGCCAGCCGATCATGGCACTGCAGACCACCGCCGGCGCGAGCCGCCCCTGCAAGACCATCTTCGGCTACCTTCCCTATTGGGAAAGCGCCGCGAACATCCGGTATGATCTCCTGACACATCTGGCGTGCTTCTCGGTCGGGGTGAATTCGAACGGCACGTTGGGCGACGACCACGGCTGGCCCTGGACGAGCGTCATCAACGACGCCCACGCCAACGGCGTCAAGGTCATCCTCGTCGCGACGAACTTCAGCAGTTCGAGTCTGTACACGCTCGTTACCACACCCGCCTACAAGAACGCGTTTTTTGCCAACATCAAGGCCAAGATGCTGGAAGGCAACGCCGACGGCGTGAATATCGACTTTGAAGGAACCGGCGACTGGAGAAACCACATCAACAGCTTCATGGCCGAGCTGACAGCTTATCTCCACGCAGAGGTCCCGGGCAGCGAGGTCACATTCGCCGGTCCGGCGGTCAACTGGAGCAGCGCTTGGGATCTCGAAGGGCTCGCGGCCAGTTGCGACGGCATCTTCATCATGGGGTATGCGTTCTACGGAAGTTGGAGCACGACATCCGGACCAAATGCCCCGCTTATCGGCGGCTCGATCAATATCACCAACACGGTCGTCACGCAATACTATCCCGTCACACAGAACAACCCCGAGAAGCTGATCCTCGGCGTGCCCTACTACGGCGGCCACTGGATCACGGAGTCGAGCGCCGCCCGTTCCACGAAGGTGAGCTGGGTCGGATCGACTCGATTCTACAATGACGAGCCGGATTCACAGACCTACGGCCTGCTCTGGGACTCGGTGTCGCAAACACCCTGGTATCGGTGGTACACAGGGGGTCAGTGGCACCAAGTCTGGTTCGACAACGCCGAAAGTCTCGGCCTGAAGTATCAGCTCGCCAAGGACTACAACCTCCAGGGCGTCGGCATGTGGGCGCTGAA
>JAFGKA010000420.1 GCA_016928855.1 Phycisphaerae bacterium
CACGCACCAGATCTGGGGCCTGCCGATGCCGTTGACGCTCAATTGGCGATTCATCGGCCTTGCGGTGGCCCTGACCGTCGGCGTCTGTTTGATCGCCGGCGTGCTGCCGGCCCGGCGCGCCGCACGCAGCAACATCGTGGCCGCCATCCAGGTGGGATAAGGACCGCGCCGCGGACCGCACCGGAGCACGAAGCCGGCCACATGTGACCGATCCACCGGGCCCGAGCCGCGTAGTATAGGAGGGCAACGGCGAGAACCGCTCGTCCGCCTATGCATTTTCGGTCGGCCGTTGACGGAAAAATGGGGAGTTCCTAGAATCCAGTACTCCCGCCGGCCAGTCACTTGGAATGCCGGGAGCACCCCAGAATTTCGGAGCGCGGCTCGCTAACACGTGCGAACCGGTCACTCCAGACGCCGGCGACGGCATTGTGCCAATCTAAAGGTGGCGTTGTGGCAACGTTGTACGTGCTACAGGGACCGGATAAGGGACGTTCGTTCAAGACCGCGAACGAACCTGCCATCCTTGGGCGCGAGAACGATCAGATCCCGCTGACGGACCGAACGATCTCGCGACACCACGCCGAGCTGCGCCCGGAAGACGGAACGTGGATCCTGCGGGACTTAAACAGCGCGAACGGAACGCTGGTCAACGGCGTCCGCGTGGACAAGCCGATTCGCCTCAAACACGGCGACCAGATCAAGATCGGCTCGACACTGATCGTCTACGGCGGCGAGGAGTCCGTCGAGAAGTACAGCGGGGCCCATATTCCGCGCGACCTGGTTGACCTCGATGCCAGCAGCAAGAATCTCGATTCCGCGATTCTCTCCAGTATCGCCGCAAGCGACGAGAGCATCATCATCGCCGCCCCCGAAATGGCCCAGGCCGCCAAGGCCTGGAACGTCATGTACGAACTCTCCGAGGTCATCGGCGCGATCATCTCGCCCGAACAACTGCTCGAACGCGTGATGGACATCATCTTCGAGCAGGTGCAGGTGGACCGGGCATTCATCCTGATGCGGGAGCCGCCGAGCGACGATTTGATCCCGACCGTCGTCCGCTATCGGCACCAGCCCCGCGGCGGTGCGGAGCGCATCACGACCTCGCGGCGAATCATCAACATGGTGGTCCACCGGCGGGAAGGTGTCCTGTGTACGAACGCGATGACGGACAGTCGCTTCGCCTCGGAGCAGAAGAGCGACAGCATCCACGATTTCGGGCTGGTTTCCGTCGTCTGCGCGCCGATTCTCGTCCGCGATGATCTGTTGGGCGTGATCCACATCGACTGCTCGATGTCCAAACACACGTACAACCAGGAACAGCTCCGGCTGATCACGGCGATCGGGCACATGACCGGGCTGGCCATCCAGAACGCACGACTCGTGCAATCCCGCATGCAGACGGCGAAACTCGCCGCGGTCGGCGAGACCGTCGCATACCTGTCGCACTCGATCAAGAACATCCTGCAGGGTTTGCGCAGCGGCGCCGATGTCGTGCAGATGGGAATCCAGCGGCAGCAGATGCCCATGATCGGCCAAGGCTGGCAGATTGTCGAACGGAACCTCGACAAGGTCCTCCATCTGGCGACGAACATGCTGGCGTTCAGCAAGCCGCGCGAACCCAGACTCGAGCGCGTGCAGTTGAACCCGATCGTCATGGACGCCGTGGCCCTCGCCCACCGCAAGGCCGACGAGAAGAGCGTCATCCTGCTGACGGACCTGGAAGAGCCATTCCCGCCGATGCCCATCGACGTCGACGGCATCCATCAGCTCGTGCTCAACCTCGCCATCAACGCCGTGGACGCCGTGCCGGAGAACGATGGGATCGTGAACGTCGAGACCCGCTTCGACGGCGAGCACGGCTGGGCGACAATCACAGTCACGGACAACGGCCCGGGCATCCCGCCGGAAATGGTGAACAAGGTGTTCGAGCCGTTCCATTCCAGCAAGGGCCAGGGTGGCACGGGGCTCGGGCTCGCGGTCGCCCACAAGATCGTCGAGGAGCACCGCGGCCGGCTCACGGTCGAACGCCCGCCGGACGGCGGCACGTGCTTCCGCGTCGTCCTGCCCGTCGCGGCCGACCGGGAACTCGAGAGCGACCAGACGTTCGGCCCCCCCAAGTAGGCTCTCGCATCAAGCGGCGGTCCGCCCTGCCCGGCAACGAGCCACATCCCGGCCGGCAGACAACCTGATATCGGACCTTGCCCGCACAAAGACAAATCGCTCGCCGGTTCCCGCTTACGAGCCAACGCCGGATACCCGATAGTCTGAAAAGGATCCTGTGTGCGGACAGGGATTCCGCGCCGAGAAGACCGGAAGGACGCCCATGAGCCACGTGCAGGTGGCCGGGCCGGCCCTGTGCCGAGGGCATGGACGGGGCCCGCGGACCTCGCCGACGACTCCGTTTCACGCCGATCCTGTCGTCCCGGAGAAACCGAGGGAAGAACCTTGTCGCTGAGAAACAAAGTCGTGCTTGCCGTCGCCGCGGTCGTCGCGCTGTACACCGCGTTCAGCTTCGCGATCGCTCACTTCGTGATCATGCCCAGCTTCGCCGCCCTCGAACGATACGAGGCCGGCAAGGACGTCACACGGTGCGTCGACGCGTATCGGCGCGAAATCCACCATATTGAACTGATCAGCGGCGATTGGGCAGCATGGGACGACACATGGGCGTTCGTGGCAGACCGGAATCAGAAATACATCGAGTCGAATCTTGTCCCCGAAAGTCTCACCAGCGATGCGGGCATCAACCTGGTTCAGATTCGCGATATCGAGGGCCAACTGCTCGCTGACATGGCCTATGACAAGGGGAAAGGTGGCCCGATCCAACTCCAGAGCTTCTCCGAGGATCCGTGGCCGGCTGATCACTACCTGCTCCAACACAATTCGGTCGAGAGTTCTATCGCCGGCATTGTCCGGACCGAATTCGGGCCGATCGCGATCAGTTCGCGCCCCATCGTGACCAGCCAGAAGACGGGACCGATCCGCGGCACACTGATCATGGGACGGTTCATCGGTCCGACAACGGTGGCAGCGCTGGTCGAACAGACCAGCGTAGATTTCACCATCACGGACATTCAGGACCCGTCGATCTCGGACAACGAACGACACATCATCTCGCATCTGACAGCAGAATCCTACGCCATCGACGAAACGAGCGACGCTGCCCTGCAAGCGTATAGTCTGTTGAACGATATCCAGAACGAGCCCGCTCTGCTGCTGGTCGCGAATGTTCCACGGCGCATCACCGCCAGCGGCAAGATCGCCGCCCGTTTCGCGGCGATGTCGAGCCTGGCCGCGGGAAGCCTTCTGGTGCTGGTCCTCTACCGGCTGATCCAGAACCAGGTGCTCCGCCGGATGGAGTCCATCACGCGCAGCGTCAGTGCGATTCAGGCCTCCGGCGACCTCTCGATCCGCATGCCCGCAACCGGACGGGACGAACTCGGCACACTGGCGGCGAACCTGAACAGGATGCTCGAGCGCGCGCACCGGTCCGAGCAGGATCTGCAGCACGCGAAAGACGTCGCCGAAGCCACGAAGCAGGAGCTGCAAGCCGCCAACGTCCAACTGGAGGGCTTGGTCACACGCACACGGGAAATGGCTGTCGCCGCCGACGCGGCCAACCGGGCCAAGAGCCGCTTTCTCGCGAACATCAGCCACGAAATCCGCACTCCGCTGAACGGAATCATGGGCTTCACCGAACTGATTCTCGAAGCCGACGCGATGGACGATGTACAGCGGCATGCCCATTACGTCCTGCGTGAATCCGACCATCTCCTGGCATTGATCAACGATCTGCTCGATCACGCCAAGATCGAAGCCGGCAAACTGACGCTGGAGCTGCACCCGATCGACCTCGGCGAGTTGCTGGAGTCCACGATCAGCAGTGCCGCGTTCCGGGCCCACACGAAGGGGCTGAAACTGGACCTCGTGACCGCCGATGGCGTCCCGCACCACGTCATGGGCGACCCGCTGCGAATCCGACAGATTCTCTCCAACCTCGTCAGCAACGCGGTAAAGTTCACCGAGGAAGGCTCTGTCACCGTCAAGGTCGAGTTGCTCGAGACGCAGGCCAACCGTGCCACACTGCGGTTCTCAGTCATCGATACGGGCATCGGCATCCCGGAAGACAAACGGGACCTCGTCTTTAGAAGTTTCACACAAGCGGATGAAAGCACGACCCGCCGCTTTGGTGGCACCGGCCTGGGAACCACGATCGCACGACAACTAGCCGAACGGATGGGCGGGCAGGTCGATTTTGACAGTGTCCCCGGCAAAGGCAGTACCTTCTGGTGCACGCTGCCGCTGGAGGTCTGCGAGAGCTCGCTGGTATCCTCTGAATTAGTGGCCGCCAGCGCACCGACGGACGAACCACGCACGGGCCGGATCCTGGTGGCGGAGGACTACCCGACGAATCAGGAGGTCGTCCTGCAACACCTCCGGGCGGCCGGGCACCATGTCACCATCGTCGCCGATGGCACGCAGGCGATCGCCGCCTGCGAAACGGACGCCTTTGACATGATCCTCATGGACATCCAGATGCCGACCCTGGACGGGCTGGACACGACACGATGCCTCCGCGCCGGACAGACGCCAGCGGCGAACATCCCTGTCATCGGCATGACCGCCCACGCAGATGCCCGCTCCAGGGAACAATGCATCGCGGCGGGCATGAACGATGTGATCACGAAGCCGATCCGGCGGCGCGTGCTCCTGGCCGCCATCCAGCACTGGCTGGCGCAATCCGCCGGCTGGGTAGCACCGGCCGCGGAAGAAGCCTGCGCCTGACCAGACCGGCCCGCGCGGGCGGCATACCCGCCGCGATTGACAATCCTGCACATCGTGAAGGCGACTGTACGCACGACCGCGCGCCAGGGGGCTGACGCGGGACGGATCCAGTACCGTTTTCGGCGGGTCAGTTTCGTTCCGTGGCAGCCGGGCACAGCGGTCGTCGGAACACTGGCGGGTCCCGACGTGACGTCGGGACCAGTGGCACCCACCGGATCAACGAAACTCTCCAACCGAAAACGGCGCTAGCCCGTTTGCCGCCGCGGGCACCAGACGCGCCACGGAAAACCGCGCCACGCGCCGCGGCATGGGGCTGGATACGAATCGCCTTTACGGAGTGGACGTGGGCGTGGATTCGAACACTTCGGCGGAAATGGGTTCACCTTCGAACTCGGAGATGACCGATTCGCGAACAACGACTTCGACGCGCCGATTGGCCGCCATCCGATCCTGCACATAGGCCTGACGCACGACCGGCTCGTTGCTGCCCACACCGACGATGCGAATGGTCCGCGGATTGATCCCGCCGGCAATCAGAACGTCGGCCACGCTACGCGCCCGGGCAACCGATAGGTCCATCGGGTCCCGATACGGTGAATCCGGCGGCAGCGGCTCGGGCGTCGCATGCCCACGAACCTCAATCTTGTTGAGATGGCCGGCAAGCGTGCCGGCGAGTTGCTCGACCAGGGCTTCGGCCGCCGGCTGAAGCTCCGCGGAAGACCGCGAAAACGTGATCGGTCCGCCCAGCGTGATCTCGGCGCCGTCGCGAATCTGACGGATTGTGAACTGCTTGCCCTCAACACCCTTGGCGTCGGCCTGGCCGAGATGCTTGAGACGATGCGTCTTCACGATCGTCTCGAGTTTGCGGAGCATCGACTGAAAGTCCCACGACGGGTCGGCCAGTTTGCCGGACTGGCCGGTCATGCCGAGCGCTTCGCGAATCGATTCGAGGGCCGCCGCCAGCTTGGGGTTCGGGTTATCGAAATTGGCAAGCGCCGCGAGCATGATGAAGAAACACAGCAGCAGCGACATCATATCGCCGTAGGTCACGACCCACATCGGGGCGCCGTCTTCAGCCTTCTTCTTCGCCATGAAGTCTGCTCCGCCGACCCGATGCCCGAATCGTTAGCCCTTGCCGGTTTCCTCGGCAAGCTTCGCGCGCTGCACAATCGGCAAGTACACGGCGAGTTTCGCCTGGGTCACACGCGGGTTGTCGCCCGCCTGCAGAGAAAGCAGGCCCTTGATCATCACGGTGCGCAGGAGAACCTCCTGCTCGTTGCGGGCGGCGAGCTTGTCCGCCATCGGCAGGAACAGCACGTTCGCCATGACCGCACCGTAGAGCGTCGTCAACAGTGCCACAGCCATGCCCGGACCGATGGCGCTCGGATCATCCATGTTCTTCAGCATGCAGACCAGACCGACCAGCGTTCCGATCATGCCAAAGGCCGGCGCGTACTTGGCCAACAGGTCGAGAACCATCTTGCCCTGCGCGTGCCGCTGGTCAATGCCCTCGAGCTCGGCGACCAGGATCTTCTCGATATCCTCGGCATCGGTGCCGTCGACGACGAGTCGAATCCCGTTAGCCAGAAACTGGTCGTCCATGTCCTTCACGGCGGACTCGAGCGACAGAATCCCATCCCGTCGGGCGGTCTCGCTGAGTTGTACGATTTGCGCGATGGTCGAGCCGATCGAGTATTTCTTGGCGAAGAAGGCGTTCTTTATTACCTTCGCCAGCGAAAGAAACCGCTCGAGCAGGTTGCTCGCCAGCGTCACGAAGACCGCGCCGCCGATCACGAGAACCGCGGACGCCGTGTCCCAGAACGTCCCGAGATCACCCTTGGATCCGGACCAAATCGCCCACATGAACATGCCGGCGGCCGCAAAAAAACCAATCAGCGACGCAATATCCACGCTCTGACCCTCTCGCGGGCAGGACCTCCATGTTGTCCTTCAGTCAACCCCGGATGAATGCGATTCCGGACAGACGTTCCATGCCTGGCCTGTCCCCCGGCGCAGGCGCTGCCCGTCAATACTCCGATATCAGTATCGGGTAGAAAGCGCGGACCCTTCACCTTGGGGAGGTATTCCCACGAGGATGAGATGCTTGCCCGACCGATAATCCGACGACTACGCCGGAACCGGGGCCAGACCGGCTTCGCCCGACGCGGACAGCGCTCTGCCGGCGCCCGCACGTCCGGAAACCACAGCCGGCAAACCACCGAGGTGCTCACCGAATCGGACCAGGCGAGCCGAATTGAAGATCACGACCGCGCTGGCCAGCATGTGCAACATGGCCGCCAGCATCGCCGGCAGGATGCCCAATGCCGCCAGAACCTCGAGCACCACGATGTAGAGCATGCCAAAGATGAGATTCTGCCAGATCACCCGCGTCGTGACGCGAGACAACCGAACAAGGAAGGGCAGCCGCTGCAGATCGTTGTTCATCAGGGCGATACTCGCCGAATTGATCGCCACATCGCTGCCGGCAGCCCCCATCGCAATGCCGAGATCGCCGGCGGCCAGCGCCGGCGCATCGTTGACGCCGTCACCCACGACGGCAACGCGGTGACCCGCACATTTGAGCCGATCGACGAGCTCGAGCTTCTCATGCGGCAGAACCTCGGCCTGCACGTCGGTGCAACCCATTTCCCGCCCGACGCGCCTGGCCACCGACCAGCGATCGCCGGTCACCATGGTCAGCACCCGCACGCCCAGTTCCCGTAGCTCTTCAAGCGCCTGGCGAGCCTCCGGACGAGTACGGTCCTCCAGCCCGATCCAGCCGATGCACCGGCCGTCCCGGACAACGTACAACGTACTGAGCCCCTCGGCCTCCTGGAACTCCGGATTTGACAACAGGCTCATGTCCGCGCCGCGTTCGGCCAGCCACGTGCTCCGCCCGACCAGGATCTCGTGGCCGTCGAGCTTCGCGGACACCCCGCGGCCGGCGACTTCCTCGAACTCGGCTGGCCGCTGGAGCGAAAGCCGGGCCTGTTCGGCCACAGCGACCATCGCCCGCGCTACCGGATGTTTGCTGAGCATTTCCGCCGACGCCGCCGCATGCAGCAAGGCCGCCCCGTCCACATCCGGCGCGGGCATCATGCGTGTGACCGACAGTTGTCCGGTCGTCAACGTTCCCGTCTTGTCAAACACAACCGCCGTGAGACTGCGGGCGAATTCCAGGTTGACCACGTTCTTGATGAGCACGCCCAGCCGGGCAGCGGCGGACAGCGAAGCGACCATGGCCGTTGGGGTCGCAAGCACCAGCGCGCACGGACACGCCACGACCAGCATCGAAATCGCCCGATCCGCCTCTTTGGTGAAGAACAGGACGATAGCCGCCAACATGAGAATGGTCGGCGTGTACCAGCCGGCATACCGGTCAATCAGCCGCATCAGCGGGATCTTGGTGGACTCGGCCTGCACAATCAACTGCTGCACGTGGCCCAGCGTCGTATCCGAACCGGCCTTCGTCACGCGAATGTCGATTGCACCGGTGATGTTGTTCGTGCCGCTGAAGACCTCGTCACCGACACCCTTTTCGACGGGCATGGATTCGCCGGTGATGTTCGCCTGGTTGACGATCGTCTCGCCCACGACGATTTCGCCATCCGCGGCGATGTTGTCGCCCGGTCGAACGCGAATCATCTGCCCCGGCCGCAGGTCCTTGGCGTCAACCTCTTCCTCGCTACCGTCGGCGGCGACACGATGCGCCCGGGTCGGTGTCAGACGGATCAGCGATTCGATCGACGCCCGCGCCCCGAGCGCGGTGCGTGTCTCGATCAAGTTGGCAACGATCAGGAAGAATGCGATCACGCCCGCTTCGCGGTACTGACCCGTGGCCATGGCTGCCACCACCGCCATGGCGACGAGTTCGTCCATGTGGGTGTGCCC
>JAFGKA010000421.1 GCA_016928855.1 Phycisphaerae bacterium
CGGGCCACTTGTATACATCCCAGAGCACGACCGGCGAGCCGGTCACAACAAAGCTGATCGTGCGATCCTCGATCTGCTCGGGAATCGCGCCGGCTTCGTCGAACTCGACGTATTGCCCACCGGCCGAGTGCTCGGCGAGCAGACGCAGTTTCGCCGCATCCATCTGCGGCCGAAGAATCTCGAGATTCGGTTGTGTGATCTGCACACTGTGCGTCACAGTCTCCGCTTCGGTACCGGGCGCCGCGGACAGGTCGATGCGGAACTGGACGCGTCCGACGTGCGACGCGATGCACTGGCCACCGAACCAGCCGGGCCGGCCCTCGTCGGGCTGCAGCATGATCGTCGTTTCGGATCCGGCCTCGGGCGAAACAGTGACCGTCACTTCGTTCAGATCGAGGGGCGCCCGGTTGCTGCCCAGCAGCCGCGCGGTCAGCAGGATCGGCGTGCCCACAGGATAGACATCGCGATCAGTCAGCAGCGCGCCGCGACGACCGCCGCCGAGGAGCTTGCCCTCCATCAGGTGCCGCAGGAGTTGGATCCAGAATCGGTTGTAATGCTGCTCGCCGTATCGCCGCCATCGCCACGTCGAGTCGATTGCCAGGAAGCCGGTCCGCCCAGCCCCGAAAAGCTGCGTCGCGAGCAGGACGTGCCCGCCATACGCGTTCCGCATGCGCGGGTTGCCGTGCCGCAACAGCACAGTCGCCAGCGGTTTCTCGCGCCGGACCGGGTAGTGCCAGTACACGCCGGCCGCGCGGCTCCACAGCGCTGCCGTATCTGCCGAATCCGCTTCCAGACGAACGACCGGGTGCGAAAGCGCCTCTTGGGGCACAATCGCCGGCCATGCCTGCTTCTGGAAGTGGCCGAGTTGATTGATGACAATCTCCGCCTCGGGATCGAGCGAGACGGGCAGCATCTCGACAATGGCCTGGCATGCAGGGCTCGTCATGAACCGCGATGCGTGCTTGCGCCCGGCGACGTAGAGAAGGCCCGCGCCGTTGCTGCTGACAAGGCTCTGCACAAGTTCGCACCAGGCCGCATCCATGTCCCGCGGGTGCGGATCGAACAGCAGCACCACGTCGTACTCGAAGAGCTGTTCGGGCCGCGTCGGGAATTCAGTAATGATCGTCGTGCCGTCGCGTACGGCCTCCACGTCGGCCGATTGCAGCCAGCAGCTCACATCGACCGAGGCATCGCGTTCGAGCAGTCGCGTGACGAAGCGGTAGTCCCACTCCGGCGCGCCGGCGACGAGCAGGACGCGCATCTTGCGTTCGAGCACGCGCACGCTCGTCTGCTTGGTGTTGTCATCGGTAATCGACTCGACCGGCAGCGGCGCGGCACGGACGGCGTACGTCAGGTCCGCCGCTTGGGCCACCTGCCGCGTGAACGTGATCGGCGCGATGCGGCCGTCGGGGGCCACGCGGGCAACCTGTGTGTCGAGGGTCATTTCCGTCCGGCCGTCCGATTCGATCAGTTCGACGGGAATCGAACCGCTGGTCAGCCCCTGTGCCGCCAAGTGCACCGTGATCGCGAACGGATCACGCACGAACGCATTGGCCGGCGCGATGATCTCACTGACGCGCACATTCTGCGGCGGATCAGGATCGCCGATCCCCACGGCGTGGATCGGAAGCGCCCGGGCCTTGGCATACCGGGCAATGACATCCGCGGATTCACCGGCGTTCAGCCCGCCGTCGCCAACGACCACAAGGGCGGCGATCGGCGCGTTGCCGACCTCGCGCACGGCCTGGCGAACCGCGCGCCCGAGATCCGTCATGGGGGCAGCCACCGCCGCCGGCTGCGTCGCGACGGCCGGCAGTTCGACACCGGCATCGCCGGCGCGCCGTGTGGCGAGCCGTTCGGGCACGTCGCCGTACCGCCACAGGTCCACCGTGTTGCGGGCCGCCAGCGCCGCAAGCCAGGCGCCCTCGTCGCGGGTCAGCAGGTGCGCGAGCAGTACGTTTCGCGACGGCGACATGTCCGGCCCATCGTCCGTGAGGAACTCCCGCACGCGGGCCGCCCGCGCCGCGTCCGGATACCGATCGACCAGTTGCATGCTGGCCGATCCGTCCACGAACACGAGCGTGCGCGATTCCGTCGTCTGATGAATGTACGTGGCGAGAATCGGCTGGACCCAGATGACCGCCAGCACGAGGATGACCGCGCAGCGCAGCGTTGCCATCGCGAAGCGCAGACGCGGCGTGATCTCAGCCCGCTGTTCCCGGCGATACAGCCATACGACGGCATAGAGCATGCCGGCCAGCAACAGCATCGCCAGCAGCGCGGACCAGTGCTGCGGCAGCCGCGCGAACTCCAGGCGCGTCTCCGTTTCGGCCTGTGCCAGGATGTTCAGACAGCGATCCATAATCCTACCCGGCTCGGGACCCGAACCACCACGCCAGGGCATGCTCGACCATGAGCACCGCCACGATCAGCAGCAGGACCGTCGGCCACAGCTCCGTACGCGCGTCCGCCGATGCATCACGCATCATGGCATCGCCGGCCACGTACTCGATTGGAACAGCCTCCCCGAATTGACGCAGGCGATCTGGATCGGCATGCGCCAAATCACTTTCGAGCGGATCGACGTTCACTGCCGCCAGCCGCGCCACGACTGGCCCGCCAGTCTCGTGAAGGTCAAAACGATAGGCACCAGACTGCGCCGTGTGCGTCCAGGTCAGTTGCATCGTGCCGCCCGGCGTCGGGCGCGCGTCGATCGTGACGTCCGGCTCGACCGGAAACACCGGCGTGCGCACCACGGCCCGCGGCTCGTATCGCCCCGGTTCGAGATCCAGCACGATCGGCGAACCGACCACAGCGGCTGTGCCCTCGTCGCCTCGCCGGGCGATGGCTTGCACCAGATCCTGCATGAGCACGACGAATGCGAAGCGGTCCGGCAGGTTGGTCCACTCCTTGTCCGCTGTCGTCGTACACAACACCACGCGGCCTTGGCCAAACGTGCACTCGAGCAGCGCGGGATGGCGATCCGCATCGTCATACGCGAGCAGCGTGCGCGTGGCGGAACGCACCGCGCCGGCCGTCTCGGACGCACCGATAGCCGGTCGTGTTGCCGGACCGCTGCTCGTCGCCTCGACGGCGCACGCGAGGAAGCGACTCGTCACGATTCCCTCGAAGAAGGGCAGATCCGCCGCGGCCACCGGCCGCCACAGGGCGTGCGTCAGGTCCGGGTCGGTGAAGGCGAAGCCCGGCCCCGAGGCCGGTGCCTCAATCACATCGCCCAGCGGCGCGGGCAACAGGCCGGCGCCCTCGCGAACCAGCAGGCGGTTGTAGATATCGGGATCGACCTGATCGCCGACAAAGAACAGGACACCGCCGCCGGCCTCCGCAAAGCGTTCGAGCTGCTGCGCCACCGCCTCGGTAATGCGATAGACGTTGGCGAGGATGACCACGTGATAGCCGCCGAGGTTGATGTCCTCCAGCGTATTCTCGTCGATGACTTCGATCTCGTTGCCGCTGTCGACGGGGCCATCCGGTCGCAGCGCCGCCGCCAGCAGCGCCACCTCGTCGTTGAACACTTCGGTATCCGGCTCGCCGTTGACCAGCAGCACGCGCACATGCCGCAGCACATCGACGGCCAGATGCCGCCGGTTGTCGATCGGCAGCGCGTCGTCCGGCAGCTCGACGCTGAGCGACTCGGCGCCGGCGTTCGGAAAACTCACCTCGATCGGCACCGTGATCGTCTGGCCCGGCTCGATGCGCGGCACCGGCACGGGGGCGCGCGACACCTGGCCCACGTACACACGCAGCGTCGTCGGCTCGGCGGCGCGCCGGCCATGATGCGCGATTGTCGCCGTGAACCGTGCCGGGACGCCGGTGACGACTTGCGCCTGGCTCGGCACGAGCGAGGTCACGACCGTGTTCTCGACCTCTGCCTGGCCGACATCGAGCAGCACGACGCGAAGTGAACGCCCGGTGTCGTTCCAGTCGGCCAACGAGGCGAGGGGGCTGTTTTCGGCATCGGCATCGGACGCCGGCGCGAGCCATTCACGGGCCTGGAAGTCGCTGATGACATATACCGCGGCATTGATCGTCGTGCCGTGGGCATCGAGCCAGGCGCGGACCGCATCGAGGCTTTCCCGCATGCACGCGCCACGTTGCGACGGCTCCGCGGGCGCCAGCGCCGTGTTCAGCACGTCGAGCCCGCCCTCGCGCAACGTACGATCGGCCATGAGCGGCTGCGTCGGCTGTGAGGCAAGGAAAACGCTCAGCGTGTCCTGCGGCGATTCCTGCTGGACCCACTGCGCGAGGCGCCCGAGCGCCGCCTTGCCCAGCCCAAACCGCGTGGTGTCGCCCGCACGCGCGCCCATCGAGAAGGAGTCGTCGAGCACCACGATCCGCTGCGTCTGCGTCGTGCCGCCGAGGGCCGCTGCCAGTCCCTCCGGCTGCACATACCAGCGGGCGAACAATAAGCCGATCAGAAACACCGCCAAGCACCGCAACGCCAGCAGGATCCACTCTTCGAGGCGCAGACGGCGCCGATTATGCCGCTCGGCCTCGAGCAGAAACTCCATCGCCGCCCATCGGATACGACGGAACCGACGCCGGGCCAACAGGTGAATCAGGACCGGAATCGACGCGGCACCGAGACCGACAGCCAGGGCGGCGGGGGTCACGAACGCAGCGAGCACCGGTAGGGTCATCAACGCCAATCCATTGCTTCGCACGCCGGGGCGTGCGGTTACCTCTTGATCGTGCGCATCCGCTGCGCGAGAAACGCCGACAGCGCCACGCCGAGCGAGTCGCGCGTCGAGAGCAGCGCGTAGTCGATCCGATGGTCCACGCACGCGCGGCGGATCCGGCTTACGAAACGCTGCACCGCGTCGAGGTACGTCTGGCGCAGCGATTGCGGGTCGGTCCGCACGGTGACGTCGGCCCGTTCCATCCCCTCGAAGAGCGCCGGGCCCTGAAACGGAAACTGCAGCTCGTCATGATCGAGCACGTGCAGCACGAGGATTTCATGTCCGCTGAACCGGAATCGCTGCAGCCCGGCGATGACATCCTCGATCGGCGCCAGCAGGTCCGACACGAGAATGAGCATGCCGCGGCGCCGGATCCGATCCGCCAGATGCCGGAACAGGATCTTGACGTCCGTCGTTCCGTCGGGGCGCGTCCGATCGATCAGGTCGATCAGTTCGGGCAGGCGGCCGGTGTGGCTCGTCGGCGGGACCTGTTCCCGCACGCGGTGGTCGAACAGCATCAGCCCGACCGCGTCCTGCTGCGTCATGAGCAGATACGCCAGCGAGGCCGCGACGCACGAGGCGTATTCAAACTTGCTCAACTGTCCGCGTGGCACCGGGTCGGGATACGCCATCGACCGGCTGCAATCGAGCAGGATGTGCGTGCGAAGGTTCGTTTCCTCTTCATACTGCTTGATGTAGAACCGGTCCGCCCGGCCATACACCCGCCAGTCGATATGCCGGATGTCGTCGCCCGGCACGTACTCGCGGTGCTCGGCGAACTCGACGGAGAAGCCGAGGTACGGGCTGCGATGCTGGCCCGCGATGAACCCCTCGACGATCCGGCGGGCGCGCAGCTCCAGCGGCACGATGCGCTGGATTACCTCAGGACGCAAGTATCTTGTTAACTCGGCCATCTTGACTCAGTGCCGAATCATTCGGCGACGTCTGTTCCAGAAGCACATCGATGAGGCGATCGGGCGCAAAGCCCTCGGCCTCCGCGGAGAAGTTCGTCAATACTCGATGACGCAGCACCGGGTGCGCCACCGCCCGGATATCGTCGGTCGATACGTGATGATGGCCGTGCAGGATTGCGCGGGCCTTGGCACCGAGAACCATGAACTGCACCGCGCGCGGCCCGGCCCCCCAGGTAATCATCCGCGCGATCTCGGCCGGCGTACCCGGTTCGCCCGGGCGCGTGCGCCGCGCGAGATCGAGCGCGTGGCGAATCACGTGCGGTGCCGCGGGTACCCGCCGCACAATTCGCTGCAGGTCGAAGATGGCCTCGGCGCTCAGCACCGGCTCGACGGCGGCATCGAACGTGACGGTCGTCTTTTCGGCAATCGCGTATTCCTCGTCGTAGCTCGGATACCGCACGAAGATCTTGAACATGAAACGGTCCTGCTGTGCCTCAGGCAGGGGATAGGTGCCTTCCTGCTCGATCGGGTTCTGCGTGGCCAGCACGAAAAACGGCGGTTCGAGCGCATGCCGCTCGCCGCCGACGGTCACCTGCTGTTCCTGCATGGCTTCCAGCAGCGCAGCCTGCGTCTTCGGCGGCGTGCGGTTGATCTCGTCGGCGAGGATCACGTTGGCGAACAATGGCCCGCGCAGAAACCGGAACGCCCGTTCGCCCGTCGCCTTGTTCTCCTGGATCACCTCGGTGCCGGTGATATCCGACGGCATCAGGTCGGGCGTGAACTGGATGCGGCTGAAGCGCAGGTTCAGGCAGCGCGACAGCGTCGAGATCATGAGCGTCTTCGCCAGCCCGGGGACACCCTCGAGAATGCAGTGCCCGCCGGCAAACAGCGCGATGAGCATCTGCTCGAGCACCTCCTCCTGGCCGACGATGACCTTTCCCAGTTCCGCGCGCAGCGCAGAATACGCCGTGCGCAGACGCTCGACGGCCGCGAGGTCCGCATCCTGCAAAGCCTCCGGTTTCGGTTCGGACGATTGCGATTCCGTCATATCGAGTTCCTCATTGCGGTGCCGGCGGCGGCTTACCGCTGCATGATCGGCAGGCAGTCGTACGGCAACTGCAGGATCAGCAGCGCGATCGCCGTGCCGTACGTCTTGCCCACGCCGTCTCCCATCCACGAACCATCGTCGTTCTGAAGCGAGAGTAACTGATCTCGCATCGCGGGAAAATACCCTTGCCAGTTCGCATCGCCCGAGAGCCACATGATCTGCGCCATGTACAGATGCGCGTAGTAGTAGTGGCCCCACAGGCCGCGCCCGCCGCTGCCGGCGACGGGGATGTTCTTCTTGCAGTAGGCCAGCGCCCGTGTCACGCGCGGGTCCTCGTACACACCGGCGTTGTACCAACACGCGACCGCCGCCGCGGTGATCGGCGGCCGGCTGCCACCGCCCTGGCCGGCGCGGTACGCGATGCCTCCGTCGGGCTGCAGCGACTTGTCGAGATAGCCGAGCGCGCGTTCCACGACACCCTTCGGCACCGCCACCCCCGCGTTGCGGCAGGACCGCAGCCCCTGCAACTGCGTCACCGTCACGGACCCTTCGTCATGGCGCGAGCCGGGCGTGTAGTACCAGCCACCCAGCGTACTCTGGCTCTTGCCGGTCAGGACCACGGCCTGCCGCAACACAGCCTGGATGCGCTCCTGTGTTTCCGGGTCGGCCTCCATGCCGAGGCACTGACCGAGAAACAGCATCGCGAACCCATGACCGTGCATCGAATGGCTCGTCTCTTCCGGCTGGGCGAGCAGGCCGCCCGTCTGCACCGAGTCGAGCGTGAACTGGATCGCCCGACTGACCTGCGGGGCATACTGCCCCTGTGTCGGCGTGTTACCGTTCGCCAGCAGCGCCAAGCCTGCCAGTGCCGTCATGGCGACAGGGTAATGCCCCGTCGGCCCTTCGTGCCGCCAGCCGCCGTCGCGGCTCTGCGTCCGCCCCAGGTATGCCAGCCCGCGTGCCATGGCCCGCTCGGTTTCCGGTGTGATCAGCGGCGGCAGCGACGGTTCTTCCGCTCGCACCGGCCGGCCACACGCCGATACCGCGCCGGCAATGCAGAGCATCAACGGCACGACACGCCGGCGGCTCGGACCTCGCGATGGCGCAAACGCATGCACGTCAGGGCCCCTCCTCTGACGGCGGCTCCACCGCGAACGCCAGGCACGCATTGTCCGTTACGACAATCACGCGGTCCGGCCATACCAGGACCTGATCGATCCGGGTGATGGTTTCACCCTCGCCGAATGCGAGCGTCTGTGGCCGGCCAATGATTCGCCCTGTCCGCTTGTCGAGGATCGTCAACTCGATCTCCCGCACTCCCTGTTGCCGTAGGGGCACGCCCGGCACGCGCTGGCGCGCGGTCTGGTTCCCGATCAACCGGACGACGGGAATCGCGTTGCGCGCCGCTCTCAACAGACTATTGTCTAACGGGTAGTCATATTGCCCTTGCGACCAGTATTCACCCGCCTGTGATTCATACCGCCACAACATCCGGCCGCTCGACAGGTCCATCGCGACCACAAGAAAACTGTCCCGCTGCTCGCCGTCGGCGGCGTACAGGCACAGCACATCATCGCTGATCGCGCCGTCGAAGATGCGCGCCCGCGGCAGCTCCAGCCGAATCTCGCGAAGCAACTCGCCGGTGGCGGGGTCCACGAGCTTGACGAGACCGCGCTCACAGCCAATCGCCAGTTGATCCGGCGCGGGCTTGAAAATGCCGGTGATCGCGAGCGGCTCGCCACCGCGTTCGCATCGCACACGCCATCGCTCGATACCCGGCGCACCCAGCTCGAACGCCGCCACCTCTGCAGCCGATACCGGCCCGCAGACCAGATCATCGAACACCGCGAGGCTCAGCCGGCGGCTCGCCTCCGACGTCGGCTGCCAGAACCGCGCCTCGCCGAGCGAACGGCCGTCATCCGCATGGAACACCGAGACGGCGTCGAGTGCTTCGCTGACCGCCACCACGTACTCGTCGCCGAGGCGAACCGCCGCCCAGCTTCCCGCCGAGATGCCCCGCTCCCACCGCACTCGATCCCCATCCGCGATGCCCGCCAGCGCCAAGCGCCCGTAGCCGTCGAGACTGACGAGCCGGCCGCGCTCCGCCCAGACGAAACGGTCCGACGCCGTGGCCGCATAGGTCGTCTGCGTGTACGGCCGTGACCAGAGCCGCAATCCCGTCGCCAGACCGATCGCATGCAGACCCTGCGGACTGGCGACGACCATGATCTGCCCGTCGCTCGTCGCATGAGGCTGTGGCAGCAGCGCCGTTTGGCCCAGGGGCGGCCGGCCCATGCCGAGCGGAAAGACGGCGCTCGGTATACGCCCGGGAACGGGCACCGGCGCCGGCTCATCCAACAGACGTAAGGTGGCCCGCCAGAGCAGCGTGCCATCGTGCGCAAGATCCGCCCGTACTTCCGTCCAATCCTTCAGCCAGAGCAGCGTCTCTGCCACCGGTTCCGTTCGGGGCGTGCGGATCTGGAGCAGGTCGGCATCCAGCGGCGCCACGACGTAGGCCAACTCGCCCGGCGGGCCCAGCCGCAGGTTTCGCACCGCACGATCATGGCGGCTGAGCGTTTCCGGGTCGATCCGACCTTGAAGCGCCTCGGCCACGGCCAGACCGGAAACCTGCGCTTCGGTCGCCCCGATCAGGCTGCCCGGCAACATCGCCGACGCGAACTCCGCGCGAAGCCGCTCGATACACGCTTCGGCCTGCAGCGGCATGTGAAGCTCATCCGGCGACAGCGAGACCATCGCCAACCGCGCCAGCGCCTCGGCGACCGGTGGGTCCGCCCCGCCGTCTCGTAACACGGCCTCGAAACACGCTTGGGCTTCTTCCAGGCGGTCATCCTGCTGTGCCCAGACTCCAAGTTGCAGGCCCGCCCGCCGTCGGATCTCGTCCAACACGCCGAGTTCGGTCAGGGCTCGGACCGGCGCGAACCCCGCCGCCGCCCCAAGGGCAATCGCGGCATCCAGCCGTTCCCGCAACCACCCTGCCACCGCCTCGCGCTGTGAGGCGTCGAGGTCGCGTTCGAGCCGCGCCAGCCGGCTGCCGATGGCGACGCCGGCCCGCTGACGCAGTCCGACGCCCACATCGAGCATCACCTCCCCCGGTGGCATCGCGATCTCCTCGCCGTTCGGCTGCGCCAGCGCAATCTCGACGTACTGGCGATAGGCCACATCCGGTCGGCCCAGCCGGGCGGAATGCTCGGCCAAGGCCAGACCTGTACGTACCTGATCCGCCGGCCGACGGGCCAACCGACGGGCCTCATCAAGGCGAGCATTGGCCTCGTCGGCCGCGACGCCCGGCCGGCGGGCCAGCGCCAGGAGCGCTTCGACCTGCATATGGGCGACGTGCTCGGCGCGGCGATCGTCTGTAACTCTCGCTCCTTCAAGGACTTGCAGTGCTCTCGCGTGCTCGTCCCGCAATAGTTCGAGCGACGCCAGCCGCAACGCGACAGTCGCTTCGGCAGGCGAGTGGGCATGCGCCGCAACGGCCTGTTCGTAGGCACGGGTCATATCCGGCCAGGCCCGAACTTCGCGAATGTCGCAACTATAGAGCGCCGTCCCCCAGCAGAGCAGGTTTCCCAGCGGTCGGCCACTGGCCGGCACAGGCCGCGTCTCGATCACGTCGCCGGTCGTCGCGTTCAGGACGACCAGGCCGTCCTCCGTAGGCAGATAAAGCCGATCGCCGCTGATGGCACCGCGCCCTGTCGGCTTGCCGATCGCACGGGCCCAACCCGGTCGACCGGTTTCGAGGTCCACTTGCGTAACCGTCGGCCCGGCGAGCCAGCATTGCCCGCCGTCGGCCCCGAGCAGATACCAGTGCTCGCCCCACTCCACGCGCCAGACGATGCGCCCATCGACGCGGTCAAACGCATACAGGTAGCTGGCGTCGGATGGAACCGCCAGCAGCAGCCCGGCCGTGGCCATGAGCGGACTGCACGGCCGCCGCGCCGCCGGTGCGACCATGAGCACCGCATCCCCGCTGCGTTGACGTTCCTCGCTGATCTCGAGGCTCTGCTCATACCGCACGATCCAGCGAATCGACCAGGTCGTCGTGTCCAGTGCGATCAAAGCTCCACGCCCGGTCGGCAGATACGCCACCTCATCAGCCACGCACGGATGCAGCGCCGTGAACGAATC
>JAFGKA010000422.1 GCA_016928855.1 Phycisphaerae bacterium
GACGCCACGTGCGGCGAATATCGAATTGACCCCGATCGGATCTATCTCAGCGGGCTGAGCATGGGGGGGATCGGGACGTGGCGGATCGGCACGCGACATCCGGATCGCTTTGCGGCGCTGGCGCCGGTGTGTGGCGAGGCCGATCCGAAACTGGCAGCGAATCTACGGCGCACGCCCGTGTGGTGTTTCCATGGCGATGCAGACCCCGTTGTCCCGGTCGGCGAATCACGTCGGATGATCGCCGCGATGCGTGAGCTGGGCCTGACACCGAAATACTCGGAATATGCCGGCGTACCGCACAACAGTTGGGATCGGGCTTATGGAGAGCAGGGGCTGTACACGTGGCTGCTTCAGCACAGACGTGTGCGACGGACGCGCCGCATTCAGTATCATTTCCCGGTGCGCGCATTCGAAACGCCACACACGCTCTGGTGGCTGCGGCTCGACGCGGTTCGCAAGCGGCCGGGCTACGGGTCCGTCGACGCGGCGATTGTCGGGGCGGGTGTCTTGAAGATGCGGACGCGGGGTGTGAAGCAGTTGAGTGTGCTGTTGGATGAAGGGCCTTTCGGGCGCGCGACCTCTTGGCGGGTCGAACTCAATGGCCGACGGTGTCGTTTCGCGGCCGACGAACGATGTCTGGTTCTCAAGCCGACTGTGGTTTCGGAGGAAGATCAACGATGAAGCGGTTTGGTGTTGTTCTGCTGGCGTTGTGTGTGTGGAGTCCTCTTTTGCTGCATGCAGCGGATCGGGATGCGGCTTCGCCCGCCGTGCAGGCGACAATTGATGCGTTCGTGCCGATCTGGAACCCCACCAGAGGCCAGATGCCCCGGATCGTTGTTGTGCTCGATCCCGTGCGAATCGGATCGGCCGATGTTGCGGAGCGCCAAGCGGACGAGCAGAGTCTGTGGACGGCCGGTTATCTTTTCCACTTGATTCGGTCCGGTGGCGGCGTCGGCGTGCTCGCGCGTGTGGATGACTGTCCGATTCCGCCCACATCCAACGACAAGGCCTCGCCGCTGGAGGCCTTCTGCGATGAGGCGAAAGGGCACGTCGTAGTGCGGGTCGAGTTCGTCCTATCGCCGAAGACGAAGGCCGCTGCGGCATTGGTGGGGGTGGTTACGCCCGGGGGCTCCGACCCGCTTTCCCTGGCGTTCGCGGAAGCCTTGGGCGAGAGTGTCGGCGTGAACGTCGGCTCCGCGCCCGATGCACCGGCATTGCGTTTACCTTCAGCGACGCTGCGGGTGACTTCAGAGGGGCCGGCCGGGCCGGTGCCCGTTTATCGCATCGTGGCTGAGCAAGTCTACAAGGGACTCGAAGCGTTCGCGCAAGCCCATCGCGATGCCCTCGTCGCTGCGCGTGCGGCGCGTTTGCCGCAGCCTGCCGCTACGATGAATGATGCGCCTGAGGGGTTCCGTGCAGTAGAGGCGCCGCGGACAAAGCTCGAACGAGCGGCCCGTGCGATCTGGCCGGAAGGAGACCTGCCGGCAGCGATGGCCCCGTGGTTCTGCCGAATGTTCCGCACGGTGCCACTGAGCGATCACGCCATTGTCCATTTCGAGCCGGAGGTGGTGATCGAGGATGGCCGTGTCATTGTGCGTGGCGCGACGACAGTGCCGGCCTTGCGTGATTCGATCGAAGACGCATTGCGTGCGGTTGGCGTGAAGGACGTGCGGAACGAGATGCGGGTTCTGCCCGAACAGGGCGAGCAGGGCGATTGCTGGCTGGGCATTTGTGTGGCCCCGATGGCACGGACGTATGCCAAGCCGTCAGAGCTGGCGTCCAGCCAGACGCAACTTTTCTATGGCGATCCGGTCTTCGTGCTTGATCAGCGGGCCGGCCATTACCTCGTACAGGCGACCGACGGCTATTGGGGCTGGGTTCGTCGAGAAGCAGTGCTGCCGCAAAGCCGCGAGGCGTTCGCGGAGTATGCGGCCGCAAGGCAGGCCGTCTTGCTGCACGATGTGGACACGCCGGTGCTGCGCATCCGGCGGGGTTCGCGTTTGCCGGTGGCCTCCGACGGCGCGGACGGGCTTGTGTTGCGCACACCGACGGGCGAAACGGTCAACGTGCCCGCGGGCGGTGCGCGGCTGATCGAAGGATTGGCTGCCTGGCGGGAGGCGCCGATGCGGGCGTTGCCGCTGCTCTATCGGCCGTACTTGTTTGCCGGTCGCTCGTCGATCGGCCTGGATTGCAGCGGGCTGGTGGCCAATATCTGTGAGCAGGGGGGCCTGACATCGGCGCGTGACGCCGCGCAACAGTTCCTCAGTGGTCGTCTGGTCGCAACACGCTGGTATCGCGACGGCATTCGCCCCGGTGATCGGCTCTATTTCATCGACGCAACGGGCAAGGTCTATCACACCGGAATCGCGATTTCCCCGACGCATCTCGTGCATTGTTCCCCGCCGTGCGTGCGGATCAACAGTCTGCATGAGGGCGACCGTCTGTACAACGAGACGCTCGATCAGTGTTTCGTCGGCGCCAAGCGGCCGTAAAAAAAAGCCGGAGCCGGCGGAATCGCTGCCGGCTCCGGCGCACGTCATTCCATCGGAACCTTATGGCTGGCCGGCCGGCGGCCGGTTCGGGCCGTTGAAGCAGGCCGAGAACACGCTGAAGTCCGCCAGATC
>JAFGKA010000423.1 GCA_016928855.1 Phycisphaerae bacterium
AAAGGGCTGGCCTATGGACCCGGCTTCGCCGGGGATACCCCCTGAAGGGGGCAAGTATCGCCGTTGTGCGACCGTCACACAGATGCGGTAGATGTGGGTAACAGCAAGCTCGAGAGCAGTGGCACACCCATGGTTTCGGTCCGAGGACAGCGGTCCGGATTTCGGTGCGATTGCCCTGGCCCCCGACCCGCCTGGTTGACGTATCCGCTGGTGGTTCCGTATGCTTCGCTCGACGAGAAGGGGTCAGGCACCTTTTTTGCCGGCGTCCTCCGTTGCGCAATCGGTGCTGTCGGCGCACCTGAACGTCCTGCGGCTGGCCGAATCGGATCGGGCAAAAAGGAGCCAGACCCCACCCAGCGGCCGACCGTCTGTGGTCGCAGCTGTACTCCGCAACCAGACAGGGCAGGCCTATGACCTCGAAAGAACGCATCCTCGCCGCACTGAAGCACACGCAGCCGGACCGGGTTCCCGTCGATTTCGGCGGCACGGCCACGTCAGGTATCCACGTCACCTGCGTCGCCGCGCTGCGCGAGCACTTTGGGCTCGAAAAACGGCCCGTCAAGGTTCACGAACCCTATCAACTCCTCGGCTGGATCGACGATGACCTCGCTGACGCGATGGGGATCGACGTGGCGGGCGTGCCGGCGGCCAAGACGATGTTCGGCTTTGCCAACGAGAACTGGAAGCCCTGGCGCACGCAGGACGGCCTCGACGTGCTCGTCTCGGAACACTTCGTCACCACGACCGACGCGAACGGCGACACACTGATCTATCCGGAGGGCGATGCCAGCGCGCCGCCGAGCGGTCGCATGCCCAAGGGCGGCTTCTACTTCGACACGATCGTCCGGCAGGAACCGATCGACGAGGACAAGCTCGACCCACGGGACAACCTCGAAGAGTTCGGCCCGATCCGCGACGAGGATCTTGCCTATTTCAAGGAGGCGGTGGACCGCGCCGTGGCCAGCGGCCGGGCCGTCGCGGCGACGTTCGGCGGCACGGCGTTCGGCGATATCGCGCTGGTGCCGGGGCCGTTCCTCAAGCACCCCAAGGGCATTCGCGACATCGCCGAATGGTATATGTCCACTGCGATCCGGCAGGATTACATCCACAAGGTCTTCGACCGGCAGTGTGAAATTGCGTTGGAGAACCTGGCGAAGATCCACAACGTTGTTGGCAACGCGGTGGACGTGGTCTTTATCTGCGGCACCGACTTCGGCACGCAGTCGTCGACATTCTGCTCGGTCGATACCTACCGCGAGCTGTATCTGCCGTACTACAAGCGTGTGAACGACTGGATCCACGAGCACACGACGTGGAAGACCTTCAAGCATTCGTGCGGCGCGATCGAATCGTTCGTGGACGGGTTTATCGAAGCGGGCTTCGATATCCTCAACCCCGTGCAGTGCTCGGCCGCAGGCATGGACCCGCAGCATCTCAAGGATGCCTACGGTGATCGAATCACGTTCTGGGGCGGCGGCATCGATACACAGAAGGTCCTGCCGTTCGGCACGCCCGCCGAGGTCCGCGAGCAGGTCCTGCAGCGCTGTGAGATCTTCGCAAAAGGCGGCGGGTTCGTCTTCAACACGATCCACAACATCCAGCCGAAGACGCCGACCGAAAACCTCGTCGCGATGCTCGAGGCGCTGCGGGAATTCAACGGGAAGTAACGTGTCTGAGGGCAGAAACCGAACCGCGAATGGACGCGAATAGCCGAGAGAAGCAGGCACGAGATTGGCTGGCTCTCCATACCGTCCATTGCGTCCATCACTCGCGCAACATCATTTCGCAGAGCCCGATCATCGACGAAATTGGTCTACTCCTGCGACAACGTCGCCGACCCGGTTTGATGCAACGCACCGTAGTTTTCGCTGAAGGTTGCCGTGAAGGCGCTGCAGGCGAAACGCTGATCGCTGCCGCTATTGGTCCACCGACCCGACAGTGGGCCAGCTACATCGCCAATGCCTCACTTGAGGAATTGCGTTCGTCTGGGTATAGTCGCCGAGACCGCCCGTGCGAGCTAATCGAATCGCAGGCAAACCCGTACGGCTCTTCAAAGGATACGGAGGACGAGATATGGCATCCGAGATCAACCGTCGTGCGTTTCTACGTCGGTCCGCCGCCGTCGGCATGGCCGGACTGGCCGGCCGCCACGCATTCGCACGGCAGCCGGCTGCCGGGGTGAGCAAACCGCCTCGCCGTGGCGCCAATGAGGAAATCCGTACCGCGATCATCGGCATTCGCGCCCAGGGCAAGCTCCACATCAAATACCACCAGGCCTCGAAGAACATGCGGATCGTAACGCTCTGCGACCCGGACGAGAACCTCTTCGCCGACCGCGTCAAGCTGGTCAAAGGCGGTACGCCGAAGACTGAGACGGACATGCGCCGCGTGTTCGATGACAAGGATGTGGACTGCGTCAGCATCGCCACGCCGAATTACTGGCATGCGCTGGCCACGGTCTGGGCCTGCCAAGCCGGCAAGGACGTCTACGTCGAGAAGCCCGCGACGTATTGCATCGCCGAAGGCCGCACGATGATGGCCGCCGCCGAGAAATACGGTCGCGTCGTGCAGGTCGGTACGCACCTGCGCGCCAACAAGGGCCGCCAGGAGGCGATGGCCTACCTGCGCGATGGCCTGATCGGTGACGTTTATATGGCGCGCACATTCGTGTTTCGCCCGCGGGAATCCATCGGCCACAAAGCGGATGCGCCGGTACCGGCCGGCGTGGATTACGACCTCTGGTGCGGTCCGGCGCCGAAGCGACCGTTCAACCCGAACCGATTCCACTACGAATGGCACTGGTTCTGGGATACGGGTAACGGCGAGATCGGCAACAACGGTCCGCACGTCATGGACATGGCCATCGAGGGCCTGAACAAGCAGGAAACCCTCCCGGCGCAGATCGTCAGCCAGGGCAAACGGGTCGTCTGGGACGATCAGGCCGAGACGCCCAACACGCACATCGCGCAATACCAGTACGCCGATGGAACGCTCTTGACGATCGACGTGCGAAACCTGCCATCGCCGCACGAGATCGGCACCAGCACCGGCGTGCTCTTCCTTGGCAGCAAGGGCTACCTGAGCTTGCAGCTCAACGGTACGTACGAGACGCTTGTGGACGGCAAGCCTGGCCCGAAGGGTTCCGGCAAGGGCGCCCATCCGGAACTGGTCGCCAACTTCTACGACGTCATGCGATCACGCAACGTGTCGGACCTGTTGGCGCCCGTCGCGTACGGCCACACCGGCGCGGCGCTCTGTCACCTCGGAAACATCGCGTACCGGCTCGGCCGGGCCGTGAACTTCGACCCGAAGACGGAAACCTTTGGCAACGACCAGGATGCAAACGCCTTCCTGACGCGAACGTATCGCGCCCCGTACACGATGCCGGATATTGCCTGATCTTCGGATGGCGTATCATGGCGTGGTCTGAGGCAAGCCCGCACGATAGGCATAATAGAGCGGCAGGCACGTGAGCCGCTCCGCGCGCAATTCTGCGTAGGGGCGGCACGACAACACGATTCCGGGGCCGTTTACCGGCGTGCGGATGGGACCAGGTGAGCGCTGGTGCCGGTGGTCAGCGGGAGCTTGTGGGCTCGGCGCCAGGCGATTTCGACGATGCGGTCGGCGGCCAGGCGGAGGACGTCCGCCGGCACCTCGGCCAGCGGCTTGGCTCCGGGCCCCAGGCTGGCCAGCGCATTGGCCGGCTCGGTGACCAGCAGCTCCGGCTTGCTGCGGGAGCGCGTGACCAGCAGCTCGGTCATGAACCAGTCGAGGCCGGTGATCCGGGCAATCTGGACCACGCAGTTCGTCACGTCGGTCAGCCGGCCCGGCTCCCAGTCGTCGGCGGTCATCCAGTGCGGATGCCGCCCGCCCCGCGGCCACCAGCAGGGTACGATCTGTCCAAACAGGTACCACACGCGGAAGCGCAGCTCGTGTTCGCCGAGCGTCGCCGGCTCGTGATGCCGACAGAGCAGGACCTTCTGACCGGGGGCGAAGCCCGCACGCGAAAGGGCCGCGCCGATCTTTCGTGACCGGCTGGTCAGGCTCCGACTCTGGCCCATGCCCAACGCCGGCCGAGCCGTCCATACGGCTCCCAGCCGCGTGCGCTGCGTCGCCGAGAGGGCCGACCGCTCGCGCGGGCGTCCGTTGATGACGACGAAGCGCGGCACGGCGATCCCGGCGCGTTCGAGGTAGCGCATCTGCGTCGCCCGGTTCGCGTAGACGGGGGCGTCGTCCGGATCTTCGACGACGAGCGAGCCGGCGGCCTTGAGGCTGCGGCAGAGCAGCATCGCGGGGCTCTCCATGTTTACGCCGTCGGCCTGCGTGTTGAGGAACAGACTTACTTCGATCCGCCGGCGGTCCACGCCGCGGGCGATGCGCTCCGACTGCCCGTTGGCCACGGGGAGACAGCGGATTCGCCGCTGGCGGGCGGCGCGCACGACCTCGGCGATGAACGCCTCGGCACGGGCGCCCGTCGCCGCGTTGAAGCCCAGATCGTATCGTCCGCGTTCCGCCATGGGTGCGTGATTCACTCCGCAAACCAGACCGAGAAGCCTTCAGTTGGCTCGCCACCCTGTGCGAGGCGCCATGCCGCGTCCGCAAACCGCTCGGCCACATGCTGCACCAGGTCGTCGGGCACGCCGCAGTGGCTCAGGCTTTGCAGCGTCATGTCACACTGGTCGTTGACGTAGTCGATCGCCAGGAACCGCCGCCGCACGCCTGTGCCGACGACGGCCACCTCGGTCGAAAAGTAGTTCATGCCGGTCGCTGCCGTGATTCGGCGCACGATGTCGAGGAGCGGGCTCAGCGCATAGGCCCGGAACTCATCCAGCGTCACATGGGTGTAGTGGTGCGTCGCCGTATCCCACCAGCAGATCACTGTCTCGCCCAACAGGTTGTAGACGCGGAACCAGCCCATGTGGTGGCCGAACCAGACCGGTTCGACGAACTCCTGCAGGAGGAAGTCGTCGCCCTTGTCGAAACGCCGGGCCCGTGCGATCTCGCGCACGGAGCCGCGATCGACCTTGACGACGCCCTCGCGGCCGAAGCCGCGCGCCGGCTTCATGATGAACGGCCGGCCAAGATGCCGTCGCTCGGTTGGCGTCAGCTTGAATTTCGCCGGCTCCCAGTTGCGCACGACGACGGTATACGGCACCGGCACCCGTGCGCGGGTCATGTGGTAATGCGTGACGGCTTTGTTCGCCGCCAGCCGGGCGACGTCGGGCTCGTTGACCACAAAGCCGCCGCCGTCGCGGACGGCGTAGCCGAGGCGGGCGTAGGGGTCACTCGCGTCTTCGTAGTCGGCCTGGGCGTCGAGGTGCAGCAGCACGTGGCGCTGGCCCGTCTCCAGGCTGCGGATGACCCGCTGGATGTTCTCGTCGCGACAGATCAGGCAGGTCAGGCGACGGCGCGCACATTCAGCCTCGAGCCGGTCGAGGAAGGGCTCGCTGGGCCACGGGCCCCAGCCCACACAAACGTGCGTCAGTTGGCCAGCCACAAGGTCACTCGTGTTGTCCCGGCGAGGCTCTCGAAGCCGCCTGCCATTGGTGGTGACAGCGTCGCCTTGCTCTCTCGAAACGTATCGGCAATTAGCGGACCGCTCGCCACAACGGCCTGCATCAAAGTACCTTATCCCCGTGCTGCCGTCTGTCCAGGCTCGCCAAGGAGATCCCACTGATTATTGGGGTCAGATCGGCCGCAGGCCAGGCGCTCCGCGTGCCAATGCTCGCGCTCAGTGCTCTTTTCCATTACGGGCTCCACCGGCCGGATGTGTCCCTGTCCTCAGGCGCGGAGGGAGACACCGCCGATCATTGGCATCGTTTCGGCCGGGGGTCTGGCGTGAGGGGCTGCCGGCTGACCGGGCCGCAATCATCCGCACGCTCGCCGCCACCCCGCTGGAGGGGGACACCACTCAGTATTGCTGCCTGGTGACGCTGTGATGGTGCCGTCCAACGCCGAAGCCCGGCGCTGCGCTCGGCAATGCTGAGTAATGTGCCCTGGAGGCGGTTCGCTGGCCGTGGTAGCCTGTGGGTCGCATCGCACGATGGCTGGGGGGCCTTACGTGAGGAATGGCATGGCCGAACGCAGCCAGGGTGTCGAAACGCCGCTTCTGAACCAGCGCATCGCGTCGATCGACGTATTCCGGGGCCTGACGATCCTGGCGATGATTTTCGTCAACGATCTGGCCCGGCTGCGCGACATTCCCGCCTGGATGCGTCACGCGCCGACCGACGCGGACGCGATGACGTTCGTCGATGTGGTGTTTCCGGCGTTCCTGTTCATCGTGGGGCTGGCGATCCCGCTGGCTCTTGGCCGGCGGCTGGCCCGGGGCGAGCCGCTCCGCCGCATCCTTGGCCACATCGTCCTGCGGACGGCCTCGTTGCTGATCATCGGCGTGCTCATGCTCAACATGCGCGAGATCGATCCCGACGCAACGGGCATCAGCCGCGACTGGTGGACCGCGCTGATGTTCGGCGGCGTGGTCCTCGTCTGGAACGGCTATCCGAGGGCCGCGGGCGGCCGGTGTCTCTACTGGACGCTGCGCGGATTGGGCTGCGTCGTGTTGATTGGCATGGCGGCGATCTTTCGCGGCAGCGGCGAGGGCAACGCGGGCGTGACCTGGCTGCGGACGGGCTGGTGGGGCATCCTCGGGCTGATCGGCTGGGCCTACCTTACGACGTGCGTGGCGTATCTGGCGCTGCGGCGAAGCCCGGCGGCCATGGTCGGCATGGTTGCACTGATGACGGCACTGTCGCTCGGTGACCGGGCCGGCGCGCTGAGCAGCCTGGCGTTCATCAACGAGTACGTCTGGCTCGGCGGGCACATCGGCGGGCATGCGTCCATCACGATGGCCGGCGTTCTGGTAGGGATGCTGTTCGTCGATGCCTCGGCCGCTCGGCGGCCGGGCGCGCGGATTGCGTGGATGCTGGTACTGGCGGTTGGGCTGGCAGCGGCCGGGCTCCTGCTGCGGCCGTTGCACGGCATCTCGAAGAACGACGCAACGCCGACGTGGTGCCTGTACAGTGCGGCCATCTGCTGCGTGTGCTGCGCGGGGCTGTACTGGCTCGTGGATCTCAAGGGCGCGAGGCGGGCGTTTGCGTTCGTCGGCCCAGCCGGCAGCAACGCGCTGCTGGCGTACATCCTGCCGGGCTGGCTGCACGCCGTACTCGGCATCGCCGGCATCGACTTCCTGCAGACCCATTTCAACACGGGCGCGGTTGGCATCATTCGCGCCGCCGTCTTCGCCCTGGCCATCCTCGCTCTGACCGCCGGCCTCGGCCGCCTCGGCATCCGCCTGCGGCTGTGAGGCCGCCGACATCGTGTGATATCGGTTTCAGGGCTCTCGCGCGGTCATGTGCTCTTATCAAGCCGGGCGAGCAGAATAGGGTCCGCGCTCGCGGACTGTTCGAGCTTCGGGCGCCGTTACGCGCCGGCGTCAAGCCGGGCGAGGAGCTCGGCGATCGTGGCGTTGAGGATCGGGTGTTGCGCCGCCGGGGCGATCTCGGCCAGCGGTGCGAGGACGAATCGGCGCTCGTGCAGGCGCGGGTGCGGGATGGTCAGGTCCGGTTCGTTGATCACGGACGCGTCGTACAGGAGCAGATCGAGGTCGAGCGTGCGCGGGCCGTGGGGTACGGTGCGCACGCGGCCAAAGCGCTCTTCGATCGCCTGCATCACGGCCAACAGCTCGTGCGGCGAGAGCGTCGTTTCCAGTTCCACCGCACCGTTGAGGAATTGGCCTTGGCCCGCCGGGCCACCGACCGGCTCGGTTTCGATCCAGCTTGATACGCGCCGGACGGTGATGGCGTCATGCTCACGCAACGCGGCAACGGCGCCGTCGAGATGCCCACGACGATCATCAAGGTTCGAGCCGAGCGCGACGTAGGCGACGTGTGTCATGGTATTGAGTTTCGCGGCATACGCAGCGCCCCACAGGAGCACACAGGAATTCTGAGTGCCCTAGAGGGGCACCGGTATGTAGCCAGGGGCGCAAGCCCCTGGAACGTATGCCGTCGGCGAGAATCAGCCCCGAAGGGGCGGCAGATGGAAGATACGCTCATAGGGCATGCCCTTCGCCGGCCTGGCTACGGCCCTCTTTTCGTCACGGACAGGAATCTGTCGCCCCGCTGGGGCTTATTGACCAATGTCGCCCTGTTCCCAGGGGCTTACGCCCCTGGCTACTCACCGACGCCCCTTCGGGACTCAGAGACAGCAGCACACGGACAACCGAGAAGAACACTGGCGGACCCCGACGTAACGTCGGGATCCGAACCCACGGGCAAACCCTCCGGGCCTGCCCATGCCACCCAACGCCGGTTACCACTTCACCTTCGCCAGCCGCTCGAGCGCTTCGCGGATGCGATCCGATCCGACGGTCAGGGCCATGCGGAAGTAGCCTTCGCCGGCCTTGCCGAAGCCGATGCCAGGAATCGTGACCACATCGGCCTCTTCGAGCAGCCTCGTCACGAACGACATCGAATCGCAACCTTCCGGGCACGCCGCCCAAACATAGAACGTCGCCTCGGGACTCCGTACGCGCAGGCCGAGCTTCCGCAGCCCGGCAACGAGCACGTCGCGGCGTTCGCGGTACATGTCCCGCAACGCACGAATCTCGCCATCGTCGATTCGCCGCATCGCCTCGACGCCAGCCCACTGAATCGCGTTGAACTGCCCGGAGTCCATGTTCGCCTTGACCTTCGCCAGCGCCGCAATGGCGTCCGCATGGCCCACGGCGAAGCCTAGGCGCCAGCCCGTCATGTTGAACGTCTTGGATAACGAGTGAAATTCGATCGCCACATCCCGGGCGCCCGGCACTTCGAGAATGCTGATCGGTTTTGCGTCGAAGTACAGTTCGCTGTACGCCGCATCCTGCGCGATGAGCATCTTATGCTGTCTCGCGAAGGCCACCACTTCTTCATAGAACGTCCGCGGCGCGATCGCCGCTGTCGGGTTGTTCGGGTAGTTCAGGTACATCAACGAGGCCCGCTTGCACACATCCGCGGGAATGGCCGCCAGATCCGGCAGCCAGTTCCGTGTTTCGGTCAGGTCCATGACGAACGGCGAAGCGCCGGCCAGTAACGTGGCGGATTGATACACCGGATAGCCGGGCTGCGGCACGAGAACGTAGTCGCCGGGATTGACCACCCCCAGCGGAAGATGGCCGATGCCTTCCTTGCTTCCGATGAGCGTCAGCACCTCGGTGCGCCAATCCAGCTCGACGCCGAACCGCTGGCTGAACCACCGCGCCGCTTCCTGGCGAAACGCGGGCACACCCTCGTCGAACGGATAGCGATGGTTCTTCGGGTCGGCCACGGCCGCCTGCATGCGCTCGACGATGAACCCCGGTGTCGGCCGGTCGGGATCGCCGACGCCGAGGTTGATCACGTCCTTTCCAGCCTCGATCGCGGCGCGCTTCCTGCGGTCGATTTCGACGAACAGATACGGCGGCAATGCATCAAGGCGGGCGGCACGTTGAATACTCATGAGTTCGGCTCTTCC
>JAFGKA010000424.1 GCA_016928855.1 Phycisphaerae bacterium
TGTTGACGGCGGCGGCGTGGCCGGGGATCGAATTGGGCAACCTGAACGTGTTGCTGCACCTGTCGCAGTCGGAGCGGCAAGGGCGGGGCAACAGCGCGTTCGTCGCGATCAACAGCGTGGTCATTGCCATTTCGGGTGTGGCCAGCGGGCTCTTCGGCGGCGCCGTGGCGGAATGGCTGGAGACGTGGAAGGGCAGCCTGTTCGGTTGGCCGATCACGTATCACGGCGTTCTTTTTCTCATCTCAGCGGCACTCCGCATGGTCGCGGTCGGGTGGCTGCTTACGCTTCATGAGCCGGGTGCCGTCGGCACCCGGACCGCGATCCGCTACGTGGTCAGTCACGTCTACTCGAACATGCAGCAGGCGATCTTCATGCCGACGCGCCGCTTGGGCGCGTTCCGGGTGTTCACGTTCGCGCGCCGGTGGCAGCCTTGAGCATCTGCGACGCTGAGGTGTTCCGGGCGTTTCCGAGGTTCTGTCGCGGAAAAGTTGGGGGCCCCCGAAATCCGCCGGACACATCATTACCGTGCCGACTCCGCCGTTTGTGATAGCAAGACGGTGTGCCCGTATGGCGGCCTGATTGGAGCACCACAGTTCACGTGCCGCGCGCGTGGCGTCGGATAACGCAGAACGGTGGGATTTGTTCCTCTCGCGGGCCATTCTGGGGGTGAAGCAGCAACGTTGCGCTGCCAAACAGACGATACTGTTAACGTCGGCCGCATGGCCGGTGTTACGATGATGCCTGCCGTTGCACGCACCGAAGTGAGGCCTATTATCGGAATGCGAAGGGGCGAGCATCAGACGGAACAAGGGTAGGTTGTGGTGACGTCTTGTCGCCCGATAGCGGCGCAAAGCCGAGTTGATCAATATCGTGTGAGGTTGTGATCATGGGTGCTTCCGACGAGCGTACCGTCGGAGGCGGGGGAAGCATACGGTGCTACGGTCCCGTGGCGATCGTCGTAGTCGTCGGGGTCGTGCTTTCCGTTATTGCATATACCGTAACGTGGACATGGGAAACGCGACGTGCGAGCCAGACCGTTGAAGTCGCGGCTGAGAGCCTCCTGAGGAATCTGGAAGCGCAGATTGCCGCTCGTTTCGAAACGCTGCGGTTTGTGCGGCGGCTCTATGAGAGCAGCGAGCTTGTCGATCGCGCCGAGTTCGATGCGTTCGTGGGCGATGCGTTGGCCGCTCGGCTGGGATGCAGAATGGTGGCTTGGGCCCCGCGCGTCGTGAAGCAGGGCCGCACGGCGATGGAAGAAGCCGTGCGTGCCGAGGGCTTTCACGCCTTTTCGATCGTGCCGGCAGGCGACCGCAAAGAGTACTTTCCTCTTGATTTTCTCGTGCCTCACCGCGCGAATATGCAGGCTCACGGGTACGACATCGCTTCGGATGACGGGATGCGAGGTGTTCTCGATCGTGCTCGTGACGCTGATGAGGTAGCGGTGAGTATCCCACGGCCACTGACACCCGTGGACCAGGCTCCGCTCGGCGTGTATGCCATTCTACCGGTCTATCATAACAACTGCCCACGCGGCACGGTTGAGGAGCGGCGTGAGCATCTGGCCGGATATGTTGTAAGCGTTTCACGGGTGCCAGATCTGGCCGGGGCCATCGGTCACCAGGGTGCGGAACACCGTCTTCATGTAGTGATCGAGGACGTCACGGACGCTTGTGCACCGATCGTGCTGTATGCATGTGCGGGTGCTGTGTCGGGCTACGATTCGGGTGTGCACCTCAAGCGGTCGTCGGGGGACTGGGATTGCTCGTTCAATGTGCCGGTCGGGGGGCGCTTATGGTCTTTGCGGTGCTCGGCCGGGCCGGCGTTCGAGGGGGTGCCGGCGCGTTGGCCGTCGTACAGCGCGTTGTTGGGAGGTCTGTTGCTGACGGCGGCGCTCGGAATGTATCTCCTCTCGGTCCGCCGTCGCGCGGCGCACGTTGCGCGAATGGTCGAACAGCGGACCGCCGATCTGGCGGAGGCGTGTGAACGTCTTCGGGTGGAGAACGCCAAGCGCAAGGAGGCTGAGGGCGGCCGCAAGCGGGCCTACGAGGAGTTGGAGGCACGGGTGGAGCGCCGGACCCACGACCTCGCGGACACCAACGAGCGGTTGAAGACGGAGATCACAGAGAGGGCACGAACGGAAGCTCGGTTGCGAGAGGTGTCGGCGCGCGACAACGCCCTTCTCGCGGCGCTTCCGGATATCGTGATCGGAATAGACACCACAGAAGTGTGTGTGTGGACAAACCAAGCCGGACTCGAGTTTTTTGGCGACACGATCGTCGGCAAGTCTGTTGCAGCCTGCTGCATCGGAGACGAGGCGTTCGCGGCCCACGTTCACGCACTCTCCAATGGCGACGATGAGACGCTTCCGTTTGAAAGCTGGCATCCACGGCGAGATGGCGAGGCTCGCCATCTCGCCTGGCGCCGTCGTGCGTTCAAGGACGGGCGCGGACGCGTGGTTGGCGGCGTATTGGTTGGACGGGATGTCACGGATCAAAAACGGGCGGAGGCGGCCGTGCGTGATTCCGAGGCTCGCTACCGCGCCATTACACAAGCGGCACAGGATGCGATCATCACGACGGATGGGAGCGGCACGATTCGCTTCTGGAACGCGGCGGCAGAGAGAATCTTTGGCCTTTCTTCCGAGGAAGCGCTCGGGCAGAACATCATGACCAACATTGTGCCGACCCGATTCCATGAGACCAAGCGTGCATCGCTTGCCCTCTTCCAGAAGACCGGTGAGGGTAGCGTAATCGGCAAGACGATTGAGTTGTCTGCTCGCCACAAGGACGGTACCGAGTTCCCGGTGGAACTGTCCTTGTCGTCGTACCGGGAGGGCGACAGCCATGTCGCGGTCGCATTCGTGCATGATATCACGGAGCGCAAACGTGTTGAAGGAGAACTGTTGCGGCTCCGCGTGGCTGTGGATGATGCGGCCGACGCCATTCTGATCGTCGAGGCGGACGGCGCCGTGACCTATATGAATTTCGCATTCTTTGACTTGTTCGACTGCACATTGGAAATGCTCCACGAGCGAGGCTGGGAATCGGTCTGGACGGATCCTGCGGGGGCGGCCCGCGTCCTGGCCGCGGCCCGCGGTGGCGACCTCTTCTCGGAGGAAGCGGAACTCGTGTCGACTACCGGCAGACGTTTCTGGGCCGAGGTGCGCGGAGGGCCGATTCTCAACGACAGCGGCCCCAGCGGTGGTATGCTGCTGATCGTGTCGGATGTCAGCGAACGCAAGGAGGCCGAGGCCGAGCGCCTTCAATACGTCGAGGTCGAACGTGAGCGCAATCATTTGCAGGATGCCGTCCGGGCCCTTGAGCGTGTGCTGGGCGTCGTGGGTCACGAATTGCGAACGCCACTGGCGGGGATGCGTGCCATGACCGAGTTCCTTCTCAAGGAAGAATCCCGGGACGAGGCTGAATTCAAGACATTCCTCGAGGGTATTCAGGCGGAAGTGGTCAAGATGGCTGGCATTGTCAACAACACGCTCGAGGTGGCGAGACTGAACAGCGGATTGGCGCAGTGGAACTGGTCCGAGGTGCATGTGGCGGACGCGTGTCGGCAGGCGATGGATACTGTTCGGCCGCTTGTGGATCACGATGCAATCGATCTGGTCCTGAATCTCGAATCGGACGATATGATCATACGTGGGGATTCTGATGCCATTCGTCGCCTCTTGGTGAACCTTCTTTCAAACGCGCAGAAGAACACGCACACGGGCTTCATCGGGTTGGATGCGGCCATGGTCGAGGTGGACGGTGAGGTCTTCGTGGAGATTGCCGTGCGCGATACGGGGCAGGGCATGGCGACGGACGTGGCATCGCGGCTGGGTGTGGCGTTCGCGCTGAACTCAGGCGTTGTGGGTGGCAGCCATGTAAATGGCAGTGGGCTGGGGTTGGCAATCTGCAGCGGAATTGTCGCCGCTCACGGCGGAACGATATCCGCGAGCACGGAACGCGCGAAGGGAACGACCGTTCGCGTGCGCCTGCGGGCGGATCTGCCGCAGCCAGCGGACGTCAACGATGTCGGCAAGATCGAATGCGAGGTGCGTTCGTGAGCACAGTGCTGGTAGTGGATGACGTGGCGATCTTTCGCGAGCCGATCGCCGCGGCATTGCGGCGCGAGGGCTACGAGGCTGTCTGTGCCTCCAACGGAGAGGAGGCCTTGGATCGGATCTATGAGGGTCGGCCTGATCTCGTGCTGTTGGACATCGGCATGCCTGTGATGGACGGGGCCACGTGTCTGCAATGGATCCGCGGCCAGCCTGACCTGCGGAATCTGCGGGTCGTGATCCTGACGGCCTTGTCCGAGCGGGAGACGCTGAAGAAGGTCGTGGAAACTGGGGTGCAGGGCTACCTGCTGAAGTCGCAGTTCTCGCTCGATGACATGCTGGTTCGGGTCAGGAAGGTTCTGGCCGAGCCGGTCCCGTGTGGTGCGTCCGCCGCTGCGGCACGGTCGGCGAAGCGTGCATCGCCAACCGTGTCGCCGGCAGCACCACCGGCGACTGTGGCGGACGCGGTTGCGACGAAGGCGGCTGCCGTGCCCGACGAGCCAGCGCCACTCGTGGAGGGTTCTCCGCCGGGGTTCCTTGAGCGGGCGGATGTGATCACCGAGATTCAGGCGCACGCACAGGTGCGTGGCGTTCCAACAGTTCTTCAACATGCAATTGCATTGACGCGAAGCGACCGTACGTCGTTCGATGAAGTCGCCGCGGCAGTGCGGCAGGACCAGGCGTTGGCGATCAAGGTGATCAAGGTGGCCAACTCGCCGCTGTTCGGAAACGGCAGGGGGGTCAAGGACCTGCCGGAGGCGCTGCATCGCATTGGCATGGCCGGAATCCGGGATGCCATCGCGACCATCGCGACAATAGACCAGTTTCCTTTCCAGGCCCGAGATGGATTCACGCCTCAGCGGTTCTGGGAACATTCCATCGCCTCGGCGACATTGGCGGATGCGATTGGCCAGTTGACCGACGCGCCGGCTCGCGAACATCTGTTTCTTGCAGGCTTGTTGCATGATGTCGGGCGCATCGTGCTGGTGACCATGTTCCCGGAACAGTACGAGTGGGTGCTGCGCGTCAGCGCAAGGCAAAATGCGGACCTGGTGGTGGCCGAACAGGAGATGTTCGGGCTGTCCCACGATGAAGTGACGGAGATGGTTCTTCGCCAGTGGAACGCACCGCGGGAGATCCGAGAAGCGGCCGCCTTGCATCAGTGCGACGTCGAGCATATCCAGCATGCGGCATGTAGCCCCCGTGGCACGCTTGTTGTGGCCCTGGCGAATCGGTTGGCCCATGCGATGCTCCTGGGGGACAGTGGCAATGCGATGCTCCTTCCCTTCGACGAGCACGTGAAGGCCTTGTCGTTACGGGCGGCGGACATCCACGCGATTGTTGTCGAAGCCATGCAGAAGGCGGAGGACGCGCAGATCTTCTACGCCTCACGGTCAATGGGGCCGACGCAAGGGCCGCTGGTGTCCGAATTGTCACGGTTGGCCGATCGGCGAATGCGCGTCGTCGTATTGGCGCCCGGAGCACCGCAAGACCCCTTGTCCCTGTTCTGTGAGCGGATTGGCTGGTTGGATGTTGCCAGGCCGCAACTTGCGCTGTTGTCCGTGACGGGGGAGCGGTCGTTGCAGGCGCGTGTCAAGGATCTGCAGAAGATCGAATCCGATCGTGGGACCAGGTTGCCCGTGGCTCTTGTCATGCCGGATGAGACGTGTGTTTCGATCGAGGAAGCGCTGCCTGGACGGGCGTGCGAGATCATTCGCATGCCGGGCCGCTACCGGGACATCATCCGACGGATGACTCAGGCCTGCGCTGAGGAGGCTGTGCAGGCGGTGGGATAGTGGTTGCAGGCACCCGGGGCTGCAGCAAACACACTCCAGAGCCATTTTCCCAAGGGACAGTACATGTCCGGCGAGCGGACGTCCCGGAGGGACGCCGATGGCCGGCGGGGACGGCGGCCGCTACGTGTTCTTTGTTCCTTCATGGTGGTGTCTTCGTAAGCCACTGGGGGGCAACCTTACGATCTCACGTTGACAGAGTCTCATCGCGGCGCGACATTGGTTCGATGCCGACGCGGAGCGTTCGGCGGAGGACAATCGTGCGGATCGAGCCCATGCGGGATGAGGATGTGGCGGACGTGGCGGCGCTGCTGCGGGCCTGCTTTCACTGGCTTTCGGACCGCGAGGGGTTCGACGCGCGGCAACGCGCCTTCCTGACCGGCGAGCGCTCGTCCGAGCAGACCATCCGCGAGGAAGCACGGACGCGACCTCACTGGGTGGCGCGGCGGGACGGGGCCATCGCGGGATTCGTGACGGTCGACGGCCATCAGATCGCCCGCCTCTACGTACACCCGCAGTTCCATCGACAGGGGATCGGCAAGGCCTTGTTTGCCGCAGCCGAAGCCATGATCCGGCAGGCCGGGTTCGCCGAGGTGACCGTCGGCGCGCTGGTGGACAGCGCGGTCGCGTTCTATCAGTCGATGGGCATGACCATCACGGGCAGCGAGATCTACGAGCCCGACATCTTTCTTGGCCGGCGGGTCACGCTGTTGTCGAAACGATTGACTGTGGGCTGAACGCGCCGGCCTCACGGCGTCACTTTGCGGCCGAACTCCGGCGGGATCCGCACGAGGGCGGCCACGATGAACGCCGGAATCGTCGTAACCAGCACCCACACGAAGAACAGTTCATAGCCAACCTGTTCCTGGATCCAGCCGCTGATCATGCCCGGGAGCATCATGCCCAACGCCATGATGCCGGTACAGATCGCGTAGTGGGCGGTCTTATGCTTGCCCTCGGAGACCATGATCATGAACAGCGTGTACGCAACGAAACCGAAACCATAGCCGAACTGCTCAACGGCCACGCCCCCGGCGATCAGCGGCATGCTTGCGGGTTTAACGTAAGCCAGGAAGATGAATACCGTATCAGGCAGATGAATGGCCAGCACCATCGGCCAGAACCAGTATTTCAA
>JAFGKA010000425.1 GCA_016928855.1 Phycisphaerae bacterium
CTTGGCCATGTCCAATGACTGGATCATCGTCTTGAAGGCCTTGCTGGCATGCTGATCCTCGAGAATGATGCCGAAATCGTGCAATAGCCCCGCCAGATAGGCGTCCTCGAAATTCGGGAGCTTCTGCCTCGCCGCGATCAGACGCGAGCAGATGCCGACCGCGACCAGATGCCGCCAGAGTGATGATCGCCGATAGAACCCGATGGCCTCATCGCGCTTGAACGAATCACTCACCGATGCCGTGATGGCGAGGTTCCGAATCTGGCTGAATCCGAGATAGCTGATGGCCTGCTGAAGGTTCGTGATCTTCGACCGCAGGGCATAGGCGGATGAGTTGACGGTCCGCAGGACGCGGGCGCTCAGGGCGGCATCCCCTTCCACCGCACCGCGCAACTCAGCCGCGCCCGAAGCCGGATCATTGGCGACTTCCATCACCTTGAGCGCCACGTGCGGAAGTGTTGACACCTCCGCTATGTGCCCCACGACAGTCTCGATGGGTACCTGCGCGACGCAGGTATCTCCGCACGCTTCCTGCTGCGCCACGGCGCCGGATTGCCATGGTTCCATGTTCCGTTCTGACATGCTGGCCTCGTACCGCGCACTTCCGGGTTCACAGGGAGGTGGTTGGCTTTCGTCCGGCCTCCGACGGATCAATTCGTCAGCAGCCGGCGCTCACCGGTGCCTCGCGCATCCCTTGTCCCCCGAAGGCCTTGACCTCTCCCACAAACGTAGCCCTGATTCGATTTCCCCGTACCGATTCGATATCGCGCCTGGCAGTAATCGGTGACGTCTCATGCTGACCCCACGTACTGCTCTATCTGCTATTCATAGTCGGCTTGATGCTCACAGCAGTTAACGTTCGAAACCCGCGTTCCTGGCTCGGTTCCGACGTTTTGCATGTGGCCGCACGGTTACCGGACGCCCTCGCCGTGTTGCAGGCCCGCGGGGCATCGCCTATGCTGGAGCACGGTGCGGGGTCGGTATGGCCCCCGGCTCGATCGGCGTGTGCGGCCCCGATCCGAAGACGATCTGACGTGGGAAGGCGACGGGAATGGCGTTGAACGTGTTATGCATTGGAGATGTGGTGGGTCGGCCCGGCCGCTATGTCATTTCCCAGGGCCTCGAACAACTCATCAAGGACAGGGATCTCGGCTGCGTGATCTGCAACGCGGAAAACGCCGCCGGCGGATCGGGCCTGACGCCCCAGCTCTTCGAAAAGTTCCTCCGCTACGGCGTGGATATCGTGACGCTCGGCGACCATGTCTACAAGAAGCGAGACCTGATCCCCGTGCTTTCGCAGACAGACCGCATCGTGCGGCCGGCGAACCTGCCGCCGACGGCACCGGGGCGCGACTACGTCATACGCGAGACCCCCAACGGCCATCGCGTAGCCATGATCACGCTGCTCGGTCGGCTGTACATGCGGGTGCCGGTGGACTGCCCGTTCCGCACCGTGGATGCGATCCTGGCGAAGCTGCCCGCCGACGTCAAGGTCATCGTCGTTGAAATGCACGCGGAGGCCACCAGCGAAAAGATCGCGCTGGGACGCTACCTCGACGGCCGCGTCAGCCTGGTGTTCGGGACCCATACACATGTGCCGACGGCTGATGAGTGTATCCTGCCGAAAGGAACGGCCTATATTACCGACCTGGGCATGACTGGCCCGCACGATTCCGTGCTCGGCCGCCGTACCGACCGCGTCCTGCAGGCGCTGACGACCTCGGTCCCCTGTCCGTTCGATGTGGCGGTGGGCGAGCCACGAATGAATGGCGTGATCGTCGGCATCGACCCGGCGACGGGCCGCGCTCAGCATATCGAGCGTATCCGCATGGACGGCACGCCGCCCCCGGATGGGGTGGAGCCTGAGGCATGAAGCGCCGATCACGTGGCCTGTAGCGCGTGCGATGCCGACGTGCGGCGCAAGAGGGGCGAACGGCACAAATGTCTGCTTCCCGACCTGCTTTTGATCCGAATCGGGCCGCCGGCCCCGCGAATGCTACGCCGTCCGGGCCGCTGACCGTCACACAACTGACGCGGATGATCAAGGCGGCGCTGGACCAACATCTGCCGGCCACGCTTCACGTCATCGGCGAACTGAGCAACGTATCACGCCCGGCCAGCGGCCACCTCTACTTCACGCTTAAAGACGAGACGAGCGAGGTCCGCTGTGTGATGTGGCGATCGACAGCCACGAAGATCAAGTTTGAGCCTGCAGACGGGCTCGCGGTGGTCGCCAGCGGCAGCATCGACGTCTTCGAGCCGCGCGGCCAGATCCAGCTCTACGTCCGAAAACTCGAACCGCGCGGTGTCGGTTCGCTTGAACTGGCGTTTCGCCAACTCCGTGAGAAGCTCGAACGCGAGGGGCTGTTCAAACAGGAACGCAAGCGAACCCTACCCACGTGGCCGCGGCGACTGGCCGTGGTGACCAGTGCCACCGGCGCTGCGATCCGCGACATTCTGAAGATAGTCCGGCGACGCTCGCCGAACGTCGATGTACTGATCCTTCCCGTTCGTGTTCAGGGCGAGGGTGCTGCAACGGAGATCGCGGATGCCATCGCGACACTGAACCGCCACGCCGCCCGGCTCGGTGGCATCGACCTGATGATCGTCGGCCGCGGCGGCGGCTCGCTCGAGGATCTCTGGGCGTTCAACGAAGAGGTCGTCGCCCGCGCGATCTCTACGAGCGAGATTCCCGTGGTCAGCGCTGTCGGGCACGAGACCGACGTGACGATCAGTGATCTCGTCGCCGATGTTCGCGCCCCCACGCCATCGGCCGCGGCCGAGATGGCCGTGCCCCGGCTCGACGATGTGCTCGAGCGGCTGGCTGAATCGGCGCGGGCCCTGCGTCGACATGCCCGCCACGCGGTCGATGTCTCCACCTCCCGCTTGCACACGGTGGCCCGGCATGAATGGTTCCGGCGGCCGCTGGTGCCGCTCGCCCGACGGGCGCAACAGGTGGACGAAACCGCCGGCCGCCTCAACCTCATGATCACGCGGCGGCTGGTAACCATTCGCCGCGAACTGCACCGCTGCGAGGTGGCGGTATCGACGATTCGGCCGGAGGCGTACGTGCACCAATTGCATCACCGGCTCTTGAGCCTGCTGCGCCGGCTTGACCGTGCGGCCAATCAGGCCGTGTCGGTTCGCGAACGCCAACTGTCGGCCGGCATCCTCGGTTTGCGTACCGCCTCGCCGCAGGCCCGGATTCAGAGCGCCACGGCGAAGGTCGGCTCCGCCGAGCAAAGCCTCACACGAAGCGTCGCCCACCGGATGGTCGTATGGCAGCAACGAACGCAGGGGCTTGCCCTTCGTCTGGAATCCGTGGGCTACAAGCAGGTGCTGGCCCGCGGCTATTCGATTACGCGTCGCGAGCCCGGGCGAAAGCTCATCACGTCGCCCGCGCAGGTCCGCACCGGCCAGCACATCGTTACCGAAACCAAGGACGGCGAATTTGAGAGCCGCGTCGTGGACAAGGGCCAGCTCGAGCTGTTCGACTGACGCCGACGAGGGCGGAGACTCCAATCATGGCAATCGACAAGGCGATCTGGAGCAAGATCACGCTCGTTGACGGCGACATCACGAAGCAGAACGTCGATGCGATCGTCAATGCCGCCAATCACACGTTGCTCGGCGGCGGCGGTGTGGATGGCGCGATTCATCGTGCAGCCGGCCCGGAACTGCTGGCCGAGTGTCGCACCCTCGGCGGCTGTGCCACCGGGTCAGCCAAACTCACCAAGGGCTACCGGCTGCCGGCGAAATACGTCATTCACGCTGTCGGCCCGGTGTACAACGACGGTCATCACGGCGAGCCCGAGCGCCTTGCCGGCTGCTATCGCACGGCGATGGATCTGGCAAACCAGCACGGTTGCACGTCGATCGCATTTGCCGCGATCAGTTGCGGCGTGTACGGTTATCCAATCGCCGATGCCGCGCGAATCGCCCTGACGAGCGTGGCGGAGAAGCTCGCCGCCGGCGGCAGTGTTGAAGAGGCACGGTTTGTTCTCTTCGGCCAGCCGGTCTTCGGGCAGTTCCAGGCTGTCCTCGACGAACTGGCGGGCGTCTGAAAAGCCCCGGGCCTAAAGGAATTCCGTATGCCTGCCGAAACGATGACCAGTCGCGAACGATGGCTGGCGACCCTGCAACGCGAACGGCCTGACCGGATTCCGATGGACTACTGGGCGACCGACGAAGCCAGCCAGCGACTGGTTAAGCACCTCGGCTGCCGCGATCTGGGGCAGGCGATGGAACGCCTGCATGTGGACCTGCCGCACACCGTCGTGGGGCGCTACGTCGGCCCGATGCTCGCAGAGGATGTGGATGTGTTCGGCATCTGCTTCGTCGAAGCCGAATACGAAAACGGCGTCTACCGAGAAGCGGCGAACCACCCGCTGGCCGGGTTGGACACGATCGACGCCGTCGAGGCCGGCTACACGTGGCCGTCGCCGGACTGGTACGACTACGGCCACATCCGCGCGGAGATCAACGGGCGGCCGACCCAGCCGATTCGCGGCGGCGGCTCAGAACCGTTCCTGACGTATTGCCAGTTGCGAGGCCTCGAACAGGCCTTCGTCGATCTGATCGAACGGCCGGAGTACGTCGAGTACTGCCTGGGAAAGCTCTTCGACCTGGCGTATGCCGATACGCAGCGGATCTTCGATCAGGCCGGGTACGGCAACGTCCAGATCACCTACGTCGCCGAAGACATGGGCTCGCAGACGGGCCTGTTGTTCTCGCCAGCACAGATCGAGCGGTTCCTCGTGCCGGGCATGCGCCGCATGATCGAACTCGCCCATGATGCCGGCGCCTACGTCTTTCATCACAACGACGGCGCGATTCGCCGCGTTATCCCGACGATGATCGACGCCGGCATCGACGTGCTCAACCCGATTCAGTGGCGATGCGAGGGCATGGACCGCGCCGCGCTCAAGCGCGACTTCGGCGACCACCTCGTCTTCCACGGGGGTGTCGATAACCAGCACACGCTGCCCTTCGCAACGCCCGACGCCGTCCGACAGGAAGTGGCCGACAACATCCGCATCCTCGGCACCGAGGGTGGCTACATCCTAGCCCCCTGCCACAATATCCAGGCTGTCAGCCCCCCGGAAAACATCGTCGCCATGTACGAGGCCGGCTACGAATACGGCTGGTGCTGACCCGCTGCCGCACCCCATACACGTCGCACTATCCACCTTGCCGGGAACGCGAAACTTCCTGGGCTTCAGAAGCGTATTCACATAGGAAACGAAGACGACCGTTGCTCGACACCTTCCGTCGTCCAGTACACAGGCGGGTAGACTATCGTACGCTCTGTGCCGGTGCCACAGCGGGGCCGTGCTGAGAGGAACGCGCAATGACACAGCAACCGCTCGTTACGCAGGCCGAACCCCATTTCTTTGATCGAAGACACGGCGCTCCGCCGCACGATTGCCGACCCTGGTGGCAGATTGTTCTGGCCGCGGCAGCGTCTGGCGCACTGATGGCCGCGTGCTACTGGCCGCTCCACCTGCATTTCCTGGCATGGATCGCGCTGGTGCCGTGGCTCTACGTGATGCCGGGGTTGTCCCCCCGACGCACGTGGCTCTTCGGCACCGTCGTAGGACTCGTCTTCTACCGCATCGGGCTGGCGTGGATGTTCGGTCTACATGGCCCGCTGGCCGGCATAACGATCGTGGGACTGGCTGTGTGGATGGGGTTTTCGTTTCGCGTCGCCGGGATGCTGATCGATCGGTTCGGCACAGCGTCGATGCTCTGGGCCGTCCCTCTTACGTTTGTCGGCCAGGAAGTCCTGCGTAGTGAGGCGCTGCCGCGGTTCCGGTTCAGCTTCCTGGCGTGGGGATACAGTCAGTCCCACAACATATGGGTTGCTCAGATCGCATCCGTCGGCGGAGTGTACTCGTTGTCCTTTCTCCTCGTGATGTTCAGTGCCGCAATTGCATACGCATCACATTCAACGAACCGACGCGCCTGGTTGTTGCCGACGGCAGTCGCCGGCATGGTCTTCCTCCTGGCGACCGTCACGCAACCGCACGACGACATGAGCGTTCGCAACACGGTAGCGGTCGCATGTGTCCAGGCCGAAACCGAATCATACGACACGTACGCCGACCTGACGCACGAAGCCCTCAATAATCCGTGTCGCCCCCACATTGTCGTTCTCCCCGAACATACAATCTACGATTTCGCAGACGAACGACACGCACTCGTTGTCACACTGCGTGAGTTGGCACACACCCATGGCGCCTTCATCTGCGTCGGCGCTCATACGCGAGCGCCCAACACAGCCGAATGCTACTATGACAACGTGGCCATGTTGATCGGGCCGGACGGACACATCGTCGGCCAGCAAGCCAAGGCGGTGCCCCTGCCGTTCTTTCAGGACGGAAATCCCGCCCGCGATCAGGCGACGACCAAGACCGTGTACGGTACGATCGGACTATGCGTGTGTTACGATGCGTTGTTCACGGATGTCCCGCGCCGCCTCGTGGATCTCGGAGCCGAGGTCGTACTCGTCCCGGTCATGGATCCAGAGCGATGGCCCGAGCAGGAACGACGGCAGCACGCAGACATGGCTGTCCTGCGATCGATCGAGCTGCGGCGCGCCAGCGTGCGTGCCGCCAGCAGCGGCGTCTCCCAGATCATTGACCCGACCGGACAAGTGCAGACGCAACGGTCCCGCACCGAGGGACCGGGTTTCGTTATCGGTACTGTGGTGTTCCGTGCTGGCCGGACGCTTTTCGTGCGTGGCGGCTACCTTTTTGCCCCGACGCTCGCCTGTACGTTTCTGGCGGTAATCGGCGGGCTGACAATCGCGCAATACGCGAAAGATCCGAAGTTGATCTATCGCCGACCGCGTCCCCTGCCTCGCTCGGTTTGAATCGCCTTTGTGCCCCGCCTATCATACCTGCATGGAAGCGCAAAGCGGGGCCCCTGTTGAGGCGACAATCGAGCAGAAACTTGGGAATCTGCAAGAATCGCTCCGCGCGCTGAGGCGGGTCATCGTCGCATTCTCCGCCGGCGTGGATTCGACGTTCCTGCTCAAGGTCGCACTCGATACCCTCGGTCCGGATCAGGTCCTCGCCGTCACCGCCCGAAGCGACAGCCTCGCTGCGGCCGAGTACGACGAGGCCCTTCGGCTGGCTGAGCAGCTTCGGGCGCCGCTCCGCGTACTCGAGACCGAAGAATTCAAGGACCCGACCTTCCTCGCCAACCCGGCCAACCGCTGCTACTACTGCAAGACCGAGCTGTTCACGAGGCTTCAGCGCATCGCGATCGACGAGGGCTACAACGCGATTCTCGCCGGGACGAACGCCGACGACCTGAGCGACTTTCGCCCCGGCATCCAGGCCGGCAAGGAAAACAACATCGTGTCCCCGTGCGCCGACGCCGGCCTGACCAAGAATGACATCCGGGTCCTGTCCGAACGCATGGGCCTGCCGACGCATGACAAGCCCGCCAGCCCGTGCCTGGCCAGCCGCATCCCGTACGGCGAGGCGATCACCCCCGAAAAGCTGCGGATGATCGAACGCGGCGAGGCGTTTCTACGGAGCCTCGGGCTGCGCGAATGCCGCGTGCGGCATCACGGCAACCTCGCCCGCATCGAGATTCCCACCGACCGGATTGCCGAATGCGCCGAGCCGACCATCCGGGCGAAGATCGACGCGGAGTTTCGGGCGATCGGCTACGCGTATGTGACGATGGATCTCCGGGGTTTTCGCAGCGGCAGCATGAATGAGGTCATCGCGTTCGGCAAGAAGCAGCCTCACCCTTGACCTGTCCGGAGCGGATCACGCGATAAGGAACCAACCGGTGTCGTCGTCGGCCTCCAAGGACCTGAGCCCCCTACGCTCGGTCGCGTCTGGCACGCGGCCTCGCTTCTTTTATGGCTGGGTCATGTTGCCGGTGGCGACCGCCGGCCTGATCGCGACATCGCCGGCGCAGACATTCGGTTTCGCGCCGTTCAACCCATCCCTGCGTGAAGCGATGGGGTTGTCTCATAGCGCCCTGACCGGCGCCTACATGCTCGGCACGCTGCTTGCGGCGATTCCACTGACCTACGTTGGTGCGGCGATGGACCGTTTCGGCGCGCGCCGAACGATGACCGTCGTGGTCTTCCTGATGGGCCTGACCTGTATCGGCATGAGCCAGGTGCAGGGGCTTGTCTCGCTCTTTGTCGCGTTCCTGTTGCTGCGGATGCTCGGGCCGGGCGCGCTCGGGCTGGTGGCAGGCAATACCCTTGCGCTCTGGTTCAGCCGCCGCCTCGGCACGGTCGCCGGCCTGCGATCGATGGGCATGGCGGTAGCGATCGGCGTGTTCCCCGGCCTCGCGTTTTGGCTGATCCACGCGTTCGGCTGGCGATGGGCCTACGCCCTGCTTGGGCTGGGCGTCTGGGCAGTGATGTTCCCGGTGCTTGCGTTCGTCTTCCGCAACCGTCCGGAGGACATCGGCCAGAGCCCCGACGGTTTGCCGCCGGCACCGCCGAGCCCGGCCGATCCAGAATCGCTGACCGCCGCCGAGCCGCAGTTGACGCTCGCCGAGGCCATGGCCACCCGCGCGTACTGGATCCTCCAGGCCGGCATGGGCTTGTGGTCGATGCTGGTTACCGGGGTGACGTTCAACATCGTGCCGCTGTTCACGGCGCAGGGGCTGACAGCGACGGATGCGAGTAGGATGTTCACCGTCTTCGGTGCGGTGCTGGCCGGCGCTCAGTTGCTCGGCGGCCTCCTGGCCGACCGCGTCCGGCTTCGCCTGCTGTTTTCGGTCGCGATGGCGGGCTTGGCGCTGTCGATGGGACTGCTACGGTTTCTGTCGGTGCCGGGCGTCGTCCTCGCATATGCCGCCAGTGCCGGTATCTCGCAGGGCTTGGTCAGTGCGACGAACAGCACCGTCTGGGCCCGCTATTACGGCCGGCTGCATCTCGGCAGAATCAACGGCTCGGTCATGACCATGA
>JAFGKA010000056.1 GCA_016928855.1 Phycisphaerae bacterium
CCGTCGGAGCCATCCACGCGGCTGGTGGGGGTTTCCGGCCCGGCGGAGATAGCCGAGCACGTGCGGGAGCATATGCGGTCGCTCCGGATGAAGCGATCGCTGTTTGTGGAGCATCTGTGAAAAGGGCGGGGCGTTTTGCCGGCCTGCCGGTCCACCGCTATAATGAGCGGTGCTGCGTTGGTTGAGACCCTGACGTAACGGAGGTGAAGTATGGCTGAACCCACAGCCGAGGGACAGAAGTCGGTCAAAGAGCGCGTTGCGGAGTTGATCAACGCGATTCGGCCGGCGGTGCAGAGCGACGGCGGCGACATCGAGCTGGTGGACGTGGACGATCAGGGTGTGGTGCAGGTCCGCCTGCACGGCGCGTGTGTCGGCTGCCCGTCGAGCACGATGACGCTCGCGATGGGCATCGAGCGAAACCTGAAAGAGCGCATTCCCGAGGTGAGCGAGGTCGTCTGCGTCTGACGCAACGCCGGCTTCCAGACGATGGGAAACGAACGCCGCCCGGTGGCGATGGCTGCCGGGCGGCTTTCTTGATTGACGCCTTCGCTGTACGGTTGCGTAGGACTTGCGGCGAGGGTGGTTCGGCCGGATCATGCTCTAATGGCGAGAGAACGTCGGGACATGCAAGGATCCTCGGATAGCCCGCCGGCTCATGCCGGGGCCGGGCCGTGGGTTCGTCTGCGCAGCGGAACCGCTCATCCGTTTATCTACCGTCGCATGATTGCCTCCGTCGATCCGGCGGCAAAGCCGGGCGACGTGGTTACCGTCTACGGCAAGGGCGGCGAGCTGTTCGGCCATGGCTTCTGGCACGACCGCTCGCAGATCGCGTTGCGGATGCTCAACTGGGACGCGACGCCGATCGACGACGCGTTCTTCCGTGGCCGGCTCGAACAAGCCGTACGGTGGCGCGAGCGGCTGCTGGCCGGGCAGGACACGAACGTTTGCCGCCTCGTCCATGCCGAGGGCGACGGGCTGAGCGGCCTGATCGCCGAGCGGTACGACGACGTGATCGTGATCGAAGTCTTCGCACTGGCGATCTTCCGGCGACTGGAGATGCTCCAGCGATTACTGACTGAGCTGACGGGCATCACGCGGTTCGCCGTCCGGGCCGACGAGCGGATCGAGCGGCTCGAAGGCTTTCGCATCCCCCTGCACGCCGGCGATGAGCTGCCGCCGACGCTGACCGTCCGCGAAAATGGCCTGCGGTTTCGCGTCGATGTCCGGACCGGCCACAAGACGGGGTTCTTCTGCGACCAGCGAGAGAACCGACGCCGGCTTGCCGGGTTCTGCGCCGGCGCGGAGGTGCTGGACGTCTGCTGTTACACGGGTGGTTTCGGTGTCTACGCGGCGACGCACGGCCATGCGGCTACGGTCAGTGGCGTGGATCTCGACGAGGACGCCGTTGCGATGGCGACGAAGAACGCGCACCTCAACGACGCCCGCATCCAGCACGTGCATGCGGACGCGTTCAGCTACCTCCGCCAGATGCAGACCAACGGCCGCGGCTACGATGTCATCGTGCTCGATCCGCCGAAGTTCGTCGCCAACCGCGAGGAGTTTCATGACGGCTCGCACAAATATGTCGATCTCAACGCGTTGGCCATGAGCGTCCTCCGGCCGGGCGGCGTGCTGCTGACGTGTTCCTGCTCCGGCACCGTCGGCCGCGACGACTTCATCGGCATGGTCAAGGCCGCCGCCAACCGCGTCCGCCGATCGCTCCAGATCGTCGACCAGACCGGCGCCGCGCCGGACCATCCAATCATGGCCAACTGCCCGGAAAGCGGCTACCTCAAGGCGGTCTGGGCTCGCGTGGGGTGAGGTGCGGCCCTCAAACGTCACCCTTGTTCGCACGACTGGCAGCATGAAAGGTTCCCTGCTAAACTGGGTGTGATCCAGGAGAGTGTCCGATGAACGCGCAGCTTATCCAGCTCTCGGTTGTAGTGGTGGGCAAGGCCCACAACCCGACGATCCTCAACCCCGATTTCCTCGCGCTGAGGGGGATCGTGCCGCCGGACTGGGGATGGGAAGTTGACGAGACGATAACGACGCCGCCGTTCGCCATCGTCCGGTATAAGAGCGGCGTAGCAGTGAACGTTGAGCCCAACAAGCTGCAGGTCACAGACATGCTCGCTGACGCAGATCCGACGCAGAGCAAAGCAGCGGAAGTCGCGGAAGCGTATGTGGTCACATTGCCGCACGTCCGGTATACGGCTGTCGGGCTCAATTTTCACAGCGTAATCGAGGTTGACTCACCAGAGACGTATCTCAAGAAACGGTTTCTCAAGAAGGGCAAATGGGACAGCCCCAGTCATTCCGTTGTCGCTGCGGGCTTCCGGCTTGTCTATGCCGTCGCGCCGACGGGTCGTGTGACGCTTTCGCTTGATGCGGGTGAGGTCCAAAAGGCAGGCAGCAAGGACACAAAGAGTTCTGTTATCATCGCCAACGCCAATTTTCACCGTACCTGCAGTGACTACCCAGCCGAAGGACAAGTATGTGAGTATCTTCACCAGCTCCGTTCCGATTGGTCAATGTATCAGACCTTGATCGCCGATGTGCTGGAAGCCGAGGAGTAGATTGCCGTGCGTGGGCTCACTGATGCTCGGGTTCTGAATACGCGTGAAACTCGGTCGGCAGGAGTGCGCCGAGAGGCCGAGGAGATCGCAGAGGACGTTCGGCGGGCTCGCGTCCGGCTCCCAGAGACAGTTTTCTACGCTACGGTTTCGGGAACACTTGTCCTGCCAATCGCTGCAATTGCCTCTACGTGTAGTTGGCACGAAGTCGTCCATGGTTCGCAGCCTGACGAGGACACACTCAGCGGGTGGACGAAACTCGCACGGGAACGGAGCGGGAACGGGGGCTTTATGGAGATATCGACGCGGGCGACTCAGCCCACCTCCACCACGGTCAGTTCCATCCGCTCACTTCTTCGTGGTCAGGTGCGCGACGAACGATTGGCCCGGCTGTCGCCCGAGAGGCGAGCACTTTACGACGATATCACGGCCCTGCGTGATCGTATCGGCCCGGTAGGCTTCGACGTTACGGACGCGCTGCGGGAGCTTCGCGGTAATGGCTGAGCAGATGGTGATCGATGCCAGCGTTGCTGCAAAATGGTTTCTGAAGGATTCTTCGGAAGCCGACGTTGATCTCGCCGACCAACTTTTGGTTGCCCTGCTTGCCGACGATATTGAGATGCATGCTCCTCGGGTTTTCACCTATGAGGTCTGCTCTCTTCTTACGAAAGCTTGCCTCACGCGAGACCGTCAGACGAAAGAACCCCGGCTTACGAAACGAGACGCCGCCGAGTGTGTTCGCCGTCTCTTCAGGTTGCCAATCCAGCACAGTCAGGCGAGTTCTATGGAGGGTGTAGAGGCTCTCGAGCTCGCGGTCGATTCCAGCAAGACCCATTACGATATGACGTACCTCCGTCTGGCCCAAGAACTCGCCTGTCATTGGTGCACAGCGGACGACAACGCCGTCAAGGCGGTCCCAGCCAACTTCCCAGTCGACCACATCCTGTTATTGTCGACACTGCGGGACTGAGGCCGCGTGTTTCCTGTGTTCTCAAAACAAAACCGTTGCAGTGGATGGTACGTCTGTAAGGATTGTACGTTGCTCTTTGCTACTGCGCGCCGAGGGCCAATAGGCCGAGGGTGCCGAGTAGGGGGATGACGATCAGGAGGATGAGCAGGCCCAGCGTGCTGCTGAGTGCGAAGGCGCCTATGGTAGCCAGGATGGCGCCGCCGACGATCAGGGCACCGACTTCCACAGCGCTCAGGCCGCCCTCGTCGGTTGGTGTCGTGCCGTTACCGGTATCACCGCCATCGCCCGTATCGCCGCCGTCGCCTGTATCGCCGCCGTCACCCGTGTCGCCACCGTCGCCGGTGGTGCTTGTGCAGATCGTGAAACCCGCGCCCGCCACGGCCGTTGCGGATCCGGTCGAGGTGCCACTCAGGGCGACAACGCTGGCGAAGGAACCATCCTCGATCACGGGGGTGAACGTCCCTTCCGTCGTCGGCGTCAGGAACCGGCCGCGCGCCAGGATTTGCGGCTCGCCGACGCCAACGCCGGTCAGCAGGGCCGAGCCGAGGCTGAACTGGCTGGCGCCGAGGCCGACGATTCGGTCGCCATCCACCGTGCCGAGTGACTGGCCAAACGTGAAATCCGTCAGGACGAAATCCTCGAAGGCGTCCGCCGGGTTCTGCTGCAAGCCGAGGCCCGTATCGATGGTCAAGGTGAAAAGCGCGAGCCCCTGGTTGTCGGCGGTGGCGGTGGCGGATTCGACGAGGGCAGTGACGACGTACTCGACCTCGTCCCCGGGGAACACGACGACTTCGTCGCCAGCGGTCTCGTTGGCAGGCCGTACGTCAAACGTGACCGTCGCCGCCGAGGCCAACCCGACCAACCCGCACGCCAACACGATGCCGATTCGGTATGCCTGAAACATGGTGATGTTCCTTCGCGTTTCATGTGATATCGGCAACGCGGCGGAGCGTGTTCATGGAGAACCCGCTGGGCCGGTCCGTGGGCCCCGGAGGCACGCCCGAGGCACCCTGACAAGTGTAGTCGTCCCCAGGGCGGACGGAAACCCGTCTACCCTTGTCGGCCGGCGGCTGGCGAGGCCGACGCTTCGGTCCTTCGGGCCGGCCCATGCCGCTTTTCTGCGGATGCGCTCGCTTTTGCCGCCGTGCGGCGGCGGACTTGCGGCCGGCGGGGAAGTCTGCGATGGTTTGGGGCCGCGACGGTTGCGGATCGCGGTGCGGCGGCCGGTCGAACCGGGTGACAGATCAGGGTTGGGACGAATCGATCCAGCGAGGGAATAACCAATGGCGAAACCGTTGAACATCGGATTGCTCGGCTGCGGGTTCATGGGGCGGACGCATTCGAACGCCTACCGCAAGGTCA
>JAFGKA010000426.1 GCA_016928855.1 Phycisphaerae bacterium
GCCTCGATCGGCCAGACGGCGCCACCGCCGCGGTTGTGGGTGTTTTCGACACACAGCAGCTTGCTGACCGGCTGGTGCACATCACGCGGCCGGACCGCGTTTCGCACATCCTCCGCGGTGAACATGCCGCGTGCGCCATCGATAAGCCGGCAGGAGACACCGGATAGGGCGGCGGGCGCACCGGCTTCGAACAGATAGACGTGCGCCCTGGCTTCCAGGAGAATCTCGTCGCCCGGTTCCGTGTGGGCTCGGACGGCCACCTGATTTGTCATCGTTCCCGACGGCATGAAGACGGCGGCTTCCTTTCCAAGCACCTCAGCCGTCCGCCGCTCGAGTTCCGCCACGGTAGGGTCGTCGCCGAGGACGTCGTCTCCCACCTCGGCCGTTGCCATCGCCTGCCGCATCGCCGCGGTCGGTTGCGTGATGGTGTCGCTACGTAGATCGATCACGGTCGCGTCCTCATCCAGGGGGCACGGCACCGCAACGACAACGCGCCATTGGTGCCCATGCCATGACCGCCGCTCACCATCGCGTCGAGCGGGCCGCTTGTCAATCCGCCTGGGCGGGCCAATCACCGGACAGGTCAGCCCTGGCAGCCATTCGGAATGAATATAAGTGCTTTCTAGAAAGAAAGATATGAGTCCACCGGTGACATAGTACTGTATTAATACGATATGTTCCCTTGACCCGCCGGCGTCGGCTTCCTACGGTCGGAAAGCGGCGCGGCGGAGCCGCCGCTTGGCGTTGAGTGAACCGGGCTCCGCGTCGGACATCAAGGAGAGCAGACTCATGGCACATGAACTACCCGCACTGCCGTACGCATATGATGCCCTGGAGCCGTACATTGACGCACGAACCATGGAGATCCATCACGGCAAGCATCACAACGCATACGTGACCAACCTCAACAAAGCCCTGGAGGCCTATCCGGCTCTCGCAGCCAAGCCGGTGGAGCAGCTACTGGCGGACATCGGAAGCGTACCTGACGGGATTCGCCAAGCGGTCATCAACCATGGTGGCGGCCACGCCAACCATTCACTCTTCTGGCAGATCATGGCGCCGGGAAGCGCTGGCGAACCGGGTGGAAAGCTCGCCGACGCGATTGCTTCCAAGTGGCGAGATTTCGGATCATTCAAGGAGGAGTTCGGCAAGGCGGCCGCGACGCGCTTCGGTAGCGGCTGGGCCTGGCTTACGGTCGATCCGACTGGCGGGCTGCACCTCTATTCGACCGGCAACCAGGATTCACCGGTCATGCAGGGGCACACGCCCATCCTCGGTCTCGACGTCTGGGAACATGCGTACTACCTCAAGTACCAGAACCGGCGGCCGGATTACATCGAGGCCTGGTGGAGCACCGTGAGCTGGGAGAACGTGGCCGCGCGTTTCGCCGCGGCGAAGGGCTGATCGATTCAGAACCCGAGCGTCTCCAGGAGCAGCAGGATGCTGTCCTGATAGCCGAACGGCCAGATCATCTCATGCAGCGGGGCTACGCCGAAGATCTGGTCCGCCAACAACGTCGACGGGCCGCCCACGGTATCCATAATATAGGCGGGGTCGGTGACGTGGTTCAGCCCGAGCAGATGGCCGATTTCGTGGCTGGCGACGTTGCCGATCGCACGGCCGAGTTCATCCACGGTCAGCACGCGGCCAAAGCGGGTTCGGTCGAACATGTCAGTGAAGATGATCGCGCCGTCCGTGCGGTTCTGGTTGTAGGCGTCGACGGTCTGGGAGATGCCGAATGCGTCAGGGTTCGTTCCGCCGAACAGGACGGGCGACGTCTGCTCGCCGAACGGCGGTAGTGGCCCGCTCGTGCTGTAGAGTTCGAGCGCCAATCCCTGGTAGTTGCTCTCGATGGTTTCCGTAATGCTGCGTTCGACCGCGGCCGTTTGGCCTGTGTAGGCCGGGTCGATGGTCGCCGCGTTGAAGGCGCCGACGGTGTACGTGCGATCGCCCGGGATGGAGATCGTGCCGCCGTCAAAATCGAGCTTAATGGCCTGGGGCGTTGGTGGCGGCACGGGCTCGCCGCGCGACACGACAATCGTGGCATTGTAGATGCCCATGCTCGGTGCGAGCGGGGCGCTGCCGACGCCGAGGAAGTAGTTGATGCCGTCATGGCGGACCACCTCGTTGACGAACGGGTCCCACTGGTTGGCGGCATAGTTCCGGTCGTCGTTTTCGATGAAGATGCGGCCGAGGTCATCGAAAATGATGATCGCCGCGTCAAGCGTGCCGAGCCCGGCCAGATCGACCCGGATGCGGTCACCGGCGGTCATCGGTCCGAGGTTGTACATGTCGATATCGCTGTTCGGGTTGATCGTTCCCTGAATACGTGCGATTCCCGAGTCGTCATAGAGGATATCGAGGGCGGTGTCGAACGAATCGTTGGGTTCGCCGGAAATGCGTTTGCTCTGTGCGGCGATCGGATCGGGGTCGACGTTGCCGTCCACCACACCGCTCGGCGTACTGACCCCACAGCCGGCCACGAGGCCGAGCACGGCCCCGAGGATTGCCGAAATCCAGAGTTCGCGCCACCCGTGCCACATGATGCCAAGACTTTAGGGCTGACCAAGTGCCCGATCAAGCGCCGTTTTGGCTGTGTGGTCTCGGGCCGGAACCAGAGAGTTATCTGGCCGTGCCGTCCAGGAGCTGTGTGGCCGGCTCGTTTAGAATCGCCCGTGCTGCGCTGGGTGAGGGTACGTGGCACGGCAAACGGGGCTCGTGAGCGCGATGCTTCCTGCGGTGATCGCCCTGAGGTAAGGTATCCACGACGCAATGAGCGCGTGTCTCCAATGCGGGAGTCCGGGTTGATACGCGATGCAGCACGAATACGGTGGTTCCCGCGAGGTGAGGTGATGGTCAGAGCTACGATGAAAGCACGCACAGCGGAGCGAGCGTTGCGAGGCGATTTGCTGAACCGCCGGGGCTTTCTCGAGCGGGCGGCGCTTGGGCTGCTCGCGCCTTCGGCAATGCGTCTCGCAGAACATTCCGTGCGTGCGGGCGACGTGGCGACGCGGCCGGCCGCGTTTCCGGCTGTGGCGGCGACGCGCGGGCCGGCGCACCACTTTTTCGGCTACTATGACAAGTGCCCGTGGGATCGTACGGGCCGATACGTTCTGGCGATGCAGATCGGCTTCTGTGATCGCCAGCCGCAGGCCAATGACGCCCTGACGCTCGGCATGGTGGACCTCAAGAACGACAATCGCTACATCCCGTTCGACACGACGCTCGCCTGGTGCTGGCAGCAGGGTACGATGTTGCAGTGGCTCGGTTCCACCGCCGACCAGGAGGTGATCTACAACAGCGTCCAGGATGGCCGCTACGTGTCGATCGTCCGCGACGTGCACAGCGGCGCCGCCCGAACGCTTCCGCGGCCGATCTATGCGGTCAGCGCTGACGGCAAGCAGGCGGTTACGCTGGACTTCGACCGGCTCAACCGGCTGCGGCCGGGCTACGGCTATGCGGCACTGCCGGAGCGGCACGCGGACGTCGCGGCGCCGGCCGATGCCGGGATCTACGCGATGGACGTGGCATCCGGTCGGAACGAGTTGATCATCCCGATCGAATGGGCGGCCGGCAACAAACGCGACGAGCGTTTCAGCGGCGACGAACACTGGTTCAATCACTTGCAGTTCAACCCTTCCGGCACGCGGTTCATCTTTCTCCATCGGTGGGGCGAGCCCGGCAAGCGCTGGCAGACGCGCCTCTATACCGCCAGGCCTGACGGCACCGACATTCGCCTGCATTCGGATACGGGCATGGTTTCGCATTTCGACTGGCGTGATGATGACACTATTCTAGCCTGGTGCACCGTCGAGCCGAAGGTGAACCGGTTCTGTCTGTTCGATGTCAACACGAACCGGACAGAAGTCTTTGCCGAAGGGGTACTCACACAGGATGGGCACTGCTCCTATTCGCCGGACCGGCGGTGGGTGCTGTGTGATACCTATCCGGATCAGAACCACCTTCAGCATCTGCTGCTGTATCGCGTGGCTGACGGGAAGCGCTTCGACATCGGCGCGTTCGTCCTGCCGGCGGCTCTGCGCGGCAAGCCCTACCGTTGCGACCTGCACCCGCGATGGAACCGCGACGGGACCGAGGTCTGCATCGACTCCGCCCACGAAGCCACGCGCCAGATGTATATCATCGACGTCCACTCGATTACGAAACGCGCCCGCGCAAGCGCGTGAGATCTTCACAGGGCGATGGCTTAGTCTGCTTGATCTGCCCAGCGTTCAAGTTCGTGGAGCGTTCGCGTGTTACGTGCTGATGCGCCAGGCGGGTCGGTTCCGGCAGGCGGTAGCCGCCGCCGCAGCGGAGGACGAGGCGGACGGCGTCCGGCAGCGTGATCCGGTGGCCGATGCTGACGAAGACGGGGCGTACGCCGTCGCGCGTGCGGAGGACGGCGCCGACCACCTCGTCGGCGTGCGTCAGAGCGGTTCGGGCGCCGCGCTGGGGCGATGGTTCAACGAACTCGCCGCACAGCAGGCTCTTGGCGCAGCCGATGCTCGGGCGGTCGAGGCAGAGCCCGGCGTGGCAGGCCAGGCCGAAGCGGCGCGGATGGGCCAGCCCCTGGCCGTCGAACAGGAAGACGTCGGGATCGGCTCGAAGCTTGCGGACGGCGGCGAGGACAGCCGGAATCTCGCGAAACGAGAGCAGGCCGGGTACGTAGGGAAACGTCACCGGTCGGCGGGCAACGACGGTCTCGACGACTTCGCGCCGGGTCAGATCCCAGACAACAATCGCGGCAACGCACGTCGTCGCGTCCGGGCTGAACGCGACGTCGGCGCCGGCTACCATGCGCACGGGGCCAGGCAGTGGTTCGATCCGGACCTGTGCGGCGAGCTTCCGCTGAATCGCGATGGCTCGGGCGGGCGTGACGGTCCAGCGATGAGGGGTGCGGGGAACTTTCATGGTACCGCAAATGAGATCCGGCGGTTATTCATCGGGCATCCGGTGTGAGCCGTCGCACCAGGGCGGCCCTTGTGTGCGATGGCACTGACAGACGGCCTTGGTGGCCGGTTCGGTGATCTCGACCGCGATCGGGCCGACGCCGACGTCGTGATGCTTGTGCGTACCGTCGCAATAGGGAAGCCGTTGCGACAGTCCGCACTGGCAGTACCACTTCTTGCCGGGGGTCTCGTCGATGACGATGGGGCGCGTGCCGTCCTCGCGTTGCATGGCGTCACCTCGGTTGACGTTGTCGGCCGATTCTATGCTGTCCCGGCTGGGGCCACAACCCGAGCCGGCCGGGGCGCCTGTGCGGTTGACGGCTGTCGGCTGTGGCAGTACAAATCGGTTGCCATGCCAGACAGGAAGCGCTTTACATGTACGCTCGTCACGCCCCAGGCGCAGGTGTTTCACGGGCTGATCGAGTTCGCGGCGCTGCCCGCGCACGATGGTGAGATTGGTGTGATGCGCGATCGCTCGCCGCTGGTCTGCAAGTTGGGCGTCGGTATCCTGCGGATCCGACAGGCTGGCATCCCGCTGGCCTGGTTCATTGCGGGTGGTTTCGCCCAGGTGGTCGAGAATCGCCTGACTGTTCTGACGCAGGAAGCGCTATCACCCGACGCCATCGATCGGACTGCGGTGGAACAGGCCTTGCGGGACGCGCGGGCGATGCCCATGCGTGATGAACAGACGGCTGACGTCCGCGCCGACCGCATCGCGCGGGCGAAGGCTCAACTTCGCCTGCTCCGCATGGCGGGGTCTATCGGCCGCGCGGGCTAGTGGCATCTCCCGTGGTTCGGTGAGTGCGGACCGGGTGCCTAGTCTCTTGACACTGCGGCTGGTGGTTGGGACTGCGAGTCGGCCTTCGTTTTTTCCCATCCATTCGCGGGGCAGAATTCCGGAACGAGCTTCTTGAGTTGCATGCGGATGCCGTCGAGCTTCCCGTTGTTGGCTAGTGCGGCCAGCTCGGAGATGCCACGGCAGATCGCGTCCCAGTCCTCCGGGCGCTTTCGCATGATGCCGATCTTCGGGTGGGGGGTACGGCTGACATCTTCGCCCTCGATGGAGAGTTCTTCGAACAGCTTCTCGCCGGGGCGCACGCCGCTGAAGACAACCTCGATGTCCTCGCCGGGGCGAAGGCCGCTTAGGGTGATCATCTCGCGGGCGAGGTCGACGATCTTGACCGGCTCTCCCATGTCGAGCAGGAAGATCTCACCACCATTGCCCATCGCGCCGGCCTGCAACACGAGCTGCGCCGCTTCCGGAATGGTCATGAAGTACCGTGTCATGTCCGGGTGCGTCACCGTGACCGGCCCACCCGCGGCGATCTGCTGGCGGAAAATCGGGACGACGCTGCCGCTGCTGCCGAGCACGTTTCCAA
>JAFGKA010000427.1 GCA_016928855.1 Phycisphaerae bacterium
GCTCCGCCCGAACGCATCGACGCGGCGCACACCATCAAGCGCAACGGCGAGTACCTGCTGCAGATTATCAACGATATCCTCGACCTCTCGAAGATCGAAGCGGGCAAGATGACCGTCGAACGAATCCGCTGCTCTCCGGTCCAGGTCGTTGCCGAGGTGGCTTCGTTAATGCGCGTGCGCGCCGACGCCAAAGGCCTGCCATTCGACATCGAATTCGTCGGGTCGCTCCCGGAGACCATTGAGACGGACCCGACGCGACTGCGGCAGATCCTGATCAACGTGATCGGCAACGCGATCAAGTTCACCGAGGTCGGCCGGGTGCAGTTGATTGTCTCGCTCACGGAGGCCCCGGCAGGGCCATTGATCCAGTTCGACGTGGCGGATACCGGCCTCGGAATGACCGATGCACAGGTCGCCCGGTTGTTCCAGCCCTTCACGCAGGCCGACACGTCAACGACGCGCCGGTACGGCGGCACCGGGTTGGGGCTGGCGATCAGCCGGCGGCTGGCCGAAGTGCTCGGCGGCGACCTCGGGGTGGTCGAGACGGCCGAGGGCGTTGGCAGTCGCTTCCGTATCACCGTGGGCTGCGGGTCGTTGGCTGGGGTCAAGATCATCGAGGATCCCCGGTCTGCTACGTCCGTGGCCGACAGCGCGTCCGATGCGGCGTCGGCCACGCCAGCGGCCAGGCAAAGCGGCCTGCCGGGCTGCCATATCCTCCTGGCGGAGGATGGCCCGGACAATCAGCGACTGATTGCGCATGTGTTGAGGAAGGCGGGTGGCCGGGTCACCGTCGTCGAAAACGGCAAGCTCGCGGTCGAGGCCGCTTTGACGGCGTGCGAGGCCGGCGAGCCCTTCGACGTCATCCTGATGGACATGCAGATGCCCGTTATGGACGGCTACGAGGCCACGAGCCTGCTCCGTCGGAAGGGCTACACTGGCTCGATTGTCGCGCTGACCGCCCACGCGATGGCCAGTGACCGGGACAAGTGCATCCGGGCCGGCTGCAACGACTATGCGAGCAAGCCGATCAGTCGAGAGAGGCTGATCGGGACGATCTGGGCTTGCCTTCCGTCGCCCGCCGTCGCGGCTTCGCGATAGGCTCGGCGGCTCCGTCTCTGCCGGCCCGCCCGGACCGGATCCCTTCGGACCCGGGCCACGAGATTTGACGCTATCCCCCAAGCACTTATAATCAGGCCGGTCATTCGGGAGCGGTCCTGGCTGGCCGTGAGGTTCCCTCCGATGGTGGCGGATCCCCAGGAATTGGGGGTCGAGCCCTCACACTCCCGACGTCAGGCTTTTCGGAGGTGCGTATGCGCATCTGGCTCAGCGGAGTCCGTGGGACAAGAAGTGTCGTGTGGCCGGAATCCGTCGGCTCACGGCTTCCGTTCGTCATGCTGGTGATTCTGACGTCGATCGGCCTGCCGGCCGTGGCGCAGGATGCGGTTCCCGCGGAAGCACCCGCCGTCGCCGTGCCTGGCGACCTGTCGCTCGAACAGATGTTCGCCGACTACCTGCATTTCGCGAAGATGGGCCGTTTTCGCGAGGCCGACGCCTATGCAACGGCGCTGTTGGCCCGCGAGGACTGCCAGCCGGAGGCGATGCTCGCACTGGCGGAGAAATACCGCAACAGCCGCGAAACGCTGATCCAGATCATCGCCGGAACCGACATCCGCGATAGCGCGGAGAAGGTTCTTGCGGTCATTCGCGAGGGTGAGGTGCTCAAGCGCAAGAGCGCCGAGCAGATCACCGGGGCGATCGAACTGCTGGCCGGTGACCCGACCCAGCGGCTCGTGGGGCTTAACCGCCTGCAGCACGCTGGCGAATATGCCGTGCCCTGGATGGTCGCGGCACTGGCCGACGCCACAAAGAAAGAGATGCAGCCGTACATCCGTCGGGCCCTGCCAAAGGTGGGCCGGCTGGCCGTCAACCCGCTCGTCGTGGCCCTGCGGATCCCGCAGGACGCCGTGCGGGAGACCCTTCTCGACGTTCTGGCCGAACTGGGCTATCCCCAGGCGTTGCCCTATGCCAAACAGATTGCCGAGGATGCGGCTCAGCCGGATTCGGTTCGCGAAACCGCTCGCCGGGCCGTGACGCAGATCCTGGCCCGTGACCCATCCCTCGGCGATCGACCCGCAGCCGGGGCTTTCCTCGACCTGGCCGAACAGTACTTCGTCGGCACAGCGTCCCTCGAAGCGGACCCTCGCGAGGACCTGGCGAACGTCTGGTACCTCAGGGAGGGGCAACTGATCGCCATTCCCGTTCCGCGCGAGATCTTCGATGAGGTGCAGTGCATGCGGGCGTGCCAGGACGCTCTGGCGATCCAATCGGAGCTGCCGGACGCCGTCGCGCTTTGGCTCGCGGCCAATTTCCGCCGCGAGGCGCAGTTGGGCATGGATGTCCGCTCGGTCGAGCCGGACGAGCGGGCTGCGAACGACAAGACTCGCCCCGACGAGTATCCCCGCAGTATTTACTTCGCCCGTTGCCTCGGTCCTCGCTATGCGCACCTGACGCTCACGCGGGCGGTCAAGGATCGTGACGCGGCCGTCGCGCTGGGCGCCGTGACCGCGCTGGACGGGATTGCCAGCGCCAGCGAGCTGGTTGGCCCCGAGGATGTCAAACAGGCGCTGACGCTCGCGTTGAGTTTCCCGGATGTGCTGGTTCGGATCAAGGCCGCGTTGGCGCTGGCCCGTGCATTGCCGCCGCAGGATTTTCCGGGGGCGCGCCAAGTGGTTCCAATTCTGGCGTCGGCGCTGGACCTCCGCGCCGCCACGAACGTGCTGATCGTTGATCCGAATGATGAAAGTCGTCAGCTTCTCGCCGATTGGGCGAAGCGGGCGAATGCACAGGTCGTGGCGTCTGCGAATTTCGTCGACGCGGTTGCACAAGCTCACCGTGACCTGACCAAGGTGGATCTGATCCTCCTGGCCAGTGACATGGAAGCGCCGGATGCCGATGATGCCCTGAAGAAGATCCACAAGGATGATAAGCTCGAGTTGTCCCCGGTGGTGCTTGTGGTCAAGCCGACAGGCGCGCCGGTCAGACTGAAGATCGAGGCGATGGACAAGCGTGTTGGCCGTGTGCACCTGCAGAAGTGGGCCGGGCTAAGTGACGACGAGGTCACCGAACTGGGCCAGGCGCTCACTGCGGCGTGGAATCGGGCCGGGGATGCCTACGGCCACCGCACGATCGACGAGAACGAGGCACTGCAACTTTCGCTCGTTGCCGCGGATGCGCTTCGTCTGATCGCAACGACGGGCACGTCGGTGTTCGAGTTTGGTGCGGCCGAGGATGCGCTCGTTCGGGCGTGCGGCCATCCGACCGAAGAGATGCGAATTGCAGCGGCGGCGGTTCTCGCGTGGTCGAGCAGCCCTGCGGCACAGGGCGCGATCGCCAGGCTCGCGCTCGATCCGGAGGGCAGTGATGCCCAGCGCATAGCCGTGTTTGGCATTCTGGCCGAATCGGCCAAGCGAGTTGGCAGGCAGATGGTCGACGATCTGGTCGAGGCATTGACGACGGCGACACTGGAGGAGCCGAAGCTGACCATTCGTACGGCGGCCAGCCAGGCGCTGGGCGCAATGAACCTCGCGGGCGGCCGGGCGGCCGAGATTATTCGCTCATACACGGCGGAATGATCCGCGGGCCCCAAGCCCGGACCGTCGGTTCGGAACGTAGGGACGCGGGCCGCGCAGCCTGGGCCCGATACCTCGGTGGGCGCGGGCGAGATGGGCATACGGCCGAAAAGCGACAGAACCGATCCCGTAGCATGTGACATTGTTGGGGACGTGGCGGTCTGGTGGATTCATCGGGCGCGTGGGCCGCGGGTGTCGTTGCGGGGGGCGATCCGCGGCTGGTTGATCCTGCTGGGCCTGACGCTGGCGACGCTCACCTGGATCCACATGCGGGGCGAATCGTCTTGGCCCTGGGCGCCGGGTGGGTCCTCGACGGCCCAGCATCTCTTGCGATATGAGCTGATTCTTTTGGTTTACGCCGTGTACCTTTCGGCCGTATCGTTGCCGACATGGCTGCGATTGCGGCGGCTTCTGCAGATGGCCGGCGCCTCTCTCGAAGCGAGTGCCAGGCGGGAGGATTGGACGGCCGCTGCGCTGCACCTTCATCGATACTGCTTGCACTATTCGGCGTTGTGGCGACACGTCCCGATGACGGCCGAGGCCTGGGATCTGATCATTCGTGAGCACGTATCACAACACCGCCGGTTGTACGTGTATTACCGTGGGGAACCGCCCCCGCTTCCAGGCGATCCGTTGTCGGGCTTTGCGCCGAAAGAGCTGCCCATGGGGCGTCCGTCCATCTGGTCGCTGCTGGCCATGCTGCCGGCTGGCCTGTTGATCTACGCGATTTTGATGGATATCTGGCTGCGGGCGGCCTGGGAACGGCTTCTGGTGTTCAATGTGCTGGCGATGCTGGCCGTGTTTCTTGTTGTCAGCGGTTTTCAGGTCATCGGCTGGCTTGGACGGCACGACTGCCTTCGGCTCGCGCCAGGCGTGGCCCAGTGGGTCAAGCATGTGGTCTTCCGGGTCGAACCGCGTGTCGAGACGTTCGACGTGCGGCGGGGCGACCTTTCGCTCGATCTGACAGGTGCGGTGCCCACCATGACGCTGATCGAACGCGAGAGTGGCCGGTGCGAGATGTTCCGCCTGCCACGCGGCGGCTCCGATGTCGTCGAGACCGTCCTGCGCATGGCGCTGTCTTCCGCGCAGGTTCCGCCGTTGGTGAAGGAGCAGGTGAGGGGGTGAGGATTTACCCCGGCCGGTCGCTCAGGCCACCGACGTGTCTGGAGGGGGCTGCGGTGCCGTGGCTGCCGATGGCGCGTCGGGTTCCCGCGGGGGCGGCGGCGCTTCCTTCTCTTCCGCGCTGAGCACTTCAAACCATTTCGCTGGCAGTTCCGCCTCGCCGGTTCGCGAGGACAGGTAGGCTGTTTCCATGACTGCCATCGTCCACAGATGGTCTCGCGCGAGCGATGCCAGGGGGCCCTGGCCGCGGAAATGGCCATCGAGAAACGCCCGGATGGGGTGTGTGTACGGGTTGGCTGCCCGGTCGAACGCGGCGCGCATCGGCTGGCCCGCGCGATCGAGCACTGTCACTCGCTTCGGGTCGATTCGGACTGTCCCACCCGTTGACCGGATCGTGAGTTCCGATATCGGAGGCCCGCTCGTCCAGCAGCAGGTCAGCGACGCGAGGGCGCCGTCGGCGTATTTCAGGATCATTGTCGCGGTGTCTTCCGTATCGTATGGATACCGCGTTTGCGGCCGTGAGGCCCGGGCCGTCGCCGCGTAGACCTCCGTTGGCCGGCCCATCCAGTGGATGATTGTGTCGATGGCCTCGAAGCCCTCGTGCAGCAGCACGCCGGCGCCGGCACTCTCACTGTCGCCGCGCCAGTCGAGGTCCTCCGGCCGGCAGCAGAATATTCGGGCCTCGGCCAGGAACGGCCGGCCCAGTTCTGTGAGCGTTTTTCGGGCCTGTTGTAGAGCCGGCTCGGCCGACCAGGGCCGGGCGATGACGAGCGGGCAGCCTCCGTTGCCCGCGCGCTCGAAGACCCGCACCAATGTAAGGGCTTCGTCGAAGCGGCGCCCGGGCGGTGTCTGCTTCCAGACGGGCACGCCGTTGGCTGCCGCCAGCTTCAGATAGCCGTGGGTGGCAAAATGAGGGGTTGCGACGAAGAGTGCGTCGAGCTTCTGTTCGACGATCAGCGATCGGCAGTCGGTGTACGCCTCGGCGCCGGTGGCCTCGGCCTGGCTGGCCGCGACCTTGGCGTCATGGTCGGCTACGGCGACGAGCCGTACGCGCGGCTCGGCAAGCAACGCCTCGCGCACGGATTCGGCCCCGCCACTGAGCCCGATCAATCCTACCCGCCATTTGCCTGACACAGATCGTTCCGCCCGGTCGTTGTCCCACAAGACCCCATTGGTGCATGACAACTACCGCGTTGGCCCGACCCTGTCAAATCTCGCCCGGTTTGTACCCACGGGTCGCGAGCGCGGCGGTCGGAATTGGCGCTGGGTCGCCGATTGCGTATACTGTATGCACGAGCGGCTTCAGTGCATGACATCTTCATCGACAGGTTCCGGACTGCGTCCATGCTTGAATTGGAGATCCGTGAAGAAGGCGAGAGTCGAAAGATCACGTTGCCACCGAGCAAGGTGACGATTGGCCGGCGCGCGGACAACACCATTGTGATTGAGGACAAGCTGGCCAGCCGATACCACTGCTCACTGGAGCCGACGGAAGGGGGGTTCATTCTCTGTGACCTGGGTTCGCGTAACGGGACGAAGGTCAACGGTGAACGGGTCGAGCGGGCACTGGTCGGCGACGGCGACGAGATTGCCATCGGTCATACGGTGATGACGCTCGTGGCCGACGGTGTCGGCGAAGTCACCGTGCTCGAGGAACTGGCCGAGGCCGAGATTCTCACCGAGGCGGAACCGATCCCCATGGCGATCTTGGAGGACACCAACGACTCCAGCGCGATCCGCCCCCTGGAAGGGATGACTGGCGTCAGCGTTGGCGCCGAACTTCGCAATCTCGCACGGGCGGGGCGTGATATCGGTTTCGATGTGAACGACGTCGCCATGCTCAACCGCCAGGGCCAGGCCGTGCATCCGGCGGGCAAGGACCGCGAGGACGCGGCGGCGGCCGTTCGGGCGCTCCGCATGATTCTGTTTGGCGCGTTTCGCACGCGCGCGACCGACATTCACATCGAACCGCGCCGGACGGCGTATCAGGTCCGCTTCCGGGTGGATGGGACGATGCTGCCGGTTCTGACGCCGCCGGTGGCGCTGGGCCAGGCGATCTTGAGCGTGGTCAAGGTGCTGTGCGAACTCGACATCTCGAAACGCCATATCGTCCAGGATGGGAACTTCACCGCACGAGTGCCTGGACGGCAGATTGATTTCCGCATTTCGTTCTCGCCGACGACATACGGTCAGAAGCTCGTGATCCGCGTGCTCGACAAGACGGCCGTGCCGACACGGATGCAGGATCTCGGCATGCCGGAGGGAATGCTCCGTTCGCTGCGCGGAGCATGCAATATGGATTCGGGCATGATCGTGGTCAGCGGCCCGACCGGTAGTGGCAAAACGACGACACTCTACACGGCCATTCGGACGCTTGACGCGACCGCGAAAAACGTCGTGACGATCGAGGATCCGGTCGAGTACCAACTCGACGGTGTGACACAATGCCCGGTGGATAACAAGGGCGGCCTGACGTTCGCCAACCTGTTGATCTCGATGCTGCGGCAGGATCCCGATGTGATCCTCGTCGGCGAGATTCGTGATCCGGAGACCGCCCGCACGGCGATTCAGGCGGCGATGACCGGCCACCTGGTCTTCACGACGCTGCACGCGCGGGACACGATCGGGTCGATCTTCCGGCTCATGGACCTCGGCGTTGAACCGTACATGGTCGCCAACGCGGTGACGATGTGTCTGTCGCAGCGGCTCGTCCGCGTCTTGTGTGAGGGGTGCCGCAAGCCGTTCCGGCCGAGCCCGAGTCAGCTCGTCCGGATGAAAATGGAGAATAAACGCGTCGAGCGGCTCTACACCCATGTCGGCTGCCGCAAGTGCATGAACGTCGGCTATCTCGGCCGGACGGCCATCTTCGAGTTGCTGAGCTTCAGCGACCAGATTCGCGATGCAATCCTGACGCAGCCTACCATCCATCAGATCCGCAAAGCCGCCGGCGAGTACGCGTTCCAGACGCTCGTCGACAGCGGCTACGCCAAGGTCGCCGAAGGCGTGACCACCATCGACGAAGTCGAGCGCGTCGCGGTCCAGGACTGATCGAGGCCCGCTGCCGCAAATGCGGGCGCATCCTTTTGGGAATCAGCGATCTCCGTTGTCCCGAATAGGGCGAACGGGTCTGCGCTTCTGGCACGGTTGACACGTTCACCGAGTCGTGCAAATTGAACATTGGATGTTCAATCTGCAAGCAGCCCCGCCCTGATCCACCGCCATCTCGCCAGGACGCTCAACGCTGCGGCCGCAAGTGCCCTGTTGTGACGGTCAGGGCGCTCACTGTAAGCGTGGCGGCTTCTGCGGAAGGCGGTTTACCGGTGGGGTCGGCTGCCGCGGTGATTTCTTCGGCTGCCGTTGCGGCCCTCTCGCAGCTTGGCCTCGGTAACCTTGATCTGGCGGCCCTCGAGCATCTGGCCATCGAGGGCGTCAATGGCCGCACGGGCCTGCTCGTCCGTTTCCATTTCAACGAATGCGAAGCCTTTGTCTTGTGCGGTGACCCGGTGTTCTACCAACTGGATGTTCTGCACCGTGCCGTGGGCCGTGAACAGGGCCTCCAGAACCGGGCCCGTGACGCCGTAGGTCAGGTTGCCGACGTACACCTTGATGCTCATTGTTGGTCATTCCTCGGGACGCGCTGTCGTGGCTTGTGTGGTTGTCCCATTGTGTTGGTCGTGGTCTGGCTGTCCGGCGGGCGATGCTACAACGCTGCCGCGACTCTCCGGAAGTGGTGTCCCAGGATCGCCAGTGTGATTGCCTCAGGAAATGCCCGGCGATGAAAGAGCAGAACCTTCGTGACGAAACGCCAGTAGGCGCGTCGCCCCCGCGTTCGGATACCGATGATCCAGAGCGATTTTATCAACGCCATCCAGTCTCGCCAGGCGATGCGCAGCTTCGGTCCCTTCGGCCGGTATTCACGCAGAAAACAGAGGATCCGGTCATAGTAGGCGCCGGGGGCATAAAGGTGCTTCAACAGCGAACGATAACCCTGGACGAGGTATTCGCGATCCAGCTTCGGAATGAAGTTCAACACGCCGTCGAGATTGTTGCCGCTCGAATCGTGAAGAATCCGGTTCTCGTGCGAGAGTCGGGTGAACAGTCGCGTGCCGGGCAGCGCCATGAGCAGACCGACCATGGCCGTCACGATGCCGGATTCCTCGATGAACCGGCGCTGCCGTTCGAAGATGCCCGGGCGGTCGGCGTCGAAGCCGATGATGAACCCGCCCATGACCTCCATCCCGCTCTGCTGGATCGTCCGGACCGCGGTGACAAGGTCACGCTGCGTGTTCTGGATCTTCTCACATTCGACGAGGCTGTCTTCGTCGGGGCTTTCGATGCCGACGAACACCTTCCGGAAGCCGGCTTCGGCCATGAGGTCGAGCA
>JAFGKA010000428.1 GCA_016928855.1 Phycisphaerae bacterium
CTCAACACGGCCAATGTTGCCACGATCTGCGTAAAGACGTCAGGCGACGGAAACTCGTTGAGGGCACGCGGCCGCCGACTCCACAAGTGGATCCCGACACCGCCCATCACCGCCTGCGAACCCACAAGCGCCAGCGCAAGCCAGATCGGAAATGCCCGCAGGTCCGGCCGACGATACTTGCGCACGGCGGCCCAGAACAGAATCGCCCCGAGCACGCCCTGGGCCGCGAGCGTAAGCGTCGCGAGCGAGGTGCCGGGCATCATCGTTCCGGCGATACCGGGCATCAGATTGAGCATCGCCGCCAGAACGCCCAGCGCCAACAGACCGATCCCGGGCACCAGGACGATGATTGCCCAGCCACCCACGGCTGCCAGGAACAATATGAGCACAACAAGTTTCGCCGAGCCCTGCGTGCCCAAGGCCGACACGGCGGCGAAGGCCCAAAGCAGGAGGGCAAACATCAGTTCAAACCCGATGCCGAGGAGCCACTCCGGGATCGGATGGCCGCACATCGGACAAAGCACAAGCCCGGCCGCCGCGTTGATGCCGAGAAACATCAACGGACCGACGTTCGGACCGATCATGTAACCCAATACGGCGGCCGGACCGGTCATCGGTGTCAGGCGGTGGGAGTCGAACAGGCCAGTCGTGAAGTCCTGCAGAATCGCACGCCGAACCGCACCGGTACCCACGAGGACCAGCAGCCCGGTCTGGATCATGTTCATCGTGATCAGCCAGCCGCTGGCGACCGTTTTCGAGCTGACCTTGATCGGGCCATGAAACGTGAAGACGGCCAGCACCGCCAGCAGGACACCATAGCCGCATAGCACCAGCAAGGCATTGCGCCACCCGCCGCTCAGCCGGAACTGCACCCAGAGAACGGGACTGACCTGTACCGGACCGGCCATCAATCCACCTGCCTCACGCCGCTGCGCAGATACGCCTCTTCCAGCCCCGGCGCCATGGGCGAAAACGACGCCACCGGCAGGCCCGCGGCGATCAGCCGCTGCAGCAGTGCGGCGGCCTCGGCCCGATCGTCGCGGAACTCGAAGAAGACCTCCTCGCGATCGACCTGCAGGGCGTCGATGCCGTCGATCGCTGCCAGCCGTGCCGCCGCATCCGAAAGGACCGCGGCGAGCGTGATGCGATAGCGGCAGCGATGATTGCCCTTGCCGGCGGCCACATCGCGCACCGTACCGTACTCGATGAACCGGCCGTGTGACATGATGCCGATGTGCGTGCAGTATTCGCCGAGATCCGCGAGGATGTGCGAGCTGATGACGATGGCCTTGCCCTGGTCGCGCAGGTTGCTGAGCAAACGGCGGAACGCGACGCGCCCGCCGGGATCGAGGCCCGCCGCCGGCTCGTCGAGCAAGATCACGTGCGGGTTGGGCAGCAGCGCCCGTGCGACCGCCAGCCGCTGCTTCATGCCCCGCGAGAGCGTGCGAATGCGCGCGTGTCGCCGCTCGGCCAGCCAGAGCTGATCGAGCCAGAAGCCGATGCGGTCGTCGATGTCCGCGGCGTCGAGCCGATAGGCCTTGCCGATGAAGGTCAGGTACTCCTCGACGGTCAGCTTCTCATAGAGAGGCGGCGTGTCGGAGGCAAAGCCGATGTTGGGCATGGCGTCGCGCCCCTCGGCCAGCACGTCGTAGCCCAGGATGCGTACCGTCCCGGCGGTCGTCGGCAGCAGGCCGGCCAGCGCGCGGAGCGTCGTGGTCTTGCCGGCGCCGTTGGGGCCGACCAGACCGATCAGATCGCCCGCGGCCAGCTCGAACGACAGGTCGTCCACCGCGACCAGATCGCCAAACTCGACTCGCAGGTGCCGGGCCTCCAGTAATGTCTCACGCATCTCGACCGCCTCGACCCGATTCGACAACTCCGGTATAGAACAGACGACTGGCCCCCGCCGATGTTAAGGAATATAGCCGATGGGCGAGGCGGGCGGAACTGTCGTGATCAGTCGGAATCGGAATGTCGGCAGAGGCCGCAGCGGCCCTGAGAACCTGCGTACTCTGCGGACAGGAACGCCGGGGACATTCTCGCGCCAAGAGATCACTGTGCCGTCCCCGATTTGCGGTTCATGCCGCCGAGTACACTACGTGGCCAGTCCGCAGGATCTCGGCCGTGAGGCCGCTCGGATCGTGCCCCTCCTCGCGCAAGATCGGCTCGATACGGAAGTCGATACCCCGGCCCAGCCGAAAGAGCATGGCCTCAAGATCCAGCAGATCGCCCTCGATACGCTCGACCAGGACAGCCACGTCGATGTCGCTGTATTCATGCGGCGTTCCCCGTGCGTAGGAACCGTAGAGTACCACCTTGCGCACGGGGAGCCGGCTCCGAACCACGTCGGCGAATTGCTTCACGATGTGGACAGCTTGCTGTGTATCCATTGCCGCAATTCCTCAGTCTGACCGATCAACATCTCACATCGTTCGGGCGTCAGCGCTGCGAGAAGCCGCTGCTGGTCGGCCGGATAGCGGCTTTCGACATTCAGCGGTCCCAGCGTGTCCAGTAACCCGCGCTGTGCGGAATCGAGGACATCGAACAGGCCGCTGAGCGTGGCCAGTGTCACGAGGTTGTGTGTATGTGGCGGCGTTGAATCCCTGGTCGAAGCCCACCACGCCTTGAGCATCTTCTCGGCCACCTGATGGCACATGAAGCCCACGTACAACAAGCGGCCGGTCTGGAGCATGGCCTTGGCGGTGTCCATGTCGTAGCCAGCGAGATCGACCCAGTATGTGACCTTTGCATTCACGGCACCATTATACGACCTGAACGACGGTCCACAAACGGCGAAGCCATTCCTTCCCCTCGTTGATTCCATCGCGTCCCATCGGAACGCGAAAACAAGAGAGCGAGGAAGCCTTCCACCAGATTCCGGTATTGCATCCTGGGCTACGTTCACGCCGGCCCTGTCAGGACGCCAAAGACGTGCGGATGCCGGCCGCTACACTGCCGTTTGGTGCGTCCGCGACGAACCACGTGCGTGGCAAGCTGAAATATCGGAGGATACGGCGGTGCCGCGGGGCCGTTCAGTCTTCTGCCGGGGCGCGTTGCTGCTCGCGGACGCGGCGGTCGGCCTCGTCGAAGGCTTCGGCCTTGTCGCGGATCAGGCCGGTGTCCATCTGGTCCCAGACCTTCATCACCGACTGGCCCGCTTCAGACAGCCCGGTCGCGCCCTCATCGGCTCCCGCACCAATCGCCAGCACCTCGTCGAGGCGCTGCTGATACATCTCCGCCGTGATGGCGTCGTTCTCGATGAGCTTGCTCAGCCGGACGATATCCTTCTCGCCGATGAGACCGAGCCGGTTGCCATGCAGCTTGGCCCGCTCGACATTTTCGCGGAGCATGCGCAGACGCGAGACGGTCATCATCTCCTTGCTGCGGATGTTAAGCTGTCGCGAGACCATGAGCTGCTCGCTGGTCTTCATCTCGAATTCCTGCGCGAGCACGCGGCGGACCTCGGGCGTCTTCTCGACTGAGCCCTTCTCAAAGATCTCCTGCTTGACGGTGGCAAGCTTCTGGATCCGGTTGAGCAGTTGCGTCCGCTCCTTCTCCAGCAGGAGTTCCTGGCGGCGCAGCTCGGACCGCGTCATTTTCGACAGAGGCTTATCCTTCCGGGTCAACCAGTCCAGCAGACTCATGCGATGCTCCGATCAGTTGGCCTCGGGTTCGCGGCGGGTCCGTTCGTCGTCCCGCCGCCGGGGCTCTGGCTCGGCGGGCAGTGATTCCGGCGCCACTTCGCCGGGCTCCGTCGCCGCGGCCGGTTCGTCGAACTCCTTGAGGATATCGAGTTCTTCCTGCGAGACCAGCACCTCGTTCACGCCGGATTCGAGCGTACTGACCAGGTCGGTCTCGGATTTGAGCTGTTCGAGCATCTCTTCGGCTCGCACGGCGTCGTTGGCGAGTTCCTCCGACGCCGGCAGCCTGGCCATCTGGCCCTGCTGGATCAACGTGAGATTGTGAATGTGCGTGCTGATGACGTTGATCTGCTGGCTCAACATGCTCGCGGTCGTGTTCAGCCGGCCCATATCGCGACGATGCTGGGCAAGCTGCGACGCCACACGCTGGCGCACGGCGGGCGATTTATTCTGGCGCCCCTGTTCGAGCAGGTCGCGTTCGCGGTGTTCGAGCTTGGCGATGTCCTCATAAAGCCGGTCGCGCCGCTGGGCGAGCCTGGCCCGCCGCTCGGAGAGGACGTTGATCTTCTTCGCCTCGTTGCCCGAGCCGCCGAAGAGCTGCCGGATCCAATCACCCATCGACATATCGTCATCCTCCGTCGCCGCGCCACGGAACAGAATCGCATTCGAGCCAGCCCGGCTGACTCGCAGCTCGGGGTCCGTCAGTGCCGCCTGCCGGAACGCCTCGGCCACGACGGCTGGCGAGAGCCCGAGCCGCTCGGCCATGTCCTCGGCGGAGAGCCCGCCGGTCAGCAGGTCGGCGCTGCGTTCGTCGATTTCCTCGCGCACGCGCGCGATGCGCTTCGCCGTGGTCTCCGGGTTGAACAAGGCGCACATCGCTTCGCTGGCCCCTTCGCCCAACCCGGTCACCGACCAGCCACCGGCGTCCCGGGGCTCGACCACCAACAGGGTAACATTGGGCAGGTCCAGGTGCGAGCGCTTCACCTCGTCGGCAAAGCCGCTCGGACTGCAGACGGCCACCAGGTGCGGCGTCTTCGGGTCCGGCGCGATCTTGCGGACATGGCTGAGCAACTCGCTGAGCCCGACCGGCGCGGGAGCCGCCCCAACCGTTTCGCCGCGATCCGGAAGGAACTCGGCCGGCGGGGCCAGCACCGACGCGATCGTCACGCTCGTCTGCCGCTTGCCGAACCACCACCACGGCCGCTCGAAGCCACGGAGTACGAGCCGGCGACCCTGCGGCATGCGGGCGAGCAGCTCCCGATCAAAGAGCCGCCGATCCGTCAGGGCCGTCCGCAGGGCGACGCCTTCGTCGAGCCGGGCGAGGTCCCAGATGGCCCCCCGCAGTTGGCGACCACGCGCCTGGCGAAGGTTGTGCTCGACGCCAGCAAGGAACTCGGTCTCGACCTGCAACGCTTTGTGTGTCTCGGTGTCCATGCTGCTCGTTATACACTCTCCGCTATCCGATTCCATCGGCCTCAGCCGGTCCGCGTCCGCAGGCCCGCTCCGCAATAAATGCAGAACTGATCGGTCGGACGCACCGGCCGGCGGCAACCCGGGCAGGCCGAAGCGGGTGCCGCAAGCGATGCGCCACAGCGAGTGCAGAAGCGATTCTCCGCGAAAGCCTGGGCGTTGCACTGCGGACACCGCCGCGGGGGCAGCGGCGGCGGCGGTGGTCGCAACGGCCCGGTCGCCACCCGCGGCGGCACGAGCGGCGGGCCAAGGTGGCGGCGCAACACCGCCAGCGCCTCCGCGGCCGACGCAAGCCGCCGGTCCTGACGGGTATACAGGCGTCCGAAGAACTCGTCCATCCATGGCGGAATCCCGTTGCGCACGTCGCTCGGCTGGTCTGTCCCGGCCGGCCGCTCGCCCGTGAGCATCTCAAACAGCACGACGCCGCACGCGTACAGATCGCTGCGGGGATCCAGCGGCTTGCCCTCGCGCTGCTCGGGCGACATATACACCAGCGTGCCGGCGATGCCGCGGCCGGTCTCGGTCTCCAGGCTGCCAGACTGCATAATCGACACGGCGGTCGCGTTGACCGCGTGGCCAAGGCCGAAATCGGTCACCTTTACGCGCGACGGGGTGAGCCCGGTAAGGTCATTGCCGCCGGCGACGAGGATATTCGCCGGCTTGATGTCGCGATGGACGATGCCGGCCTGCCCGGCGGCATCCAGGGCCGATAGCACGCCCGTCAAGATCGCCACGGAGGCATCCATCCCGAGCCCTTGCGGATGAGCGTCTAGGATCTCCCGCAGCGACGGGCCATCCACATACTCCATGATGAGGTATGGCTGGTCGGCGTACGGATCGAGGTCGATCGCCCGGACGATGTTGGGGTGATCCAGGCCGTGAATGGCGACGCCCTCGTGACGGAGGTTTCGCACATACTGCGCGTCGGTCGGAATCTTGATCGCAACGGCTTCCTCGAAGATGTGGTGGTGTGCCTTCCAGACCTCACCGAAACTGCCACAGCCGATCCGCGCATCGAGGATGTAGTTGCTGATCCGATCACCCGTTTCCGGACGCTTCATCCACGTGGCCCTTCCTACAGAGTGCCTTCGGCTCGCTCGGCCAGGAACTCGCAAACGAGCAGATTATAAACGCCGGCGCACGCGAAACCAAGGATCATGACCGCCCAGGCCAGCGTGCTCTCCACACCCCAGCCCGCCAGCCAGAGTGCCAAAAGAACGTCCACCAGCAGGTAGCCCAGCAGCGTCAACGCGCTGGCGAGGTTGCTCTCGGCCTTGAGCACCAGCGGCGGCACGAAGAACAGCGCCCACGGCAGTACCGCCGCCAGGCCGATCCATACGAGCGCGAGCCGGACGGACGTCCACAGCGCCTCTCGCGCGGCCGGCCCCAGCCGCCAGTACCAGATGATGATCAGAATGACCGTGACGGCCAGAATGGCCGTGATGATCTTACCGCTGACGTGTTTGGCTATCGCCTCAATCATGGTGGACCCTCTGCTGTCACGCGAGGGGGTCAGGCACCTTTTGCCTATGCCCCCTGCCGATCTTACGGCATTCCTCGCCGTTCCATGCCGGCATCGGGTAGAGCGAGTCGGCGCCGGCAAGAAGGAGCCAGACCCAGCCGCCGGTCCATGGTACCAGCGCCGAGGCGTTTGGGCGATTCGAAAACGGATCGATAATTGGAAGAGACGATGTGCGATGCGGCAGGCGGCCGGCCCTATGCCGATGTCTTTGCCCGCACGCGTGGCGGCGCGTGGGCGATGCGGCCCTTGACCGAGCGTTTCACGGAGTAAAGGGCCTTATCGACGTCGGCCTGGAGCGCCTCGGCCGACGGCGCGCCGGTGTTCCGGAGGCTTGCCAGACCCGTGCTGACATCGACCGGTATGCCCGGCATCGTGCGACGTGCCCGGCTACGGACGGCCTCGATCACACGCAGCGCGACAACCTCGGCTTCCGGACCGCTGGTCTGCGGCAACATGGCGATGAATTCGTCGCCGCCGTACCGCGCGGCGATATCGGCCTCGCGCAGCTCGTCCCGCAACGTCTCGGCGGTCAGCAGCAGGACCTCGTCACCGGCGCGATGCCCATGGTTGTCGTTGACGGCCTTGAAGTTGTCGAGATCGACCATCATCAACGTCAGATCCTGGCCGTAGCGAACGGCGCGTGCGAATTCACGGGCCAGCACCTCTGCGAAGTGGCGCCGGTTGTACAGGTTGGTTGCGGGATCCCGGCTGGCGAGGTCCTGCAGTTCGCGGGTCCGCTCCTCGATGCGCCGTTCGAGTTTGGCGTTCAACTGCAACAGCGATTGCCGAGACCGGCTCAGCCGATCCGCCATCGAGTTGAACGCCATGCCGAGCGTGCCGATCTCATCCGCGCCGCGAACCAGCACGCGCGGCGACAGATCGCCCTCGACAAAGTGACCGGCTACGACCGCCATTTCGTTCAATGGCCGGACAACGCGCCGTATGATCAGCACCGTCAGTGGAACCACCGCCAACGACGCCAGCAAGGCGATCCACAGCAGGCGCTGACGGATGCCCGCGGCCGCCGCATGAGCCGCCGACGCATCGCAAATCAGGCGAACGACACCCTGCGGTGCCGGAACGTCGCCGTCACCGACGAGCAGGACGGGTACTTCGGCGGTCACGACATCGAAGGCTCGCCTCGGCGGCCGCGGGGTTGCCGTCTCTTCCTCGGCGTGCGCGAGCGTCTGGCCATCCGATGCCACAATCGTAACGGAACGCACATGATTGGCAGAGACAACATTATGACACAACAGCGCCAGCGCAGACCGGTCGTTGTTTGCCACCAGCGGTTCGGACAACGAAGCCACCAGCCGCGCCATCTCTTGTGCATACGTGGCCTGGACCGATGTGGTGAGATGCCGCATCTGCCGGACCGCACACAGGGCCGCGGTGACGCCGACGATAGACATCAGCCCTAGCAGCAGGAAATTCGCCTTGGTCTGCACCCCCAGGAGAGGACGGGCCGAGAAAAACCCCGGCCTGCTCGAGCGTCCATCCATGTCGCCGGCATTGCACGTCATTTCCTGGTTCTCCCACTTGCATTCCACTGTCCATAACGTATGTACGATGTTGCACTCGTGCACTGCAAATGACATCGCATCCCACCTGATCGGCACAGACGGAACGACCTGCGCCTGCGGGCGGATTCCGCCGTTTTTACCGGGCTTGACGACGGAGACGATGACGCGGATTCGAGGCTTTCACAAGATCGTTTCTGGAATGAGAACGTGTTTGTCGACCGCGATTGCAGAAATGCGCCGATCTGGCACGCGCGGATACCCTCATCGCTGGAGCATGAACGTATCCACGGCAGGTCGGGTCATCGCCGACGGGGCCGTCGCTGGGTGTGTTTCTTTGCGAACCGAGTTGTCGTCCTGGCGGTCCCCTTCTTCGGGGCCGGGGCACGGCGGGCGTCAGCCGTGCCGCCGCTGGCCGGCGGCGCAACGCGAGGGCGCACCTTCGTACGCTTCGGCGGGCGGCGTCGGCCGTGGGTCTGGCGCGATGGCACGTCGCCGCCGGCATCTCGCAAAGCCTTGATTTCCGCCGAAGTCAGCCGCCGATACTCGCCGGCGGCCAGGCCGCGCAGCGAAATCGGCCCGATCTGGATGCGGATCAGCTTGCGGACCGGGTGGCTGAGCTTGGCCAGGACACGGCGAACCTCGCGGTTGCGGCCTTCGCGTAACGTGACCTCGACGACGCTGCGATCGCGCCCGGCGTGGATGATACGAGCCTGCGAGACGGACGCCTTGCCCTCGGCGAGCCAGACCCCCTCGTGCAACATGGCGAGATCTTCTTTCGTGATCCGGCCGCCGACGTGGGCGCGGTATGTTTTCGGCACACCGTAGCGCGGATGGGCCACGCGCTCGGCCAGTTCGCCGTCATTCGTCATCAAGAGCAGACCCGTACTATCGGCATCGAGCCGACCGACCGGGAACAGCCGCTCCTTGACCCCGGCGAGCAGATCCACCGCCCGGCGTCGCTGGTCCGGATCGAAGTTGGTGCAGTGCACGCCCTTGGGTTTGTGCAGCACATAGTAGCTCTTGCGCTCCGGGACGAGGGGCTTACCGTCGAGGGTGATCCGGTCGGCGGCGGGGTCGACAAGAACGGGCAACGAAAGCACCTGTTTGCCGTTGACGCGCACGCGGCCGTCGAGGATCACGTGTTCGCACTCGCGCCGGGAGGCGACACCGGCAGCGGAAAGGATTTTCTGTAAACGTTCGCGGGCCATCGAGGCACGTCCTGACTCGGCGCTCGGGCGACGATTACCAGTCTCGTTTTACGAGGTGGCCGATTGTCGTCAATTCCATGTCGAGCCGAAAAGCTGCACCCAGTAGGGCCGACCGATCGGATCGAGGTAATAACCCATGCCGACGTATTCGAGGTCGGGGTTGATCATGTTCGCGTTGTGGCCGGGGCTCTGCTCCCAGGCGGTCTGGACTTCCGCGACAGAAAGCTGGCCGGCGGCGATGTTCTCGGCCACGCTCCTGGCGTTGCAGAAGCCGGCGGCCTCGGCACGATCGAGCGGCCCGTCGCCGTCCGGGTTCGTATGATCGAAGAAGTTCCGCACGTAGAGGTCCCGGGCGTGCGCGTTCGCGGCGGCTTCGAGCGTCTTGGAATACGCGAGCACCGTCAGACCGCTCGCGGCCCGATAGGCATTCAGGGCACTGAGCATGTTCAGATGGACCGCGCTGGCCGGCCGGCCGACCGATTCGCACGTCGTGCCGATCATGCCGCTGTTGCCGCCGGCGGTGTCCGGGTTGTCCGTCAGCCCACCCGGCGTCGAGCCCGACGGCACGCCCGGCACGTTGATCGTTCCGGCGGGCGAACAGCCGACGATTGCCGTGCACGCGGCCATGCCGCATAACGCGCACCATGCTGTCCACCGACCTGCGTTCATACGACGGATGCCTTTCGATCGGTCATTTTCGGCGAACCGCCACGATCATCACATCATCCGCGGGGACGGCCTGATGCGGGCCGCGGTTGGCGACTTTGACCGCGGCAATCTTGTCCACAACGTCGAGCCCCTCAATCACCTTCCCGAAGACGCAGTAGCCACCCTGGCTCGGGTAGTCGAGCGCGACATTGTTCCGGTGGTTGATGAAGAACTGGCTGGTCGCCGAATGGGGCGCCTGCGTCCGCGCCATGGCAATCGTACCGCGCTCGTTCTTCAGGCCGTTGTTCGATTCGTTCTTGATGGGCGCCTTCGTGGGTCGCTGCTTCATGCCTGGTTCGAAACCGCCGCCCTGGATCATGAAACCGTTGATCACCCGGTGAAAGACCGTGCCGTCATAGGCCTTGTCGTCAACGTAGCTGAGAAAGTTCTCGACCGTAATCGGTGCCTTCTCAGCGTTGAGTTCGATGAGAATCGTGCCGAGGCTTGTCTCCATCTCGACGACGGGCGGACCGGCCGCCGGTTCCGCGGACGCGTCGGCGGGCGCCACCGTCTCCGCGGGCTCAGCGGGTTCGGCGGGCCTCACTGGCTCGACGGGCTTGGCCGCCTCGGTCGGAGGTTCCGCGTCGCGTTCGGTCGCGGGTGCGGACTTTTCCGTGGACGTCGAGGCGGCCGACTCCGACGCCTGTTCCGTCTTCTGGCAACCAGCCGCCAGGGCGATCGCGGTCAACGTGATACCGGTCCACATCGTAATCCGTCGGGTACGTGCTGCATGCATGACGACTCGTTCTCCTTGCATTTCCAGTTCCGCGGGAACACCCCGCCAGCCTGACGTACAGAACGCGCCATCATACCATCAACCCCCCGCCGGACGCGAGTCCCGGGGCGTTCGACGCAGCTTTGGCAACCCGAGGCACACTATCCGCGTTCACCCGCCCCGCTTGGATCGCGCCGGGGTCCGGTGTAGACTGCCCGATAGATCGCATCGTGCATGGAGTGGATGATGGACTGGACGAAGACGCGGGTCATGGTGACTGGCGGCGCGGGGTTTCTGGGGTCGTTTATTCAGGAGCGGCTCCGACGCGCGGGATTGCCCGACGGGAACCTGTTCGTGCCGACGGTCGAGGCATACGACCTGACGCGCGAGTCGGCCGTCGAGGCCGCGTATGACGCTGCCCGGCCGGATGTCGTGATCCACCTGGCCGCCGAGGTCGGCGGGATCGGCGCGAACCGCGACAACCCCGGGCGGTTCTTCTATGCCAACATGGCGATGGGCCTGCATCTGATCGAGATCGCCCGGCGGCGCGGCCTGCGAAAGTTCGTCCAGGTCGGCACGATCTGTGCGTATCCGAAGTTCGCCCCGATTCCGTTCAACGAAGATGACCTTTGGAACGGCTATCCTGAAGAGACGAATGCTCCCTACGGCGTGGCCAAGAAGGCGCTGCTGGTCATGTGCCAGGCCTACCGTGCGCAATACGGCCTCAACGCGATCTACCTGCTGCCGGTCAACCTGTACGGCCCGCGGGACAACTTCCACCCCCATACGTCGCACGTCATCCCCGCCCTGATCCGAAAATGCGTCGAGGCGTGCGACCGCGACGACGACCACATCGTCTGCTGGGGCGACGGCTCACCGACACGCGAGTTTCTCTACGTCGAGGATGCGGCCGACGGCATCGTCCGGGCGACCGAGAGCTACGACGATCCCGAGCCGGTCAACCTCGGCAACGGCCGTGAGATCGCGATCCGTGACCTGACGGAGATGATCGCGAAGATGACGGGCTTTGCCGGCCGGATCGAATGGGACACCACCAAGCCGAACGGCCAGCCACGACGATGCCTGGATGTGCGCCGAGCGAGAGAGCGATTCGGCTTCGTCGCCGGAACGCCGTTCGAGGACGGGCTTCGCCGCACGATCGACTGGTATCGCCAGCACCGTGCGGGCGGTTCACGGTAGCTCCACGTCACGGGCCCGAATCGGCACGGTCCGCCAGGCTTGATCGAGCGTCAGATGGACGGCGACGCTCACCACGGCCGGCAGCGGATCGCGCGAACGGAATGTCCACACCGTCTTGTCATCCTCGACAATCACTGAAGGGCGAAACCGCAACGCCACCGGCGTGCCCGCCTCGTCGTGCAGTTCCAATTGCACAGAAGCGTCGCCGCTCGCCACCTCGATCGACAGTGTGCGTGGCGCCGCGGGCGCCGAGGTGGTCGTGGGGTGCAATTGAGCGACGGGCGTTTCGACGATGTGTATCGCCACGCGGGCGCGGGCGAGCGCCTCATGTTCGAGCAGCGCGCCTGGGACCGGCCGCACGCCGTCCAGCCGGATCGTCTCGACCCGGCCGGCCGTTCGGATCTCGCAGGACGCGTCCAGCTCGATGATCGTCTTCGCCGAACGCCGCGGCGCCAGCAGCGGCAGGTCGATCTGGAAGCCATCGCGGCTATCGAGCCGATCGAATTCGGTCAGTGCGTAGTCCCGCTGCGGCAGTGACTCCGGCACGAGCGACTGACCATCGTCAGTCACGGCGGTGGTGATCTTCAGGTCACGAACGCGAGTCGTGTTTCGCGCCTGGCGGCCGGAGAGGTCGAACCGCAGGATAAGGTTCGGCGCGGGACCGAGTGCGCCTTTGGTCTGCCGCACGATGCGGACGCGATGTTCCTCGATCCGCACGAGCTCGACATGCACGTTGGCGGGCTGCGTCGCAGGTTGCGTTGCTGGTGGCGTCGTCTGAGTCGCGGCCAGAGCAAACAGCCAGCCGAGAGCGGATAGGCAGTCCATTACGAGCTCCTTGCATGCGAGCGCTTCGGTACTGCCCACCATCATAACAGATGTGGATCGGGTCAACAGACCACGGCTGTAGACATCTTCCGCCAGCGGGCACGCCCCGTGGTCGCGTCGGTCCGGATCGAGCGGGGCAGAGTAAAACCCTTACAGGGTTTCTGAGGATGTGATGCGGCTTCGTTACCCAGGGTGCGCTTCGCGACCCTGGGCTATGTTGTTGCAGCCCGTCGGGCTGCCAAGAATGGCCAAACACCGGTCACGGCTCACAGAGCAGCGGCACGCGAACGCGGCATCCGGTAGACCACGTCGGTTCCGGCACAAAGGAGGCAGACCCAGCGCGCAGGCTCACACCCGCGGATGCATGCGGCCGCGGGTGCGAGGAACGGTCGACGGAACCCACGTTCCGCCTCGGGCGCGGAGCGTTACGGCGCCGCCGGCCCGGGCGCTTTGGCCGAAGCGCCGTCTCCGTCCCGAGTCGTGGTCGCACTTTCAGCTTCAACCAGCTCGAACGAGACCGCCTGCGTCAGGTTGTACGTCATGCTCGGGATACCGCTTTTGAGTTCGGCTTCCTCCGCGTTCTCATCCGGCGCCATGCTCATCTCCATGGACATCCGCTGCGCCGAACGCATCTTCACAAGCTCGCCGCGCCCGTAATCGATGTACAGGACCCCATCGCCGCCGCTCATGCTCATGTTCCACTTCATCCGATCGAAAATCGTCTTCGGCCGCGAAGCATCGTCGGCATGCGTCGTCAGCGGTGCAGTCTCGATAGAGTCTTTCGTGCGGATCTTCGCACATCGACGACCATCGATCTCCTCGATAGCGACGAATTCGTACTCGCTGCTCCCCTTCATCTCCCCGCTCAGCAGTGGCACGGGCATCTGCCAGGTCCGTTCCCACGTGTCGCCAATGTGCTTCGGGCCCGGCGGGGGCATCATGCGATGCCATTGTTTCGCTTGCTCCAGCATTGCCTTGTCATCAAACACCTGACGCATCGGCTTGAGGACCTGCCGGAAGACCACCGAGGACAAGCCGCTGCCCAATCCATCCAGGACCTTGTCAAACGCTTCGGTCACACCGCTGATCGCGATGGGCTGACCGTCCGCCCCTATCGTCAACACCAGGCGAGCGTCGGTGATCGACGAGAAGAGCCTTCCCAACAGGTCCTTGAGCGGATCGTCAGCCGCAGCCGGATCGAACGTTGCGGAGTCGAATACAGTCTCCACGCCGCCGATTGCCTGCTTCATTGCTATGCGGCTCAGCCGAAGCTCCACCACGGCGGACCCGTCAGCCTTGACCTCACGACAGGTTGTCACGATCTCCATTTCGAATGCTTGCGCGAACTTCTGTTCGGGCATCGGATCGAACATCTTCATCGAGCCCACGCCCTTGGACGTCATCCGATAGGTAAGCGTACGCCCCGGCTGGAAGACCATCTTGAATTCAACCGTCTCTGGGGGGGCGGTCTCGGCGGCCCATGCGGTGATGCCGGTCAGCCCACATACGAGGCCTGCGATCATCATTTTCCGTATCATCGTTGACTCCTTCACCTGAAGGCTAGCTGTTGTCTAGAGATTCTTCACACATACCTGGGAACTAAGGAATTCAGTTGTGCAGTTCCGCGGTCGGATTTTCTTCGTTCTTGGTCTCCAGCAGAATCGCACTGATTCGATCCAAATGGAGCTTGAGCGAGGCGCCCTGCGCCGGCGTCAGCCCGATCGGCTTTCCATCGACAGTAACCTGCAAGTCGCAGTCGCCCTGACCATGCTGAATCTGCAACTCTCGCTGTTCACCGCCGCGCAAGCGAACGGTCCAGCCCGCACGCACCTTCTCGATGCCGCCGATCATCGCCTTCTTTTGCGCACACAGATCATCCAGCGTCGTGCGCATCCGAGCGGACGGCCACATGTCCTCGATCCGATTGATCAACGTATCCAGGTCGCCGACAAGCCCCTCGACAGCATTCGCGTGATGCTTGGCCGCCTGGATCAAGGGCTCAAAGGCCTCTTCATCCGTGGCGGTCAGTCGGAACGCATCCACCGCCTCGTCCAACAGCGCCCGCGAGCGCTTCTCCAACGCCCAGGCCAATTGCCATGCGGCTCCGGCCGAGCGATCGTCGCCAGCCTGAACGGCCTGGCGCAACTTGGCCAGCAGTGCGTCTGTCACATTCCCGGCGAGCGCCAGGTTGGTCAGCCGACTCTCGACGCGTTTGTCCAGATCTGGATGCGACGCCAATGCGGCCTCATAGGCCAGCCGCGCTTCGTCATCGCGCTCCAACGCCACCAGACAGTCGCCTACTGCCAACGCCACGTACCCGTCCTCGTCGAGATCAGGATAGGTCGCAGCCAACGCCTCAAAGAGCGGCAGCGCCTCCGCAACGTTGCCACGATTGAGGACCTCCGTTGCATCGGCAGTCTGTTCGATGAACCGGAACGTACGGTCCATCGGATCTTCCGCCGACGCCCCCTGCGCCCGGCCAGTCGGCGGCACCACGACGGCCGCGATTGCCGCGACCGCTACAGCCCACCTTAGCGCTGAGCGCGATGGCCCGAGCCTTCGCCGATGTTGAACTTCAGTCATGACCTCATACTCCTAGCGCCCGTGACACATGGGGAATAATCAAGAGTTCTTGCGGCAGTTCCATAACCGGGGGCGGTACCTCGCGGCTTGTCGGCTGCCTCGGCGACGGAAGGAGCGGTCGCTCGAATGACGCCGCCACGGCCGCTTCCGTCGCTGCAGCCTGGACAACCGGAACCAGCGGGATCGCCGGCCCGCCCATCGCCACAGCCTGCGCCCAACTGGCCAGGACGAGGGGACTTACGATAATCGGCTCCGGGGCATCCGGCGCCGATGAGGTGTCGCTATTGACCGCGATCTGCTGCTCGGGTTTCTGGCTGACTCGCGAGCTGAACCAGCCTATCAGGAAGAAGGCAAGGCAGGCTGCTGCCGCAACTGCCCACGGCAGCCAGCGGTGAAGCGCTGCGCGGTCGGCGCCACGGGCAAACCCTCCGGCCTTCGGCCTGCGGGCCTGCCCATGCCACCCCGGAACGTGGGCCTTGGCACTGTCGTCCTCGCGGGCAAGCCCTGCAGCGTTGAGAGCATGGCGAGCGTGCCGCCCATTCTCAGAGACCCCCGCCTCGAATAGCCGCACGTCGCGGTCGGCAGTCAGGGCTTCCGGCGATTCGATGGCCGCCGCAATCCGTTCGGCGAGGCCGGCGGGAACGGCAATGGGCTCGGGTTTCGTCAGGAACCCGACCAGCGAGCCGTATTGACGGCGACACGGCTGGCAGGCCGACAGGTGTGCTTCCAGCTTCGACGCCGTCTCAGCCGGCAGTTCCCGGTCGAGATAGGCGTCGATCAGCCGTTCTGTATCGCGACATTCCATGACCCGTTCTCCAGCATCGGCGGGGAGCCCATGATCTCTCGCAGCCGCCGGCGTCCGCGGTGCAGCAGCGTGCGCACCGTGTTCAGCGGCATCTCAAGCACCTGGGCAATCTCCGCATAAGGCATCTCGTGAAAATGAAACAGAACGATCGCGGCCCGCTGTGACTCGTCAAGCTGACCGAGCCACTGCTGCCATTGACTCCGGCTTGGGGGTGCGGCTTCGGCCACGGGCGAGTGGCCATTCCGCATTTCGTCCGCCGCGACACGCTCGTGTAACAACCGCTCCCGGCGACGGCTTCGAAGCTGGTTCAGTGCGAGGTTCGTCGCAATCTTCAGGAGCCAGTTTCGAAATGGATGCTTCATGTCGTACAGATCCAGCCGCTGGTACGCCCGCAAAAAGGTGTCCTGGGCCACGTCTTCGGCGGCAGCGGCGTTGCAGGTGATCCGGATCGCGGCAGCGTAGACGCTAGCCAGATATCGATCCGCCAGCCGGCCGTACGCCTCACGGTCGCCCGCCCGTACGGCTCGGACCAGTTCGGCGTCACTTGGTTTCGGTTCCTGGCTCGCCACGTTCGGGGTCCCGTCTCCTGGGTTTCCGTCAGTACTACAACCGGCCGGTGGGCCGAGTTTCACGAAAAGCGGCGTCGAAATGCCGCCCCTACCACCTTATACCCTTCGGGCAGCCCGGGAAAAGGGGCCAGAAGCAGGAAGGAACCAGACGGCAAACGCGCCCGAGAGCACGGGTCAGGCACCTTTCGGCCTGTGCCCCCTGCCGATTGGCAGCGTCTCCCGGCGTTTGAAAGTGAGCGACCAACGCACCCGGTGCGCTCAGACAAGAAGAAGCCGGCCCCCAGCGGGGGCAGACCCGTCACGCGGCTTTTGACGGTTGGTGAAGGGCTCCCATAGAATCACAGCAGTGGATGGAGATCCTGATGCACGCACGCAGAAAAACGCGGCAAGTTCAGATGGGCAATGTCGCGATTGGAGGCAGCGCGCCGGTCTGCCTACAGTCGATGACCAATACGTATACGCATGAGGTCGACGCCACGGTGGCGCAGATTCAACGGCTGGCCGCTGGCGGCTGTGACGCCGTTCGCGTGGCCGTGCCTCGACGACAGGATACGGCGGCGCTGCCCGAGATTCTGCGGCAGGTCAGCGTGCCGATCATTGCGGACGTCCATTTTCATTTCGAGCGAGCGATCGAAGCCGTCGAAGCCGGCGTGCACAAAATCCGGCTCAACCCCGGCAACGTGAAGGACCGGGCTCAGGTGGACCGTGTCATCGCGGCCTGTCGCGAGCGAAACACGCCGATCCGCGTCGGCGTCAACGAAGGGAGCATCGTGGAGCGCCAGGACAAGGCGACCCGCGCCGCCGAAAAGGCCGCCCTTGAGAGTGGCTATCGCGAACACCTGATCGGGCTGATGCTCCGCAAGCTCGAGGACTACATCACGATCTTCGACGCAAACGATTTCCACGATGTGGTGCTCTCGGCCAAGAGCATCGATCCGACAATCGTGATCGATGTCTACCGTGCCGTCAGCGAACGGTTCGACTATCCGCTGCACCTCGGCGTGACGCACGCGGGGCCGCCGGAGACCGGGCGAATCCGCTCGATCGCGGCGCTGGGCACGCTGCTGGCTGAAGGCATCGGCGACACGATCCGCATCTCGTACGCGGCAGACCCGATCCACGAAGTCGAGGACGGCAAGGAACTGCTCTGCAGCCTGGGCCTGCGGCGACGGACCGAGCCGGAGCTGATCGCGTGCCCGACCTGCGGGCGCATCGAGGTTGACCTCATCACACTCGTGCAGAAGGTCCGCGAGAAGCTCGCGACGATCCGGACGCCGGTGAAAGTGGCAGTGATGGGCTGCGTGGTCAACGGACCCGGCGAGGCCGAGGGCGCGGATGTCGCCATCTTCGCGGGCAAGGGC
>JAFGKA010000429.1 GCA_016928855.1 Phycisphaerae bacterium
ACGGTCGCGTCTGCTATCTGTCGCCCCTTCGGGGCTGATCCGTATCGGCGACACGTGTCCCAGGGGCTCACGCCCCTGGCTACATACCTGTGCCCCTCTGGGGCACTATCTGTGTTGCCTCATTCGTTTATCACGCGTGGATAACATATTCATGGCGTATTCGGCTTAGCGCATCTCTATTGTCAGGTCTGTTGACTCGGCCTGCGACATTTGCGTACGGAACACACTGGCGGGCACGCCGCCAGTGGCACGCAGACCCTACGGAGCCGGCTTCGTGGCTGGCGCCGGGGCGGACACGGGTTGTGTTGTCGGTGCGGTCGCTGGTTGTGTTGACGGGGCGGTGGCTGGTGGTGCCGGCACTGGGGCAGTTGTTGGCGCGGGCGCTTTGGTTTCTTGCGTTGTTGGGGTGGTCGCCGGCTGTGTGGTGGCTGGAGCGGTGGTCGCTTGCGTTGTCGTTGGGGCGGGGGCGGCGCGGAGCGTGACGGCCGCGTTGAAGCGGTCGGGCTGGGTGCACCAGACGCTGTACGTCGCGGCGGCGAACGGTTCGAGCAGCTTGCTGACCTGCCGCATCGCGCCGACGGGGTCAAACGGTTTGGGCTCTTCCGGCAGCGGGATGACGAGATCCTGCGGGCTGCCGTCGCGCTCGACTGTCAGTGTGATCTGCGAGACCTCCTTGCGATCGGCGATGAGTTTCTTGAGGGCGCCACGCGGGTTGGTCTCGGGCACCTTCGTGCCGTCGGCGGCAAGGATCCGGTCACCCGGGCGGAGCCGACCGTGGGCGGGCCAGCCGGGAATCGTGCTGTAGACCACGATTTGATTTCGAACGCGGCTGTCGATGCCGAAGCCGAGGCTCACACGGGCGGCTTGCCGCTGTTGCCGCGAACGCCACCACTCGGCCGTCAGAATCTCGGGGTCGTTCTTCTCCAGATACCGCATCCATCCGTCAAACATGGCCGCGATCTCGGCCGGCTGCGCGACCAGGACGCCATCGGTTCCCGGCGGCGCAGCTTCGAGATGACCGGCAGCGGCGATCTTGGAGCCCAACAGCTCGGCATGGCCGGTCCGGGCCCGCAGGATCTGGCGAATGTGATCTGCATGCGTTGAAAGGATCAGATCGTGATCCGTGATCGCCCAACTCAGCAACAGCGTGTGCGTGTATGTACAGCCAGTCTGCGTCTTGAAGAAGCTGCCGATGTTGATCTGGGTGATGATGGTATCGTCGAAGATGACCTTCTCGACGCGCACCGGCTCGTTCGTCTGTTGGCGCATCGACGGCAGGTTGAACATGCCGGCCAGCGCGTCCGCGAGCGTATCCAGTGCGTTGGCGAGTTGCCCGGATTCGCGGACCGGGATGATCGCGCCGAGTGCGGGGATGGCGAAGCCGACAGGCTCGGATTGCTCGGCTTCGGGGATGATGCTCAGCATCGCGACGGTGTCGTCACCGAGTCGGGCGAGCAGACCGTTGCGGAGCGAGCTGCCCCCGATACGCATGCGGGCATCGAGATAGGTCAGGTAAAGTGTCAGAAACGTCGGGGGGGCCTGCAGCAGCGCGTCGTAATGGGCCGGGTAGTCGATCGATTGGGCCCAAGCGGCGAGTGTCGTCGCCGGCAGTGTCTGGACCACTTCGACGTTGGCGTCGCGCACGTGCGGTGGCGCCTGCTGGTCGAGCTGGCCGCGAATGTTGAGCCGGATCGTCTGACCCTCGACGATGACGCCGACCATGCCCCGCCAGAGCCGCGGCCATGAGGCGGGCACCCAGCGTGACGCAATCCGTTCCGTAGGCTGCGTCGCGGCCGGTGCGGTTGTGGCCTGCGTCGTGGTCGGCTGCGATGTTGCCTGTGTCGTCGTTGGTTGCGATGTTGCTTGTGTCGTGGTCAGCGGCTGCGTTGTCGGCGACGGCAGGGCCGGCGGGCGTGTGGCGGGGTCGGAGAAATAGAGCAGCCCGCGGTGGACGCCGGGGCCGAGGGCCTCGCGCTCGCGTTGGAACGCCGGATCGTCGGCCAGGGATGCCTGCTCGTTTCCGGCCAGTATCTGCAGTGCGTGTTCGTAGAGGCATCGCTCGTCGGCCCGTTGGCCAAAGAGCAGCACGTGCCCATTCGTTGCGAGCCAGTGTGTCGCATTGAGCTGGTACTGGCGGGCCTGGCCAACGGCTTCAGCCTTGTGCCCCTGCTGCTGGAGGGCGGCCTCGATCGGACCGACGTCATCCGGCACGGCCAACAACACGCCGTGCCCCAGGTCGGTCCAGTTGGGCAGGGCGACGGCAGCCTGGCGCCCGAAGAGCCCTCGGCGTATCGCGACCGGGTCGTCCAGACCGAGAATACGTCCAAAGGGCATGAGGGCTTCGTTGCCGCTGCCGGGCTCGTCGGTGCGGCCGATGATCATCGACAGCAGGGCCGTGCCCCAGTCGCTCTGTGACCATTGGGCTTCGAGTTCTCGCAGGCCGCGGAGTTCAGCGAACAGCCGTGCGTCCGCCGGGGCGTAGCGCGCGAGCGAGTCCGCTGGAACGGAGGGGCCGGCCGGCTCGTTCGCGAGCCCGATGCCGGTCGCAGCGAGGAGCGCGCCTACACAAAGAAGCCGCACGCCATGATGGCGCGCGGCTTCCATGCACAACTGCTTCTGTAAGCGAAACCTGTCAGGAACTGCGGACACAGGCATTGCCTGCCGGACGACCGTCACATTACCTCGATTTCGTTCTCAACCACGTCGGTCGCTTCCGGCAGGGAAGGATGATCCACGTCAGGAGCCACGCTGTCAATCCACTGCGGTTTCGACCGGGGCTCGCTCTCGAGCCGGTCGGGATTGACGTCGGACGCTTTTTCGTTGCCGGTCTGTGCCGCCTCGTCGTAGCCGGCGATCAGGATGTCCTCCGGTGCGATGCCGAAGCTGACGAAATCAGCCAGTTGCGACGCGCTG
>JAFGKA010000430.1 GCA_016928855.1 Phycisphaerae bacterium
CCCTGGATCTGGCGGACCTGCGCCGAGGCGGGCCGGCCAGCCCATACGATCATCGCCGCAAGGGCCAGAGCTTTGAGTTGTTGCCGGTTCATGATGGTCACTCCGGCTAGGTATCGTCCTGTTCGCGTGGCACGCTAAAGCCGGTTCGTCAAAGCCATTATATCCAAATCGCGCCGTCGGGACGAGCACTCCGCCACGCCATCCGGTCGTTCGGCCACGGATTGCGGGAAATAAGTGCCGGCGACGTTCGTTTTGGCTGCCAGAGACTCATAGCGCTGATTGATGGATGAACCTGGTCGTAAACCAAGCAGAGAGAAGGAGATAGTCATGAGCATGCTTCATAACATCACGAGAGCGGGCCTTGCCGCGGCGGGCCTGTGCCTGTTGCTGCCGGCCGCAAGTTCGGCCCAGATGCGGGAACATTCATCGGGCGGGATTCCGTCGCGACTCCAGGAGCAATGGCTCGAGCAACATCCTGGCATGGATGCGGACGGCGATGGGGCGATCACGCGGGACGAGGCACGCGCTTATTTTGAGGCCCATCCAGAGCTTCGGCCCCAGCGCGGGCGTGATATGCGCGGTCGTGAGGAGGGTGACCGCGGCATGCGCGGCCGCGAGGACGACCGGGGCCGTATGCGCGGGATGGATGATCGTCGACGTATGGGCGAGACCCTGCTTCGGGACTACCCGGAGGCCGATGCGGACCAGGATGGCCGGCTGAGCTATGAGGAGGTCCGGCAGTTCTTCGAGGCGCATCCGGAGTTGTTGCTCGAACGACGGCCCGAACTGGACACGGACGGCGACGGCAAATTGAGCCCGGAAGAGCGGGCGGCCGCGAGGGACCGGTTCCGGGGCGGGTCGGGCGCCGGTCTCCTCGAGCGGTTCCCCGAGGCCGACACGGATGGTGATGGCCAACTCAGCGAAGACGAGATGCGGGCGCTGCGTGAGCGATTCCGCGGCCGGTTCGGGCCGGATGCCGGCCGGGGTGAGCGGTTCGGTCGCGGTGGCCCCGGTATCGATCCATGGGTTGCCTACGTTGAACAGTTCTGCCGGCGACACAACCTCGACGAATCGCAGCGGGCGACGGCGCACGCGATCCTGAGAGAGTGCATGGCCAAGCGCGATGCAGCCCGCGGGCCGCTCGCCGCGCCGGCTGCCGAGTCGGCTGTGGAACCGGCTGCCGCGCCGGACGCGCCGGGGGATGCGCAGGCGCCGAGTGCCGAACCGCGTCCACGGCGGCAGCGAGACCGGGATCCGCAACGTGAACGAGACGGCGAAGCGACGCACGAGCCGGATCGCGATCAGCGGCGCGAGCGCGGTCGTGATCGGCTTGGGGCTGGTGGCCCGCTGTTCGAGGAATTGAGAATGCGATTGGATGAAATCCTCACTGCCGAGCAGAGGCAGGCGGCTACGACAAGACCGAGCGAATAGTCGGGGCCTTGCGTCAGGAGCCTGAGCGGGGGCTCTTGCGCCCGGTGCCGGATTTGTTGCCGCGGCGGTTGGATTCGTCGGATGCCCCGTGCTGGGTCCACTGGCACGGGGCATTCTTATGGGTCAGTCTCTTGAGCTTCTTGCACCAGACCGCGGCCATCGTGCGGCACAGGCCGGCCGTCTCGGCGGGCGGGAAATCCGCGAACGGGCAATCGTAGTCACAGAACTCGGCAGGTTTCTTCGCCATGTCGCTGCGCCTCGCGCCGCTGTAGCATGATCGCCGGTTGTTGTAGCGGCCGGCGTCGTATCAATTTGCCCAAGACGTTGTAGCGGCCGGCGTCTCGCCGGCCGTCTCTGGTGACACTTTCACGTTACCCATACAAGCCCGGCTGGCGGGACGCCAGCCGCTACAAGGTTACTTCCGGAATCGCGATCCGCACGGCCACACCCTCGACCTTGCGTTCGTGCGTCCGCGCGCCTGCCGGCGCCGCGCCGTTGACGACCAGCTTCGCGCCGAGCGTCTCGCCGAGGATATAGTCGCGAAACGTATCGAGCGCGGCGAGCAACGGTCCTCCCGCCTCCGCATCGACATGGACGTGAATCGCGATACGCGCCTCGTAGCGCAGGTTCTCTTCGCTGCGGCACGCCTGGACTTCGTGCACGAACTCACGAGCGACGCCTTCGAGTCGAAGCTCGGGCGTGATCTCGGTGGATAGCACGACGACGGCCGCGCGGCCCTGGGTGGCGGCCCAGCCGCTCTTGGCGTTGAGCGTGATCTGCACGTCGTCCGGCGTCAGTTCGAAGCGCTGGCCGGCCACGTCGAGCGTGGCGGTGCCGGTCTCGTCGAGGCTGCGGCGCAGCGCGGCGCCGTCCGCGCCCGCGAGCGCCTTCTGGATCGGCGGCGCGAGCTTGCCGAACTTCGGGCCGATCGACTTGAAATTCGCCTTAACGGTGTACGAGACGTATTGATCGGCTTCGGCGACGAACTCGACCTGTTTGACGTTCAGTTCCTCGGCGATCAGCGGCACGTGCGATTCGAGCCAGCTCTGATGCGAGGGGTCAGCCAGCACGACCTCGACCCGCGCGAGCGGCTGGCGCACCTTGAGCTTCGCGTCGGTGCGGGCCGCGCGGCCGAGCGAGGCGATCTCGCGCACCGTGGCCATTTCAAGCGACAGGTCGGCATCGATCAACGCGATATCCGCTTCGGGGTAGTCGCACAGATGGACGCTCTCGGGAACGCGTTCGCCGAACGGCCGCCGCACGAGGTTCTGATACAGCGTTTCGGCAAAGAACGGCACGAACGGCGCCGCGAGCATGCTGAGCTGTTCGAGGCACGTCCAGAGCGTGGCATAGGCGTTCCGCTTGTCGGTATCCTTGTCCGGCTTCCAGAACCGCGCGCGCGACCGCCGCACGTACCAGTTCGACAGCGCATCGACGAACGCGATGAGCCGCTGGGCGGCGGGGTAGTTCTCATAGTGGTCGAGCGCCGCGCGGATGTCGCGGATCGTCGCGTGCAACTCACCGAGAATCCAGCGATCGAGTTCGTTGCGCTCGGCCGGCGCGGCGGCCCCGGATGTGGTCGGATCGAACCCGTCGATGTTCGCGTAGATCACGAAGAAGCTGTAGACGTTGTAGAGCCGGATGAGGAACTCGCGCTGGTTGGCGGCGATGGAGTCCTCCTGAAAGCGCACACTCGTCCACGGCGCCTGCGCGCTGAGCAGTGACCACCGCATCGCGTCGGCCCCTTCGCGATCGAAGATGTACGTCGGTTCCTTGTAGTTGCGCTGGCTCTTCGAGAGTTTCTTGCCATCCTCACCGAGCATCAGCCCGAGCACGATGCAGTTGCGGAACGGGTGCGGGAACGCTTCGGCGAACGTGCCGGGCGCCGCCTTGTCTGCGCTGCCGTTTTCACCGAAGAGCATCGTGCTGATCGCCAACAGCGTATAGAACCAGCCGCGTGTCTGGTCGATCGCTTCGCTGATGAAGTCGGCGGGGAAGCGGGCCTTGAACGCGTCGGCGCCCTGGTGTGGGTAGCCCCACTGGGCGAACGGCATGCAGCCGCTATCGAACCAGCAGTCAATGACGTCTGGCACGCGCCGCATTCGCGCGGAGCGAACCTTCGGTGACTGATAAGTGACGTTGTCGATGTAGGGCTTGTGCACCTGCAGATGTTCGCTCAGGCTCGCGTCCTTCGCTCGGGCGGCCTCGAAGGCCTCGGTGCCGGCGACGCCCGGCTTGGCGAGCAGCTCGGCGAAGCTGGCGATCGCCTCCTGGTGGCCGGTCTTCTCGCATTGCCAGATCGGCAGCGGTGTGCCCCAGTAGCGCTCGCGCGACAGGGCCCAATCGACGTTGCTTTCGAGGAAGTTGCCAAACCGCCCGTCGCGGATGTGCTCGGGCAGCCACGTGATCTTCTGATTGTTGGCGAGGAAATTCTGGGCGAACTCGGTCGTGCGGATGAACCAGCTCTTGCGCGCGTACTGGATCAGCGGCTCGTCGTCGGCCCGCCAGCAGAACGGGTATTCGTGCTTGACGGTCTCGCGTTTCAGCAGCACGCCGCGCTCCTTCATGTGGCGGATGATGTCCGGGTCGGCCTCCTTGCAGAAGCGCCCGGCGAAGTCCGTCGCTTCGGGCACGAACGTACCGTCCGGCGCGATCAGTTGCAGGAAGCCCAGCCCCTTCTGCTGCGCGATCTGGTAATCGTCCTCGCCGAACGCCGGAGCGATATGGACGATGCCGGTGCCCTGTTCGAGCGTGACGAACGGTGCGTCGGTGACCTCCCACGCCTTGCCACCGGTCGGCTCGGCGTAGCGGAAAATCGGCTCGTATTTCAGGCCGATCAGCTCGCGACCGCGCACGACCTTGACAACCTCGCAGTCGGCGGCGATGTCCACGCCCAGACCGGCGAACGTGCGCTCGATCAGATCCTTGGCGAGGATGAACGTCTCGCCGTCTTTATGCTTGACGTAGGCATATTCAAAGTCGGTGTGCACGGCCAGCGCGACGTTGCTCGGCAGCGTCCAGGGCGTCGTCGTCCAGGCCAGCAGCGACGTGTTCGCCTCGCCGGCGACGCGGAACCGGACGGTGATCGACGGGTCGGCGACCTCGCGGTAGCCCTGGCCGACCTCGCCAGCCGACAGTGCCGTACCGCCCTGCGGCCACCACCAAACGACCTTATGGCCCTGATACAGCAGGCCGCGGTCGAACAGCGTCTTGAGTGCCCACCAGACGCTCTCGACGTACGAACGGTGGAACGTGACGTACGCCTCGTCGAGATTGATCCAGAAGCCGAGCCGCCGCGTGAGTTCTTCCCACTGCTGCGTATAGCGGAAGACACTCTCGATGCACTTCCGCACGAACGGCTCGAGCCCGTAGCGTTCGATCTCGTCCTTACCGTGGATGCCGAGTTCCTTGCAGACCTCGACTTCGACGGGCAGCCCGTGCGTGTCCCAGCCGCCCTTGCGGTGGCAGTAGTGGCCGCACATCGTCTTGTAGCGCGGGAACAGATCCTTCACGACGCGCGTCAGGCAGTGGCCCGGATGCGGCAGGCCGTTGGCTGTCGGCGGGCCTTCGTAGAAGACGAACGGCGGGCCGCCCTCGCGCTGCTTGAGCGATTGCTCATAGATGCGGCGTGTCTCCCAGAACTCGAGCACCCGCTTCTCAGCGGCAGGAAAGTCGAACTGGGCCGGTACGGCTTCAAAAACACCCACAGGTTGGTTCCTTCTGTTGCTGTTCGGCACGGTTCTCGGTTCGGGCGCCACCGGTCCCGACGTCGCGTCGGGATCCGCCCACGGCCGGGCGAAACGAAAACGCCCCGTGAGCCGAAGCTCCCGGGGCAGTGCTCTGCGCGTCGTTCGATGCGGTCGGGAGCCTCACGGCCTCGCGGGCCGGCCGGGAATAGCGATGCCGCGCACGAGGATGCGCCCGCCTGCCCGGTCGCCATGACTCAACCCTATTGGCGTCCCACCACACATAAGGAATACCTATACCCGTCGGCCCACTGGAATGCAACCGCCCCGCCGCGCCGCCCGACACGAGCGTTTCATCCGGGCGACCTGAACGGCCGGGTCCGCGAGCAGGGCCGAAGCGGCGCCGGTATGATCGCAGGAGTGCCCGTGGTGGCGGTCGCAACGACAGAATGACGCTGCCGGCCTATGGCTCCCTCGGCGCGCGGTTCGGGCCGTTGAAGCGGGCGGCGAACAGGGCAAAATCCGTCAGGTCCACATCGCTATCGGCGTCGAGGTCCGACACGGCGCAGCCGGCCACCGGCAGCGGTCGATTGGGACCGTTGAAACAGAACGAGAACGAGCCAAAGTCGGCCAGATCCACGTCGCCGTCGTCGTCCAGGTCGGCGTCCACGCCGGTCTCGAAATGCCGCGAACTCGACCACGCCGTCCAGGCGCCACGACTGTCCCTGTATCGCGTGCGCCAATGGCACCTCGTCAGTCCCGGAAGTGTGCCCAGCGGCACCGTTGCCTGTGTGCTTGCGACGAAGCCGTCACCGCTGTCCCAGAGCGGATCCGCAAAGGTGTTCGTGTCGGCCACCTGCCAGTGGCTGTTCGCATGTGTGTCGCCGTCCACGTCGAAGAACGCCGAGGCTTCAAGCGTGAGGGTAACGCTCAGGCCGCTCGCTCCGTCGGCCGGGCTGATCAACATCGGCGCCGGTGGCGGCGCGTTGAAGCTCACTGTGTTGTCGGTGCTCGTCGAGGCGGTGTTGCCGTTGCCGGCGATGTCCGTCGCCCCTCCCGCCACGATGGTCACGATGACGGTGCCGCTGGAGGTCATGCCGCTGACCGCGACTTCATACGTGGTGCCGCCGCCGGTGACGACAGCCGTCTTCGTTCCGCCGGCCGTGCCAGTGATCGTTACATCACCGTTCGTGAAGCCACTGACGCTCTCGCTGAAGAACGCCGTGAAGTGAATGACCGGTCCATTGGACGGATCGACCTGACCGGCGGCCTGATTGATCGTCACTGTCGGTGGCGTGATATCGTACACGACGACGTTGTCGGTGCTGATGGACTCGGCGTTGCTGTTGCCGGACACACCGAGGGCCACGCCGGCCGGGATACGCGCGATCACGGTCCCACTGGAGGTCATGCCGGTGACCGCGACATCGTAGGTCGTGCCGCTGCCGGTTACGGTGGCGGTCTTCGTGCCGCCAGCGGTGCCGGTGATGGTCACATCCCCGGTTTCGAAGCCGCTCATGCTCTCGTTGAAGACAACCGTGAAATGGATGGCCGATCCGTTGGTGGGATCGACCTGACCGGCAGCCTGGTTGATCCGGACGGGCACAGGCAGCAACGGGATCAGGGCGTTGTACCAGACGGTCGCCATCTTGCCGTAGCCGCTGTGGTTGGGATGCACGGTATCGTGCAGATCCGCGGGGTAGGACAACGCGGATTCCTGATCGACGACAACGATGCGATCGCCCGCCGCGATGCGCGCTGCCGCCATGGTTGCAATGGCCACATTCAGCGCGGTGGTTGTCGCACTCTTGGAATCGTTGCGATTGATGATGCGGGCCAGCACGACGGTGATGACCTTGTCGTGGGCGGCTTCGAACGCGTCGATGTTGTCGAGGATCTGACCGATCTCCGTCGTGATCGTCGAGTTGGGATCGTTCCAGGAAACGTCGTTGGTGCCGATGTGCAGCAGAATGATGTCGGGCGGATTGAGGTTCAGCCAATCGGTAACACCATCGCGAATGAGTTCGGCCTCATAGCCGCTATGCCCCTCGTGATTGGGGTCGGGAATCGCACCGCTCCAGGTGTTCTGGCTGCCCGCGAGGTCAAACACATGGCCTGCGTTGACCAGGCTGGCGTACAGTGGCCCGCGATAGCCGCCTTCCACGGGACTGTCGTACAGACCGACGGTGATGGAATCGCCCAGCGGCATGATCCGCGTGACGGCCCAGGCCGGACTCGCCATCAGTACCGCCAGGATGCACGTCCCGGCGATGACCGTTCGTATCGGACACAAGCCCGTGGGTCCCGCGGGCGGTTGCGACCCGGCGCAATGGGAAACAGGATGTAGCATTCCAATGCCTCCGTGCCCCTCCGCGAGACGGGCACTGCTTATAGTATGCCAAACGGGCGAGCTCAAATGCAAGGGCCTGCGGCGGCGCTGCTTCGGCCCCGAAAGCGGGGCGGGTTCATGTTCGCCTTCGCGGCTTCTAAGGTGCAAACATCTCTGCCAGTACCACAAGCGATTTCTCGATCACCACGGGCGACAGGCGCCCCAGTCTCTTGACCAGTCGGCCACGATCCACGGTACGAATCTGATCCAGGCCTACGTGCCCGGACTTCCCCTGAAACTTGCAGGGAACGCGGAAGGGGTAGGCGCGGCTTCCTGTCGTCAAGGGCGCTACGATGTGGGTCTGCATGTGTGCGTTCAACTCGTCAGGGGAAACCACTACGCAAGGCCGCGTCTTCTGGATTTCCCGCCCCCGCGTTGGGCTCAACGCGACCAAGTGGACCTCCCCGCGCTGCACATCCGTTACCCCTACCATTCCCACTCCTCTTGATCGAAGGTGGTAGGCAAGGCCTTGTCGAGCTGGCGATCCTCGCCGCGGGTCGAAAGAGCGCGTGCCGCGTCCGCCCAACCACGACGTGGTCGTACGGCCGGCGAGATCACGATCTGCCCCTCCCGCACCTCGAGTTCCACCTCCTCCGCCAAGCCGACCTGTTCAATGAGCGGCTTGGGCAGACGGATGCCCTTCGAATTCCCGACTTGGATGATCTTGGCCTTCATCGCGACGCCTCCGTACGTAATTACATAGTAATCCCCTGGCTTCCTCGTCGTCAAGTGACCGGCCAGTCGGGCGACACACCTCGGCCGCCGGATCACACTGTCGGACCTCGCCCGGCTCGAGGCCCTGCTGCTCGCCATGCACGACACCGACCCACCGCAAGCCCCGCAGCCGCCCCAATCGCAGCCGCTTTCAGCCGTCGGGCAAAGAACGACCCCCCGCTTGACGGCGGTCAAGGCGTGCCGAATTACACTTTTTGACAGTAGACGGCATGGCCGACCGAACACGAGCAGCCTATAAGAACTATACCGTGGCCGGGTCCGGTCCACGGGATCAGCACGATGAATCTCTGAAACAATAACGCCGCGGCAGCATGGCTGTCGCAGACAAGGAGTACCTTACATGTTCTGCAATCAGTGCGAACAGACCGCCAAAGGCATCGGCTGTGTCGAGACGGGCGTCTGCGGAAAAGACCCCGACATGCAATCGCTGCAGGAAATCCTGCTCTACGGCCTCAAGGGCATGGCCGCCTACGCGCACCACGCACGGCGACTGGGGATGGTCGACGAAGGCGTGAACGCGTTCATCGAAGAAGCGCTGTTCGCCACGGTCACGAACGTCAACTTCGACATGGGCAGCTTGCTCGAACTCGTACTCGAATGCGGCCGCCAGAACCTCCGCGTGATGGAGATGCTCGATGAGGGACACGTCAAGCGCTTCGGCGCGCCAACGCCGACCCCGGTCTACGAGGGCACGAAGGCCGGCCCGGGGATCCTCGTCACCGGCCATGATATGGTCGATCTCGCCGACCTGCTCGAGCAGGCGGCTGGAACGGGCGTCAATGTCTACACGCACGGTGAGATGCTGCCGGCGCACATGTACCCCGGCCTGCGCAAGCACAAACACCTCGTCGGCCATTTCGGCGGCGCGTGGCAGAAGCAGAAATCCGAATTCGAGCAGTTCACCGGCGCGGTGCTCGCGACGACGAACTGCGTGCTGATTCCGAAAGACAGCTACAAGGACCGCCTGTTCACCACACGCGTCACGGCCGTGCCCGGCGGCACACGCCTGAAAGGCAGCGATTTCTCGGCCGTGATTGCCAAGGCGAAGCAGTGCGCCCCGCTGCCCGAGAAGCCGGTGCGCGAATCCACCGTCGGTTTCCACCACACAGCGATTCTTGGCCTGGCCGACAAGGTGATCGCGGCGGTCAAGGCCGGGACCCTGAAGCACTTCTTCGTCATCGGCGGCTGCGACGGCGCTGAGCCCGGCCGCAACTACTTCTCTGAGTTCGCGCGGAACACGCCGAAGGATTCGATCATCCTCACGCTCGGCTGCGGCAAGTACCGCATCCGCGACTATGACTACGGTACGATTGAGCTGAACGGCTCGGGGCCGATCCCGCGCCTGCTCGACATGGGCCAGTGCAACAACGCGTACGGCGCGATCCAGGTCGCCGTGGCGCTGGCGAAGGCATTCAACTGCTCGGTCAACGACCTGCCGCTGACAATCGTGCTGTCGTGGTTCGAGCAGAAGGCCGTCGCGGTTCTGTTGACGCTGCTGGCCCTGGATGTGAAGGGCATCCGGATCGGCCCGGCCGCGCCGGCGTTCATCACGCCGAACGTGATGAAGGTCCTGCAGGGCACTTATGACCTGAAGCTGACGGGCAACGACCCGCTGGCGGACCTCCGGCAGGCACTGGCCGGAACCGCCTGACGCACTCCCGACGAGGGCCCTGCGTGGTATGGCGTATCCACCGCGTGCCGCGCAAGGCCCCTCGTTGGGCATGCACACGGGTGCGGCGCAGCGAGACTCAGGCCCCGTGCCCCCGCCCTTGAAACAAGCGACGAAACGACGCGATTCCGAGAGGGGCACCGTTGCGCGCGACGCGGCGTGGACGCTGCCGGGAGGGTGCTCTACAATGGCCGCCCTGAGGAACGACACCGACGATACGGCGGGTCGGGGGCCTGGCGGGTGGCGGAAGCCTGTCCGGCCGGGCACCGGGCCGCGTGGCCGAGGAGAATCAGGACGATGAAGCGACGCGTGGTCGTGACGGGGATGGGCTGGATAACGCCGCTTGGCCGGGACATCGAGACGGTATGGAAGCGGTTGCTGGCTGGCGAGAGTGCGATCGCGCCGATGACGCTCTTCGACGCCACGACGTTTCCATCCACATTCGGGGCCGAGGTGCGCGATTTCGACCTGGCCGCGATACTCGGGGATGCGTACGAGACCCACAAGAACGCCAGCCGCAACGCAGCTTTTGCCACCGTGGCCGCCCGGATGGCCTGGGAGCATGCCGGCCTGCCCCGGTGCAACGCCCTCGATCGGACGATGGTCGGCGTCTACCTCGGCGGCGGCGAGGGGCCGATGGACTTCTACAACTTCGTCGATGCCGCCGTGGCCGGCTGGGACCCGGCCGCCGGGCCCCGCGGCGACCTCAACACACAGAAATGGGCTGAGGTGGCCTACGAGAAGCTCAGCGCCACGGTCGAGTTCGAGCAGGATCCGAACATGGCCGCCGGCCACATCGCTGCGCTGTTCAACGCCAGCGGGCCGAATTTCAATACGCTGACGGCCTGTGCTGCCAGCACCCAGGCGCTCGGTGAGGCGACCATGCTGATCCGCCGCGGCGATGCGAACGTCATGATCTCCGGTGGCACACACAGCATGCTGCACCCGTTCGGCGTGACCGGCTTCAACCGGCTGACAGCGCTTTCGACGCGGAATGACGACTGCGTCACGGCCTCACGGCCGTTCGACCGGACGCGGGACGGCTTTGTTCTTGGCGAAGGGGCCGGGATGCTCATTCTCGAGGAATACGAACACGCCAGACGCCGCGGCGCGACCATCCATGCCGAGATCCTCGGCTACGGATCGACCGCCGACGCCTTCCGCATCACGGATATCCACGAGGACGGCCGCGGCGCCATCGCGGCGATGCAGTTGGCGCTCAAGGACGCTGGCCGGACGATCGCGGACATCGACTACATCAGCGCCCACGGCACGGGCACCGAAGAGAACGACAAGATCGAGAGCAAGGCGATCCGGGGTGTCTTTGCGGATCGGGCCCCGCGGATCCCGATCAGCTCGATCAAGAGCATGATGGGCCACCTGATCGCCGCGGCCGGCGCGGTCGAGTTGATCACCTGTGTCCTGGCGATCCGCGACCAGATCGTGCCGCCGACGATCAACTACCACGAGCCGGACCCGAACTGCGATCTCGATTACGTGCCGAACGAGGCTCGCAAGGTGCGCGTGCGGACGTGCATGTCCAACAGCTTCGGTTTCGGCGGCCAGAATGATTCATTGGTGCTGACCGGCGCAAGCGCCTGAGCGGCCCGAAAAGCGGTCACTCATTGCTGGGGTCCGCGCGGATCGGGCGGGGTTACCGTGGTTGCGCGGTAGTCATTGCCCGCCAGCAATGAGTAACGTCCCCAAAGGCCGTGGGTCGGGCAACCACCGTGGCTGCCCGACCCACCCGTGCTGGGAACATCACACTGGTATTCGTCCGTGCCGGACGATTATTTCGTGGCAGGTTGCGTTGCAGCCACCACTTCGCCCGCGGTGTGGAACGCGATCGGATACGGCGCGGCCGCCGTGCCGTCGGTGGACTTGAAGCCCTCGAATTTGTCGCTGTTGATGCCCACCCAATAGTCACGGCCCGGCTCGAGCGTCACCGGCAGGACGCACGTGCGTGCATCTGGCCAATACGGCCCACCACCACGGCGGCCCGGATAACCCGATCCACGACTGATGAACGCAAAGCTCTTCGGGTCCATGTCGCGATCAAACGTAACGCGGATTTCCTGCAGGGCCGGATCCACGTCCTTCGCGCCGGCAGC
>JAFGKA010000431.1 GCA_016928855.1 Phycisphaerae bacterium
ACATCGCGCGCCGAGTACCGGCTGCAGTTGCGCAGCGACAACGCCGACGAACGTCTTACGCCGATCGGCCGGACAGTCGGGTTGGTCGATGATGCCCGGTGGCAACGCTTCGAGCGGAAACGCGATCAAGTGGCAGCGATCGAAGCATGGCTCGAAACGACGCGGTCCCGCGGGTTGTCCCTTCGTGAATGGCTCCGGCGGCCCGAGGTGCGTATCGCATCGCTCGTGGCTGAGCACGGGGCGTTGCTGGACGGCGTCCTGCCCGAGGCCCTCGAACAGGCCGAGATTCGGACGAAATATGAGGGGTATATCGAGCGACAGACGAAGCAGATCGCCCGGTTCCGACAGACCGAATCGGTGCGAATTCCGGCCGATCTCGATTATCGGTCGGTGCCGTCGCTGCGGGCCGAGGCCCGCGAACGCTTCACCCAGATCCTGCCTCGCACGCTCGGCCAAGCCGGTCGCATCAGTGGCATCTCGCCTGCCGACCTGAGCGTGCTCTACCTCCACCTTCGCCAGCGGGTGCAATCGAAGCGACCGTAACGTCTGTATCGATTGGCGAAAAATCGGCGTTGCCCGCGCGAATTCAGTTGACGCTTGCCCCAGCCGAAGTGTATATTGCCACCGGAAGATGGTAAAGCTAGGGAGTCTGCGTCAAGTTTATGGTCAGGGGAACTAGCCGTGTCTACCGCCAACCTGCCTTCACAGAAAGAGAACTGGGGCCTGAAGACCGTCTACACGACCGGTGAGGTGGCCCAGATCTGCAAGGTCAGTCAACAAACGGTGATCCGTTGCTTCGACAGCGGCAGGCTCAAGGGCTTTCGCGTGCCTGGATCACGGTTCCGGCGGATTCCGCGCGACAACCTGATCCAGTTCATGAAGGACAACAACATCCCGCTGGACAACCTCGAGTCCGGCAAAAAGCGGGTTCTCGTTGTGGATGATGACGAAGCCATTGTCGAGATGCTGGTTGAACTGCTCGAGCGGGACGGGCGTTTCGAGGTCAAGACCGCCAGCACGGGCTACGATGCAGGTCTACTGACGCATGAGTTCCGGCCGGACCTGGTCATTCTGGATTTCAAACTTCCGGATATCAACGGCAACGTTGTGTGTCGGACGCTTCGGAGCAATCCGGCGTTCGAGCATGTGCGCGTGATCGTGATCAGCGGCGTGGTGGATCGCGACGAGATTGACGAGTTGCTGGCGGCCGGCGCGGATGACTTCCTGCAGAAGCCGTTCCAGATCGACGACCTCGTCGGGCGGATGGTCCGGCTGCTGAACGTCTGAGCGCTGAGGCACACGGCGGCAGCGGATAGACGAATGTCCCTGGGAATGCCGGTGATTCCGGCGCAGTGAGCGGCCTCTTGGGGGTACTCATGGTGGGAACGAAGCTGGAGGCGAGCCAGCCCAACGAGCGCGTCGAGTTGATCCTCGCGCAGCTCGACAACCTGCCGACTCTGCCGAGCGTGGCGACCCGCGTGCTGGAACTGACCACGGCGTCGGATTCGAACGCTCGTGAGGTGACGCGGCTGGTCGAATCCGATCAATCCCTGACAGCGAAGATTCTGGCCATGACCCGCCGGGCAAGCACCGGGGTCCGTTCGGAAGTCTCGACGATCGATAGGGCCGTCGTGCTGCTGGGCTTCGACGCGATCCGGAACGCCGTCCTATCAATCAAGATCTTCGAGACCTTCGCTCGCCGCGCCGAACCGGAAGATACGGAATTCGACCGGACGGAGTTCTGGAAGCATTCTCTGGCGGTCGCGTGTGGCGCGCAGCTCGCGGCGCAGGAGTTGCGAGGATCGATCGAGCCGGAGCAGGCGTTTGTCTGCGGGCTTCTGCACGATATCGGTAAGGTGGCGCTCGATGCGTGCCTGCCCAAGAGCTATGACCGGGTCGTTCGCCGGACGAACACGGCTCGTGCCTGCGTGGCGGATATGGAGCGCGAGCTGTTGGGTGTGGACCACACGGTCGTGGGGCATCGCCTGGCGCAGCGGTGGCGGTTCCCGCAGGCGTTGACCGAGTGCATCTGGCTGCACCATCATGGTCCGTCGGCGCTGCCGGCATCCGTTAAGCATGCCGACGCCGTTCGGCTGGTGCACTTCGCCGATCGGCTGGCGCGCGAGCTGCGCGTGGGATACTCGGGCAACTATCACCCGGACGCGCCCGCGTTGGCTCTGGCCGAGGCGATCGGCCTGACGCCGGCGCAGTTCGGGCGCATCACCGCGGAGCTGACCTCGCGGATTGAGGAGCGGGCCCATCTGATCGGGCTGGATCAACTCACGAGCCAGGAGCTGTACGTGCGGGCCCTGGCCGATGCGAATGACGAACTGAGCCGTGCGAACGCGCAACTCGCGTCGTCCAACCGGCAGCTCACGATGCGCAGCCGCTACTTTGCGGCGATGAACGAGATGAACCGGCGGATCGCCGGGGCGGCAACGCACGGCCACGTGTGTGCCGCGGCGGCCGACGCCATTCGCACGGCGCTCGAGGTGCCGGCGGCGGCCGTGTTCTTTGCGTCGCCGAGCATGGGGCTGCTGCATGTGGGCGTGGCCACCGAGCCGAATACACCCGTGCGGTCGCTGGTCTGGGATACGTTGATGTTCGTGCTGCCCGAAGTCTGGTCGGCCGTGACGGACCCGACGACGAGCGGAGTGAGCTTCCTGCCTGCGGCGACGGTGGCGCCGGGGCTCGCCGAGCGGGTCGCGGCCGAGGCGGGAGTGGCCCTGCCGTGGCTGTGTCCGGTCATTCAGGACGGTCGCTGCTCGGCCGGGCTGCTGATTGCCGGCGAGATGGATGCCGGCGCGCGCTGGGCCCAGGAATCGGCAGAACTCGGCGCGATGGTGACGGCGATTCGGTTGTGGCTCGGCACGGTCGAGAGCCAGTACGACGCACAGCGGCTCAACGAGGAACTGTCCGATATCAATCGCCGCCTGCAGCAGGCGCAGGGCGAGGCCGCCCGGACCCGCTCGCTGTCAATGATTGCGGAGATGGCCGCCGGCGCTGCGCATGAACTCAACAACCCGCTGGCGGTGATCTCAGGCCGGGCGCAGATGCTCCAGAGCAGCCCGCCGGACGAGGCGACCGAGCGCATCGCGCGCGTCCTGGCCGAGCAGGCCCAGCGGTGCAGCCACATCGTCGCGGAATTGATGCAATTTGCGAAACCGGACGA
>JAFGKA010000432.1 GCA_016928855.1 Phycisphaerae bacterium
GACGCCGAGGCCAACAAGATGCTGGCCCGGCCGATGCGGAGTCCCTGGAAGTTCTGATTCAATCGCCGAAGTAACCGAAAACGAACCGGGCGCGCCCCTCACTAGGCGGACGCGCCCGTGTTCTTGCGCATCAAGAACGACGAAGCAGGCTCGAATGCTATTCAGCTACGCGAGGTCCGGTCACATCCGACTTTCGTCCGATGGTGTCATTTCGACGCCACGAACGACGATCGTCTCCATCGACTCCATCGCCAAGCCTTTCATTGCAGCCCGCTTTTCGGTACAAGTCTGTTCCATGGAGAACTGGCCGAGGCACCGCCGACAGTTTGGAAGTGAGGCGACGAATGACCACTGGCACGACCGCCAGCGCTGAATGTGATCTCCAGCACGCTGCCAAGCCGTGGCGGATGGTCGTTGTTGTTTCCGGTCTGCTGTTGGCGGCAACCTTCGTTATGCCCTTTGCGGAAACGCCTTGGGAGAGAACGCGTGCGCGCTGGCTCGCTGTTCTGATCGCCAACACGCAAGCCCGCGACCCTTTGAATCGGCTCGTCAATGTCTGTTCATGTCTCAACCTGCACCTTCTGGGCCTATTGGCCGCGTCTGCGGCAGCGGCCCGAATCGGTGGACGACACGGCTGGGCTCGGGGCTGCGGTTGGGCACTAGCAGTTGTCTTGGCGCTGTGGGGCACCGCGTGGATCATCTTCGTCCTTTCATACATGTTGCAGCAGCACATGGCGATGTGGACGGTTGCCAATGCCGTGGGATTCCTGGCCGCAGGGCTCGTCCCCCCCCTGGTCCTGCTGTGTTACCTCGCATTCGCCGCCCGACTGGGCGATCTCGCGTTTCTCTGTTTCACGTTTCCGCCTGCCGTCTTCTACTCTCTCGGCCTGCTCTTCGAAAACGCTGTCGGCCATGGCTCCGTTGGTCTATGGTCGGCGCGGCTCGGCAGCATTGGTCTTCTGTTCGCCACGGTCGGTGAAGCCGTGGTCCTGACTGACCCGCCTCTTGATCGGGTACTTTGGAGACTAGTGACTTGTCGACTGCAGCCCAAGCCGACGCATTCTGAAATCTGCCCCGCTTGCGGATACTGCCTCTTCGGTCTCACCGAGCAGCGCTGCCCCGAATGCGCCCGGCCTTTCACGTTCGAGGAACTCGGCATCACCCCCGAGAAGCTGGGCTTCGGCAATGGAGATGAATCGGCAACTGGCGGACGTCAGCCGGGCGGCCACATGAGTGAAAAGTTCTCTTCGTAGCGCGAAGGAAACGGGGTCTGAAGCCATGTCTGGTCGTCGAAGACGTAGCCATCGGGGGCGCTCGGTGTCGCCGACGTCGATCTGGGCGACGAACTCATCGACGTAGTCGGCGCCGTAGACCCCAACGCTGCAAGAAGGATAACCACGAAGGGCTCGAAGGACACGAAGAAGACTGGAGATCGGACGACGGGCTGAAGAATCCAACGATCTGGCTCCAGGTTCCGTCTCTTTGTGTGAACTGGATCGTCACAAATCCCATTCTTCGTGCTCTTCGTGTGCTTCGTGGTGGTGTCTTCTTATGCAACTGGGAGGTAGACGTACTGGCGATCGGTGGCCGGGTCGGCGGCGGCCACGGAGCCGTTGACCACTTTCCCTTTCTTCCGCCGGCGGATATGATCGCGACCGAGGTGACTCGACCATGTGCGCAGATCAACCTGAACAGCCAGATCAGCCCGTTCCACCGGCCGGTGGCGGCATCCCTCTCGAAGAGACCAAGCGGGCCTACCGCGCGTTCAAGAAGCGGCTCAAGCTCGCTCGCCTCGACGATGAGTCGCGCCTCGGCCACCGCGCGATGACCAGCGGCGGCCAGTCAGGCATCATGGCCGTCCAGCCACCCAACCAGTATCCCCAGGCCGTCTGGGATGAACTCGTGCGCCAGGGCAAGCTACGCTATGTCGGCCACGGGCTCTACGAGCTCGCGGGCGGATAGGCCTTCCGCCACCACGACGCATGAAAACGCGCCGCCGTCCGCATGCGCCGGACAGTCGAACCCCGGCCGCCCCACGCGACGTTCCGGGCACGCCCGCGCATGACACCTCCGCGCCGACAACACCCACGCTGAGCGGCGCAAGACGCTCGCGTCCATCGCCCCGCACGGCCCGCGCGAGCAGCCAGAAGGCGGCAGCAGCGCTCGCGGGGTAAGCCGTCCACCCGCCGCAACCCTCTCCCGTAGCCATACGACGGCGCCGGCCGGCCCACGCCGTTTTCAATCCCCCGCCGCCGCAATCGCCGCATCCCGCCGCGCTGGCGGAACGAGCCGAAATCGGTTATCAATACTGTGTTTCTCAAAGGCAACTCGGGACACCGGGACACGCCCGAGCCCGCGGGTTCGAACGCAGGAGTCGACATGGCCGAACAACCCGAACGGATTCAGGATCTGCACATCATCGAGGAGATGCAGGACTCCTACCTGACCTACGCCATGAGCGTCATCATGGCCCGGGCGCTGCCCGACGCGCGCGACGGCCTCAAGCCGAGCCAGCGCCGCATCCTGATGGCGATGCACGACCTCAACCTCGGCCCCCGGTCGCAGGCCCGCAAGTGCGCGAAGATCGCCGGCGACACCTCCGGTAACTACCACCCCCACGGCGAGGCGGTCATCTACCCCACGCTCGTGCGTCTGGCCCAGCCATTCAACATGCGCTACACCCTCGTCGAGGGCCAGGGCAACTTCGGCTCGATTGACGGCGACCCGCCCGCGGCGATGCGGTACACCGAAGCCCGCATGTCCCGCTGCGCGGTCGACATGCTCGACGACATCCAGTACGAAACGGTCAACTTCGAAGATAACTATGACAACACGCGCCAAGAGCCGGTCGTACTGCCGAGCAAGTTTCCGAATCTCCTGGTCAACGGCTCGACAGGCATCGCGGTCGGCATGGCGACCAACATCCCGCCGCACAACATCCGCGAAGTCTGCGACGCGATCGTCAAACTGCTCGACGAACCCGATACGCCCATCGCCGAGCTGATGAAGATCGTACAGGGCCCGGACTTCCCCACCGGCGGCATCATCTGCGGCCGCCGCGGCATTCGCGAAGCCTACGAAACCGGCCGCGGGACGATCACCGTCCGTGGCAAGCTCCACACGGAAGAGCACCGCAACCGGACGCTCATCGTCGTCGACGAGATCCCGTACCAGATCCTGCGCGGCACGATCACCGAGCGAATCGTCGAGCGCGTCAAGCACGGCGAGTTGCCGGAAGTCGCCGACGTGCGTGACGAGTCGGACCGCAACCACCCCGTGCGCATCGTCGTCGAACTCAAACGCGACGGGAACCCCGACCTGGTCACGAACCAGCTCTATCAGTTCACGCCGCTGCAGACGAACTATACGATCATGAACGTCGCGCTGGTCAACCGCCAGCCCCGCACGCTCACCCTCAAACAGATGGTCGAAGTGTTCATCGACCACCGGCGCGAAGTCATTCGGCGGCGAACGAACTTCCTTCTGCGCAAGGCCCGCCAGCGCGCCCACATCGTCGAAGGCCTCATCCTGGCTGTCGGCGACATCGACGCGATCATCGAACTGATCAAGCAATCCCCCGACCCGCCGGCCGCGAAGGACCGGCTCACGCAACGACCGTTGCGCCTGGGCGAGCTGGCCACTCTGGCGGTCGCCCTGCCCGAGACGTTTGTTGCGCGGGCGAGCCGCGAGGACCAGTTTCTCTCGGCCGTGCAGGCGCAAGCGATTCTCGCGATGCAGTTGCAGCGACTGACCGGGCTCGAGATCGAGAAGCTCGCGAAGGAATACGTCGGCCTGACCGAGGAAATCGAGGGCTACGAAGCCATTTTGCGCGATGAGGCGCTCGTCAACGACATCATCCGAGAGGATACCTACGAGATCAAGGATCGCTACGGCGACAACCGCCGCACGGAAGTCGGTATGCCCGTCGGCGAGTTCTCGATGGAGGAGCTGATCGCCGACGAACAGGTCGTCGTCACCGTCAGCCACCAGGGCTATATCAAGCGCGTCCTGGTCGACGCCTACCGCAAGCAGGGCCGCGGCGGCAAGGGCCTCAAGGGCAGCGATACCCGCGAAGGCGACTTCATCGAGCAGATCTTCTCCGCGAGCACGCACGACTATCTGCTGATCTTCACGAACCGCGGTCGCGTCTACTGGCTGAAGGTGTACGACATCCCCTCCATGCAGCGCACGAGCCGCGGCCGGTCCATCGCCAACCTCGTCCACATGCAGGCGAACGAGACCTACCAGGCCATGGTGCCGGTGAAGGAGTTCGAAGAGAACTTCGTCATGTTCGCCACGGCGCAGGGTGTCGTGAAAAAGACCGCGCTCGGCGCGTTCAGCCGGCCGCGGGCCAGCGGCATCATCGCGCTCGGCCTCGA
>JAFGKA010000433.1 GCA_016928855.1 Phycisphaerae bacterium
CCCGTAAACGAAGCCAGAATCACCGGCTTCTTGTCATGGGTGGCCGTCTGCTCAGTGTGGGTCTCCAGGATGCGGGTCCGTTTGTCGTAGACCTTCACTTCCTGGATCGGCCACGGCCACTTTGGATACAGACCGGGCTCCTTTTTCACGGCGTCCTGTTGGGCTTCGCCGAAGGTCTTCAGGACGGCCGTTTCCGTGAAACGTACCTGGTACGTTGTCATGTACAGCCCCAGAATCACCACGAGGGTGATACCGGTCACAATGGAAGGCAGATTCCTCTTCATGATCGCCACGTCTCCGTGCGCTGGTACTGGGACTATTCCGTGCCTTGGAGAGCCATTTCAATGTCCGCCACCGACGGGTCCATCAGTTGTAACTGGTAGATCGGATCGACATCGGCCGCGACGAGATACTTGCGGACACCGGTCAATCCCTCGCTGAGCACCTGAAGGTACTTCCGCCACCGATAGACTTCCGGGGCACTCCGAAATACCGCGATTTCCAATTCGAAGGTCTTGGCGTCGGCACGCGTACTGTTGATGCGCTGCCACATCTCGGCGCGGGCCTCCGCAATTGCCTTCGCGGCCTTGCCGGTGATCGGACGGACGCCTTTGGCCGGATTCCCGTTCAGCAGGTCATCGATCAATTCGCGGGCCTGGGCACTTTCGGCCGGCCGGACGCCCGGACCGCCGAATTTCGAGATGGCCTCGACCATCTGCTGCGAGCGGGCTACGTCACCGCAAACTTCTGACAAGAGTTTGTTTCGCTCGGACTGCGCCGTTCGGATCGCGGCGCGTTTCTTGGATTCGGCGCCCACGACAGCCTCGAATTCCTTGGCTACCTCTTTGGGGGGATGGACAGATTGCATGCCGAGCAGCACAATTTCGACACCCAGGCCTAGTGCATCCACCTCGTCCTGGATCAATTTCCGCAGGTCGTTCGCGACCATCGTGCGGTCTGCACCCATGACCTGATCCACATCCACGCCAGCGCTGTACTTGGTCAATTGCCGATAGGCAACATCCTCGAAGATCTTCTCCGGCTCCACAAATGTCGTGCGCCAGGCTTGCAGATCCTTGATGCGATAGTGGATCGGCATGGAGACGCGGAGCAGATTTACCGCAACACTGCGACTGGACTGGACCGGGGCCGTCGCGGTCGTCTCCGACGCCGGAGGCGTCTGCGAACCCTCATCCGTAGCCACGATCACGTTTACGTGTGGCATCCACTCGTGCTCCTGCGTCCACACGAGCGGTTCCTTCAGCTTTGTCGCACGTTCCTCCAGGGTGGCCGTCGTAACGCCGATCGTTACGTCCAGGATTCGCTCCGCCGGGTATCGGTGGGCAATGTCGATGGGCCACGGCAGCTTGAGGCGCAGCCCCGGACCGAGGGCGTCGAATCTCGCTGTTCTCGAAGTGGCGTCGTCCGCCTCGTTGACGGCCGCGGACTGCAGCGGTCTGCCGAACCGCTCGATGACGACCATCTCGCCCGTATCCACAATGACGAAACAGGACATCGCGAACAAAGTCAGGATGCCAAAGCCGATGACCGGAGTAATCGCCCGCTGCATCAGCTTGTAGAACCACGTCGAGCTGACCTCGAAACCGAACTGGTAGTTCAGCGCTTCGGCGATGCTGTGGGCGATGCCGCCCGGCTCGCAGAAAAGCCCGAACAGCCGGCTGTCGAACGCCGGACGCGGTTCATCGCCCGGCTGCCGCGGTCGATAGAAATCCAGCACGAAATTCAGGAGAAACTCCGCCGCCAGCACCAGCAGCAGAATGCGCAGGACGTACGCCAGAACCCGCTCGGGCACCACGGCCTGGAACTGCACCAGGCCTAGCATGACCGCTACGGCCACACAGGCCAGCGTCGTTCCCATCAAGTACGCGGCGCCGGCACGAAGAAGCCGCCATTCGGGCTGCTTCGCCATGCCTGTGGCGTAGCGCGACATCAGAAACGCCACGAATGCCACGCCGACCACGAACGCGAACGAGACGCTGGCGTTCTCCGGAATCGTCCAGCCCTTATCGTAAACGCTGCGGCCGAAGGACCATGACCAATATTTCAGCGACAAGAGAACCAGGAGGCCGATCGTGAGGATCGTGAATAGGGGTACCAGCCAACGGTATATCCACTGGAGCCGTCGTCGGGCCACGAGCAGACGCTCCTCGTCGCCGGCGAACAACGCCGCTCCGGCTCCGCTCGCCTCGCGCTCCCGCTTGAGCTGTTCAGTCTCGAGGGTCTCCTCGCGGACCAACTGGCGTTGTTTGTAGATCAGAGCCAGCAGGACCCAGATCGGCAGGCCGCATGTGGCCAGTAGGGCGGCGGCGCGGTTGGCTTCGGAGCCGTTCCACAACGCCACCACCAGCAGCACCACTGCCAGCATGATTTGGAGAACCAGCCCCACGAGGCTGACGACCAACGCGCGTCTCTCAGGCCATGTGCTCGTCATCTGCGATGTTCCCGCCACGCCCGGACCATTCGGCCGGGGGGCAAACTCTCCCATGGTCAGCGGCGTACTCATTCCAGCGATTGCTCGCCGGGCCCGTTAGCTTACAATGACGACCCCAGGCTGCCAAGGCGCCGTGCCGAGGGCGGCGGTGGCCGGTGACCCCGGTGTACGGGAGACAGACTCAACCATGTGGTCCAGATTGCTCAGTGTTGCCGCCAACTGCTTTGTAGAAACGATTCGCCAGCCCATTTATGGCATCATTCTGCTCGTAACCGCAGGACTCCTCGTCCTTAACGTGTCCATCAGTGGCTACACACTGGATGATGACAATAAGCTGCTCATCGACCTGGGGCTTTCTACGCTGCTGATGAGCGGTTTGTTCTTGGCAGCGTTCAGTGCCGCCGGGGTCCTGGGCCGCGAAATCGACAACAAGACCGTTCTCACTGTAATCAGCAAGCCGGTCGGGCGGCCGGTGTTCCTGTTGGGCAAATTCGGCGGGCTGGCCGCCGCCCTGGCCATCGCGATCTACCTAAGCTCGCTCGTGCTCATGCTGACCGTCCGCCATAAGGTGATGGAACGGACGAGTCAGGATTTCGATATGCCTGTCATTCTGTTCGGCGTCGGAGCCCTGGCCCTCATATTCCTCGTAGGCGGCTTCTCGAACTATTTTTATGGGACCCAATTTGCGTCAGTAGCTGTCGGACTAGCGGTGCCCCTCATGACCCTAGCCGTCGTCCTCGTGGCCTTCATCGATCCCATGTGGAAGGTTCAGAGTTTCGGCAAGGACTTCGTCGATGGGCAGGTGATCGCCGCAGTGGCGCTCGTGTTCCTGGTAGTCCTGGTGCTGACGGCGGTGGCCGTGGCGGCCTCGACGCGTCTGGGACAGGTGATGACCCTTGCCGTCTGCACGGGAATCCTGGTCGTGGGCCTGGTATCCGATTATTTTTTTGGTACACGGGCCGACGAGAGTATTCTTGCCCGCGTGGGCTACTGGCTCGCGCCGAACGTGGGGGCGCTCTGGGTGACCGATGCGATTACGCAGGGACATGCCGTGACGCTCTCCTACGTCGGCATGGCTGGCTTGTATGCACTGGCCTACACCTGTGCCGCATTGGGCGTGGCCGTCGCGCTGTTCCAGCGCCGCGAAGTCGGCTGAGCCTCCACCGCCTGAAGAGCAAGTGCAGGCCAAGCTCGGACATCTCGTAACTTATTTCCCTAAAACGGTTTATAGCCGTAGGCCGTGGCAGTCATAGGTCGGGGCAGTGTCGTAGGTCCGGTCAGGAACGGAAAACGAAATCGGCCTCGTTGCGAAACAGCCTCTACCGGTCGTTGCCGCGGTTCAACACATGGAAAACCGCTGCCGCCTCGACACCTGAGTTCCGAGTGAGGCTTCGGGACGCTTGTAAGTCCTTATTTGACAAGGGGGGTGTTCCTGATTTGGGTGTCCCGCGGGTAAGATCGGTCCATGTTCGTCCGGC
>JAFGKA010000434.1 GCA_016928855.1 Phycisphaerae bacterium
AACGACACCTTGCTGACTAAAGCCAAGGTCGAGCAGTCGATGGTGCACGTGGCCGCGGTCTGCCACAAAGATCGGCCGGCGGCGCAGGAGGCGTCGAAGGGTCGTGATGGTCATCTCCATCAGCGGTATCGCGAGCGCCACAAGGGGCAGCAGAAACCACTGGGGTTGTGCTGACCGGCCGGTCGTTACCATGATGCTTGCTGTCGCGACAACAAAGCCGAGAAACAATGATCCTGAGTCGCCGAGAAAGACTCGGGCTGGGTGAAGGTTGTAGGGCAGGAATCCGCTCAGGCCGCCAAGCGCGGCCAATGTGACAACCACGACCACTGGCTGATCGGCGCTCAAACCCGCAAAGGCCACCGCCACGCAGGCGATCATGCTAAGCCCGCCGGCCAGGGCATCGAGGCCATCGATCAGGTTGATCGCGTTCATCACGCTCACAATCCAGAGCACGGTAACCGGCCAGCCCAGCCAGGCTGCCGGCAGTGGAGCATTGGGCCAGAACGCGGCCAGGTTCAAACGGATGCCACACAGGCATACAGCCACGGCTGCCGCGAGCTGGCCGGCGAGCTTCCATCGGGCCGGCACGTTCCGGATATCGTCGACGAGCCCGAGCAGGAAGATTCCTGTGCCGGGCAGAAGCAGGCACAACAGGCGACCGAGCGGTGCGGATGCCGCTTCGGTTACAGTGCCGTACGTGATGATGGTCAGCAGTGCCGCGGCTGTCGTGGCGAGGAATACGGCCGCGCCGCCGGAATTCGGAATGCCCGTGCGATGGACCTTTCGAGGGCCGGGCGCGTCGATTAATCGAAGTGGACGCGCCAATCGAGCCAGTAGCGGCGTCAACAGTATCGACGCCACAAAGGCGACGCCGTACGCGCAGAAATAGGTTGCCATCTCGTTCCCCGCCGTCCGACTGCGGGCCCTCCGTGGGCGCACCGGCTCCACCGGCAACGCGGTCACGGGTTCAGGGCCAACAGCCACTGTCGAAGCGTGTCGTCGCGCACCTTGTTTCAGACGCTGCGCAAACAGTCAGGCTCACACGGTGGCAAGCGCAATCCGTCTCGCAACGTATTCCCAACCGTGTCTCGTCAAGGGGAGCCGCTTTCCCTTCCGTGCGAGTCCGCTTCACGATGGTAGGGGGCGATGCTGTACGTTCACCGCCACTGGTTTATCGGTTGGCCTAAGGGGATGCTTTACTCCGATGCGCGTCTGAATGGAGTGCCGTAGAAAGGCATTCTACGATGTGGCGATACGATGAGGGCGTATCCTCAATTGTTTTTGTGTCGGGGCTTATGGGACGTCGTGTCTGTCCGGTCGACCGTGTGTCGAGCGGTACGCGTGGAGCGTTATCCGTCAGACAGCCGCGGTCGCGGGTTGTCTGAACGGTGTATTCCTCTTCGACTCCTGGGCATCGCAGAGGACGAAGCCGAGAATGTTGCCGCCGACGGTGGCCAGCGCGTTGCGCGCGCGGACGGCGTGTTCGCCGGAGGTGGCGTGCTGCTTGATGACGAGGATGATCTTGTCGCAATAGGCGCCGATGGTGCACGTGTCCGTGCCGCCCAGAACATCGGGTGAATCAACGAGGATCGCATCATAGCGGAACGCCAGCAGCTCCAGCAGATGGCCGAGCAGCCCGCTGCCCAGTGGGCCGGACATCGCTGGGACGACCGCGCCGGCGGGCAGCAGGTCCAGGCCTGCGATGCCCGTCGACTTGATGGCCGCGGAGAATGGCGTATCGCTCGACAGCAGGCCGTGTAAGCCGGGCGAGCGTTCGACGCCAAACCGGTCATGCTGCCGCGGATGGCGCAGGTTTGCGTCGATAAGCAGAATGCGTTTGCCAGTCTCGGCCATCGTGACGGCCAGGCGGCCTGCGACCGCCGAGGCGTCTTCGTCCGTCGGCGATGTGACCAGGACGGTCCTCGCAGTGCCCTCCGGGGCACGGGCGTCGAGCGCTGTGCGGATGGCGCGGTAGGCGACAGAGGCTTCCGACGACACGCCGTCGCAGGCGGCGAGATCCATGCGGCCGTGCAGGCTGGTCCCCGTTGTCGGTGGAACATTCCCCAACAACGGCAACGCCAGCAGATTCGACATCTCGGCCACGGCTGGCGTACTGCCGAACCACCACTGCCAGGCGACGATGAGGCCCAGCCCCGTCAAAAGGCCCAGAATAGCCGCCAGGCTGACGATCTGGCGTTTTCGCGGGTAGATCGGCATGGTCGGGATCTGGGCCGGCTCCAGGACGGAGATGTTCAGGCCGCCGACGTTTTCGGTGATGTTGATTTCCTTGATACGGCTTTCCAGGATGTCGCACATCCGCTGTTGGCGCTCGAGTTCTGTTCGAAGCATGTCATACTCGATCGCCTTGGCGTTGAAGTCCATGGCTTGCACCTTCTGTTCGTCTACCGCGGCTCGAATCTGATCTTCCCGGGCCCGGCAACCGGCGGCGCGCTGTTCCAGTGCCGACAGAAGCAGATCCGCCAGTATCCGATCGTTTTCCTCCGCCTGCGTGCGGGCCGCGGCCACGGCCGATTCCGTTCGCTTCACGAGCGGGAACGTGGGACTGTAGCTTTCGAGCAGGGCACGGTGCTTCAGTTCCAGCTCGGCAAGTTGAGTACGACTGTCGACGTTCTCCTGCTCCAGGTGCCACGAGAGTGATTCGTTGCCCGCGGTGCGCAGCATCTGGATCACCTGCTGCGGACGGTCCCGGATGGCGGCGGCGGCTTCGAAGGCCGTCTGGGCCTGGATGGTTTCGATTTCCGCGCTTGTCAGTTCGGCGGAGAGCCTGGCCAGCCGCTGGGTGATGATGTTGCCCCGCTCGTCCTCGAGAAACAGAACGCCATTGGCCCGCTTGAAGGCGAGCACCTTGTCCATCGCGGCGGCCAGCTCGACGCTGCCGGTGCGCTTGGCGTTCTGGAGGATGTCGAGCAGCTCGGCGGCCGTGTCGCGCGTCCTGTTCGAATGGAACTCGAGGTAGGCCGCGGTGACCGCGTTGACGATTCTCGCGGTGTCCTCGCGGTGCGGCGATTTGATCGATACATTGATGATGTCGTTCTTGTCCCCGACGGAGCACTCGAGCGCGCTTTTCAGGAAGCCGGCGGGGTCGGCGATGCCGTGTAGTGTTGCCATCGCCTGAATCTCCGGCTGGCTGACGACAGCCCCGAGTAACGGTCGTGACCGGAGCACCTCGATCTGCGTGCCCATGTAATGGTCGTGCCGACGGCTGATATCGATGACGTCCGAGACCAGATGCGGCAGTTCCTGTTCGACCCGGAGCTTCGCGGCGCTGGCGTAGATCGGTGTGGCTCGCGTTGCGTAGAGACTGGCCGCGGCGCAGAAGGCGGCCATCGAGAGCAGAAGAACCCACCAGCGGCCGGCGATCGTACGCAGCAGCGTGCGCCCCGGCCCCTCGATTTCGGCCGGGCAGGATGCAGGGCCACTCCAGCCGGCGCCGCCGCCGGTTGATTCGGTCGCAGGAGTGGCTGGTTCGTGTTGCATTGTCGTTTCGCCGCGTGTGCGGCACGGGGCCTCCGTCGTTACAGATTCGACAGCATCTCACAGTGCGCGCTCTTACGCCCCAGATCCGCGGCCAGTTCGCGGAATTCCTGCTTGCGCAGGTTCAACGCGGCGGCCGCGCCCTTCGGCGTCGCCACGCGAGCGTTGTCGATGGCGGCGGCTCCGCGCAGCGTGCAGATCACGTTGGCCATCTCGACACACTGGATGATTGCGGCATCTTCTTCGCGATAGCCCTCCGTGCTGTGATGGTACCGGATCGCCGCGCGTACGGTCGGTGGAAACGCGCACGTCTCCGCGACGCGATCGCCGATCTCGGCGTGATCGGTACCCAGGTACTCCCGCTCGGTATCGGGCAACGGTTTGTCCCCCGGCAGCACCGCCAGCATGTTCGCAAACTTCTCGGGAACGCAGCGTTCTTCCAGGATGATGCCGATGTCGTGCAGCAGGCCTCCGAGAAACGCCCGGTCCGGGCGGAGGATCTTTCGACGTCGCGCAATCATGCGCGCCACGGTGGCGACCCACACCGAGTGGCGCCACAGGTGCGACCGGCGGTAGTCGCCGATGGCGGCATCCGGCCGGAACAGGTCGCTGACCGCGGCGGAAACGGCGAGACATCGGACGTGGGCGGGTCCGTGCTGGATGATCGCGTCCGTGAGCGTGGAGACCTCAGGCTTCGTTCGGTAGACACTGGATCGAAAGGCGATGATCAGTCGGGCATGGACTTCGTCGTTCTGTTCGATGACCGTTCGGAGCTTTTCGGCGTCGGCCGCGCGATCCCGCATCGCGGGCATCAGCTCGGTGCCGACATACCGAAGCCGCTCCATCCACGGCCTGTACTGCAGAATGCGTTGGATCGCATCCGGCGGGTGCGAATCCGCAGAGGCCGGACGCTGTTCGGCACCGTGTAACGTGCCACCGACACCGCGCGTGGTGTTCTGCATGCTCCTGTCTTCCCCACCTGCGGGCCTGACGATGGCTCAGACCCGGTTGCCTGATTTCCCCTCGGGCTCGCCTGCGCACTCGCGTTACGCCGCGAGCCATCGCGACGCTCATCGGGCCCAATCCGCCGACGCCGCGCTATGGTTCCACTCGATCGATTGTATCGGCCCATGCGGCGCGCGAAATGAGTTGGGGATGAACGCGGCGGGGCCGGATCGGAGGCTATCGGACCTGCCCGGCCGCCCAACGTCCGAGAACACAGGGACAATAATGCTCCCCGTGCCACTGTCAGATAATGTTTCGGCACGAGTCGGCCGATCTTCAGAGCAAGGAGCGGTCCAGCGGGGACTGGGAGCGAAATCGTGCGACGAGCAGAAGCGGAGGGCGGACGAAGCATACCCGGGCGCGGCGTGCGCCGGCAGGCAGCCTGGGTGCACGCGCGCAGCCTGGTTTCGCTGGTCGGCATCCTCCTGACGCTTGGCTGTGCGGCGGATACGCGCCTTTCCGTCGATGCGTTTCTTGCGATGGAGCAGGCCGCTGCGGCTGCCGCGACGACCCAGCCGACAACGCGGCCGGCTTCCGCGACACCGCCCGTCCAGCCCTACGAAATCGGTGCCGGCGATGTGCTGGAGCTGATGATCTCCGGCTTTGCCGAAGGCGGCCAGCCCGCCACGTATGCGCTTCGCGTCAGGGCGGATGGCACGATCACATTACCGTCGGTCGGGTCGGTTTCCGTCGCGGGGCGCACACTCGATGCCGTCGAAGGCCTCGTATACGAGGCGTATGTACCGCAGTTCATGCGGGACACGCTCGTCAGCGCCCGCATCGTCGAATACGGCACCGTGGATGTCATGGTGCTGGGGGCGGTCGAACGCCCGTCCCTGGTGGCGCTGCGCCGCGATCGGACGAGCGTGCTGCAGGCGGTCGTGGCGGCGGGGGGGGCCAAGGCCGACGGCGTGCGCGTGACGGTCATTCCAGCCGTGTGTCCCGAGCAGCCGATGGAGTTCGATCTCAGCCGGCCGTTGGATCTCGTCCGTGCCGGGCGCGTCGGGTCGCTTCGTGAATCGGACGTGGTGGCCGTGGCGAGGCGCTCGCACGATGTGGTCTATGCGCTCGGCCTCGTGAACCATCCCGGGCCAGTGCCCATGCCGGTCGGCTCGGACCTTTCGGCGATGCAGGCGATCGGCGCGGCCGGCGGGACGCTGCTGGCGTTCGCGCCGAAAGAGGCGACACTGATGCGCCGTAAAGACGGTGGCGAGACGCTCCGCGTGCGCGTGGATCTGGCCGGTATCCTGCTCGGCGGGACGCCGGATGTGCCGCTCGAGCCGGGCGATCTCCTGATCGTTTCCCATACGCCCGAGACGCGTTTCGAAGAGTGGCTGGCCAATGCGCTCATGGTGCGGTTCGGCGTCGATGCGGCCTACAACCCGTGGACGCACTACTACTTCAGCCAGGATCTCGACGTGCGCCGCGACCAGATGCGCTCCGGTCTCGGCAACGGCGACTTCTTCTCCACGTTCGGCAAGACCCTCCTCAATCAGATTCCCGCCACTGCACCTTGAGGGCGGGCGCTCTCGCGACGATCTGGACATCGGTGGCGGCCATCGGCTACGGTACGTTCTTCAGGACTCCCGCCAGGAGGCATGGGCGAGCTGATGGTCGATCATAGCCATACGGGCGCTGCGCAAGGTTGCAGATGTGGGCTGCGCAGGATCGGTCTCCTGGTTCTCCTCCTGGCATCGACAGGGCAGGCAGCGTCGGAGCCGCAGGCATCG